>SFEP01000088.1 GCA_004557185.1 Bacteroidales bacterium
AACCCCTTGTACGACACATATAATACTTAGTTTACGATGACACACATATTATTTGTATGCCTAGGCAACATCTGCCGCTCGTCCGCCGCCGAAGAGGTGTTTCGCACCCTCGTGGCGCGCCGCGGCCTCTCGGCCCAATTTGCCGTAGATAGTGCCGGCCTGATTGACTACCACGAGGGCGAACTCTCCGACCCGCGCATGATACGCCATGCCGCCCGCCGCGGCTACCGCCTGACCCACCGCTCGCGCCCCGTCACCGTGGCCGACTTCGCCCGTTTCCACTATATCGTCGGCATGGACGAGCGCAATATGCAGGGCCTGACCCGCCTGGCCGCCCGTGCGCCGCACGTCGAGGCACAGATGCTCCGCATGGCCGACTTCCTCACCGCCCACACCGCCGACCTCATCCCCGACCCCTACTATGGCGACGATGCCGACTTCGAGCACGTCCTCGACCTCCTCGAAGACGCCGCCGGGGGCCTGCTGGAGCACCTGACGGGTGGGGAGGGTGATTGACCCGCTTAGAGGAGGCTGCTTCCATTCTATCGCGATGTTGCGTAGCCTACGCTTGATAGTGGAAGGACTCGTTCTTAAAGAAGCAGCCAATTCCGCTACTGTCTGCTTATTCTCTTGATACATCTTCCATAGTTCCAAGTCTGGTGGAAGTCTGCTGTTGCGAAAACGATGACCACAATCTGCACACTTGTACGTTTGGATACCATTGCGGACGCCATACTTAATTGTATGTTTAGAACCGCTGTTCATTCTAACTTTACTTTGAAGAGGTTGGATCTTATGTAAAGCTAGTCTTTAATGGTAAATACTACTTTGCACCACGCAAAATGACCCATAGGTCACCGAGGTTGATGCAGGGGGCGGAATAGGCCGAGGAACTGGTGCTTTTGCCCTGTATGCGGCGCAGCAGTTCCGCGTCCGAGGCCTGCCGCGCGGTGGTTTCGTTGCGGTCGGCTGTATTGAGGTCAGCCAACTGTGCAGGCGTGAGAACGCCAGCACGTAGCAGGCTGCCCACGGGCAGTGGCAGTTCCTTGGTATAGGGCTGTCCGTCCGCATTGTAGTATTTGATGAGCAGCGACACGCCCGCGGCACTGGTCTTGGCGGTCATTCCGGCGGCAAAGACGGCCTCGCCCACGAATTGTGCAAGGTCAGTCAGCACGCCGCCCACTCGGGTTGCGGTATTCTGCTGCATGGCGGTTTCGTCCCGGACTTCCGCCGCAGCTTTGAGAATGTCAGTGAGTTCCTTTGCCATAGGGGAAACGAAGTTGGTTATATGGCAAAGGTAGGAACGACAAGGGGAGGTAGAAAAGACACGCAGCCGGGCTGGTTAGGCTCGGCGGCGGGATTTTAGATTTGTACAATTTTGAAGGGCTTGCCTTTTTCTTTGGCATAGTCAAGAGTGAACTTCGTTCCTCTTGATTGGCCGTCCCAAAAGGCAAGCAGGCAATCGCATTCCTCGACTATGAGTTTGTTACGAATGAGATGTGCTTGCCTGTCGAATTTCTCGTAATCGGGATAGAAGATAATCAACTTCAAGCCGTGTCGGCGAGCAAAGTCCATCGCGTAAGTGTCTGCACCCCTGGCGCCGCCACTTACGATGGTGTCTGGGATAAATTTGAGGTGCTCCTCAATATTTATCTGAGGACAATTTCTGCTCCCGATAATGGCTAATTCATCATTTTTTAGGTTCCTTGTTTAGACGAAACGAAATGTTGAACATCACATATCGTCTCAGCACATTTCTGTAGCTCTCGGTCTGCATCTGCGCGTTCAGGCTGTAGCTGCGGCTCGACATCTGGTTCAGCAGGTCGAAGGCCTCCACTTCCACGCCCAGACGGCCGTTCAGGAAGAAACGCTTGAGGCGGGCGCTCCAGATGAGTTGCGCCGTGTTGAAGTTGTCATCGTCATAGCCATAGCGCGTGGTCAGCAGCAGCGAGGTGTTCACCTGCAGTTTCCACGGCAAGGGCATGCCGCCGCTCACGCGATAGTTGATGTTGAACACGTTCTGATTGGCGAAGCGGGAGGAGATGGCATGTATCCATTCGCCGTTCACCTCGCCCGAGAGACTGTAGTAGTTGCGGGAATAGTACACGTTGAACCGCTGCTTGGTTAGCACACGATCGGTGCCCACACGCTGGGACGATGCGCTCTGGGCCAAATTAGCATAGTCCTCGCTGTGGCGATAGTTGACATTGGTGGTTAGCTGGTAGTTCCATTGGTTGTGCTTGCCCATGGTGCTACCGAAATAGGCTTGTGCCGTCAGCGCGCGGTTCCCGTTGATGTTCTCGGGGCGGTAGGTCCTCACGCCCGTCTTCAGGTCGTAGAGCATGGACTGGGCCACGAGGTTGTTCCACTGGTCATACGTCACATTCCAGTTAAAGGTGTACACGCGCTTGGTGATGTATCTGTTCTCCACCGACAGCTCCGCGCGGTGATGCGCGCTCGCCTTCAAGCCGGGATTGCCCGTCCGCACCACCAGCGGGGTCGCATCATCGCGATAGTCCGTCAGATACTCGCTGTAGGGGCTGGCATGCGACAGGTTATAGGTCAAGGTGGTGTGCCGCTCCAGGTTGTAGGTATGCTTTTTCCCGTTGTGGTCGATGCGGTACCGCACATTCGGCTCAAAATAATAGTAATTGCGGTGCAGCCGTGTGTCTATCCGGCCACGTTGGTAGTCATAGCTCAACTGCTCCATGCGCACGGGCAGGGATAGGTTCACGGTGTTCGACCTGCGGTGCTTGTCGTTCCACCAATACATATAGAGGCCTAGCTCTGGTTTGTGCGTGCGCTTCCATTCATCGGCGTATGCCGAGTTGGTGAGGTCGATGTACTGCGTCAGCACATCCTTTATGGAGGCCAGACGGTCGAAGGGCTCGCCGGCATATTCCGTATCTTCCAGCCGGTAGTAGTCCTTGTTGCTCGACTGATATTGCTGGCGGTAGCTGTAGCCCGGGCTGATGTCCAGTGAAATCTTCTTGAAATGGTAGGAGATATTATAGCCCACATTCCCGCTGAGGTCATAGCTGTGCGCGTCGTTGTCCGAATAACGGTTTTGCATTGATGTCAGGTCGTAGGCCGCACTCTCAAACAGATTGCGGTTGGCCGACAGGCTGTAATAGCCCGCCCCCCCCACATAGAGGGTGCCGTAGCCGTTCAGGTCCCACGAGGTTCCCAGGTCGCCCTTGGTATAGAAGAGGTGTCCGTCGTTCTGCTGCGTCTGGCGCAGGCTGCTGATCAGGTTCTGGCGGTAGATGTCGCCGCTGCCCTCGGCAAACAAACTGTCCAGGGCCTCGCCCATATACCGCTCCGTCATGCGCTGCTCCCACTCGGCCCGGCGCGAGAACGAGGTTCCTCGGTAGTTGTTGTACCAAATCTCGGGCTTCAGGTTGATAGAGTAGTTCTTCTCGTTCTCATTCATCTGATAGTCAAATTCGCCCATATCGCGTATATACCAATCGCGATGCTCCGTGTGCGAGCGGCTGATGCCGTTGATGTCTTTTGTGTCCAGATAGTTTGTGGTGTGTTGGTACTCGTCGTTCTTCTGCTCCTTCCACTTGAAGCTGGCCAGGTTCTTGATCTTGTACCGTTTGTTCTTGTCGTTCACCAGCAGGTCCGAGGAGAGTTCGTGCGTGGTCTGGTTATCGCTGCCCCCGGGACTTTGCCAGTTTCCGTTGGCATCATAGTATGAATTACCATATACATTATTGGAATACCCCATGAAGGCCAGGCGGCTGTGGGGCGTGAAGCGCAGGGCAAAACCCTTGGCGGCGTAGTGCTTGCCCGTGCCGTAGCCCGCACTGCCGTTGGCAATCCACCCGATGCTGTATTTCTTCTTCAGGTTGACATCCATCACCGTGGTCTGCGACCCACCGGCCCACATTCCATCGCGCACGTTGATGTTCTTGTCCACCATCTTGTTCAGGTCGGGCTTCAGGTCGTAGACCTTGATGTTCTCCACCATGTAGCCCGGCAGGTTCTCCAACGCTATGCGCGGATTGCCCCGGAAGAAGTCCTCGCCGTTAACCAGCAGGTTGGAGATCCGCTTGCCGTTCACGTAAATCACGCCGCCCTCGCGCAGCTCGGCACCGGGCAGCATGGCTATTAGCTGGTCCAGCATTGACCCCTCGCGAAGTTGAAACGCATCGGCATTATACTGTATTGTATCTCCCTTCATCACCATTTTTATTCTGGTGGCAGTTACGACAGCTTCATCAAGTCTGCGCTCCGTCAGAGAAGGTTTCTTTTTCATCAGTACACGACCAAAAGTACCTCCTGTTATACGGTATTTTTGGTAGCGAAAGTTTACTGTTTTATACGTATCTTCATAACCTCGTTTAGAAAAATGCAGGATATATTTTCCTGGGGCACTAATACTCTCTCCAAAACTGCGGTTGTTTCTTTTTGTTTCATCTTTACTGACAAAACGTTCGACTTCTGTGCTGTCGGTACGGAGAAATCTTACTGTTACGGAATCTATAGGGTCATAAGTGAAATCATCTACTATTTGACCCATTACCCAGTATTTTTGTGCATTCGCGTTCAAACAGCATACACAAAGAAAAATGATGATGTTTAGTACTTTCATTACTTTGCTTATTTTATGGATTTACGACTACAAAGATTGTGCAAACCGAGAATAGAAGAACGTGTTCTTATGCCGAGGTGCAGCCAATCTTCGCAACCATTCGATTGCAAAACAACAAAAAACAGCGTAAAAAACGACTCGGCGAAGCCCGGAAACAGGTCGCCGAGGGTGCAACTCTAAAACTAGTTAAAGAAAAATCTGAAAATAAAGGCTCAAACCGCAATGACTTTTTACGAGGCATAGTGCAAGCACGCTTGCCCTCTGCTCTCGTTTCGTACGTCATTTCCTTGCGGAGTGTGCTCAGATAGCTGGGCGTGATGTTGAGGAACGAGGCGATGTCCTTCAGCGAGAGCATCTGCACCACCTGTGGACAGCGGTCGATGAGCCGACGGTAGCGGCTGCGGGCGGTGTAGCGGTAGTGGTCGAGGTCGCGCCCATAGACCATCTTGAATAGGTTCTTCAGTATCCGCACGTTGTGGAGCATCATCTTCGGGTCGCTGTCGAACAGTGCCTGCAGCTCGCGTCCGCTGATGATGCGCACCTCGCAGGGCATGTCTGCCTCGATGCTCACCTCCGACACGTCGCCGTCGAGACAATAGGGGAAGTCGGCCACGAACTCGCCCTCGAAGGCGAAGCCCGTGCAGTAGTCCTTGCCCTCCTCGTCGTTGTGAACCAGGTACTTGAAGCATCCGCGCTCCACGAACGCCACCCACTGTGCCGGCTCGCCCGCCTCCTCCAGCGTCTCGCCCCGCAGGAACGTTCGCCGTTCCCCGTGCTCCATGCAATACTCCCGCAGGAACTCCAAGTCCAGCCCCTCCTTGTAGGTGTTGAATTGCTTGTTCGTTGTCATATTCGCCAATTTCCCGATTTGTGGGTACAAAGGTAGTCATTTTTCATCTTTTTCTTTCTTTGTTCTGCCGAGGTGCAGCCTATCTTCGGTGATAGCCAAAGTAGTGCAAACTGAGAGCAGAGCAAAGAAAGAGAACCGTGTTTTCTTTCTTTGCTCTGCCGAGGTGCAGCCTATCTTCGGCGATAGCCAAAGTAGTGCAAACTGAGAGCAGAGCAAAGAAAGAGAACCGTGTTTTCTTTCTTTGCTCTGCCGAGGTGTAGCCTATCTTCGGCGATAGCCAAAGTTGCGCAAGGTGATCGGAGAAGAAAAGAAAATGCGCAGCTTTTTCATTTTCATCTTCAGAGCGGCAGCCTATCATCTGCCCCCCCTTTCACTTCACAATCAGAGGAAGCAACTCTTCAAAACCGTGCACGATGTGGTGCGGATGGGAGGAGGCGAGGCGCTCGGGGGTGTGGTTGCCGTAGGTGACGGCAATGGTGAGGGCTTGGGCGGCATGGCCCATGTCGACGTCGAAAGTGGTGTCGCCGATGACCCACGTGCGCTCTGGCAGGACGCCCGTAATGGTCTGCAGCCGAAGCACGGCCTCGGGGTGTGGCTTGCTATGCTGCACATCGTCGGCAGCCAGTACGTGACGAATGTAGGGCGCTATGCCGAGGCGGGCGCAGAGTTCGACCACGGAGGCATGGCCACGGCTGGTAGCAACGGCCAGCGTGCAGCCCATGGCATGCAGGGTTTGCAGGGTGGATAGCACCCCGGGGAATGCCTCAATGCGCGACGTGCCCACCTGCTCGAAGAGGGTGCGATAGGTGTCGACGGCATGTTGTAACGCCTCACCCTGCCATCCGCCCAGCATGGCGAGACTCTCATGAAGCGGCAAACCGATGGTGGCCACCACATCGGCCTCAGGGGGAAGGCTGGCACCGCATGCAGCAAAGGTGGCTTGCATGGTGGCGAGTATGCCCTGGCGCGTGTCGGCCAGCGTACCGTCGAAGTCGAGCACCACCAGACGGCGCGGCACGTCGACCTGCACGCTGCAGGGACCACCTGCGTAGCCCGCGATGGGTGGGCAGTGCTTGGCTACTGACACCTGTACGCGCTGCACGGGGGGGAAAGCATGCAGCAGGGCCGACGCGATGCGCGAGGCCACATGTTCGAGCAACGCAGAGAGCTGCTGCATTTCACGTACAATGACGGCATGCGCCTCGGCATAGTTCACCGTGCCCGAAAGGTCGTCGTGGGCCAGGGCAGAGAGGCAGGCGGCATCGGGCAGGTGCAAACGGACATCGACGGTGAAGTGGCCGCCCGTACGCTGCTCTTGCGGGAGTACACCATGATGGGCATGAAAGTTAAGTTGCTGGAGGGAGATAATCATAACATGGGAGTGGATTGGCGAAAAAGGAATGAGGCGTTAAGGGGACGCTTATATATAAGGTATTATTACTGTCCGCTAAACCCTAAGACTACACCCCTAACTTTCCGAGAAACAGAAGTGTGGCTTTCGGCTTATCATGGACAAGCCCCCTTTGTCAAAA
>SFEP01000034.1 GCA_004557185.1 Bacteroidales bacterium
TAACGAAAAGGTTGGATTGCATCCGGCCTTTTCTCGCCATGGCATCGCTCAAAGCCTGTCAGCTTTGGCGCTGCTCATTTGGCTTAACGAAAAGGTTGGTTTTCATCCGACCTTTTCTCGCCATGGCATCGCTCAAAGCCTGTCAGCTTTGGCGCTGCTCATTTGGCTTAACGAAAAGGTTCTATTTTTCATATTCTCCACCCAGCTGCCCCATTCTCCTATTTCTCGCTTCGGCCTCCGTGGCGGCGAAAAGATAGGGCTGTGTGGGGGCTGAGGCTGCTTACGGCCGTTGTTGTCGAAAGTGGGCTATCATAATGTAAATTTTTCAACATAAGTAAATGTAAAACAGACGAGCCGTGCTTGCAGATTGCTATTTGGTGTGAAAAAACAAACGTGTTGTGGGCGGTTGGCGAGGAAAACTTTTGTCTATTAGGCAGATAATCACTAACTTGCGCCCCAAACCAGAATAACAAACTATATCATCATCCATTCTTATGGTAAAAAAGTACTACACGCTGAGTGTATTTTTCGCCATGCTCGCCTACCAGACAGCCGTGGCGCAGGTACGTCATGCCAACGGTTTGCGCGGTTACGCCGCCGAGGCTGAAGCGGCCATGGTGGAGCAGGTGCAGCGCACCGAAACATGGGGCGACTGGTACGGAGCCGCGCTCACCAAGCCCATGCCTACCAAGGTGACCTATTATTATTATGACAACGCCAACCGCCTGGTGGCTTCGCTCCTGGTGTCGAACATTGCGGGCGACAGCGAAACCACGGTAGAGGTAGAGCAAGAGGGCGACCAGATACCCGAGGACTTCAAGTTCTACGAGTATGACGCCCAGGGCAACCTGCTCAGCGTGCGCCAGCGCAAGTATGGCCTGTACGACGGCCTGTATCGCGACTGGGCCGCTACCACCACGTTGGTAGAGCAGAATGCCTACAACGAGCAGAACGAACTCGTGCACCAGATAGACCAGTCGGGCGGATGCTCGGGCTTTACCTGGGCCGACGGCAACATGGTGGAGAAGAACGACACCACGGGCTACGGCAATTGGACCAAGACCACCGTCTATGCCGGCTTCCTGGCCGGCGTGAAGAACGCTCCGCAGACCGACTACCAAGTGGACCGCTACGGACAGAAATACGTGGGCACCTACACCTACGACGCGCAGGGCCGCCTGCTCACCTACGTCACCACCAAGGTGAAGGAGGCTGAGATTGACGACAACCACCACATGAGCGGCGTGGTGCTCGAGGAGAATCCCTACCAGCGTGTGGTGTACACCTACGAGGACGGCGTGCTGACCAGCCGGGTGACGAGCTACTGGAATGCCACGGCAGCCGACTTCGTGCCGAGTAACAAGGTGGCCTATAGCATGGATGCCGACGGCGGACAGCGCGAGGCGCAGTACACCTATTCCACCTCCTCGCAGGACTGGAAGATAATGGGTTCGCCCCAGGTGCACTACCAGCAGCAGTATCTGGCAGGCTGCGCCCCCAGCAGTCTCACCGCCACGGTCGATGCCACGAAGCCCGGCGTAATCAACCTCACAGCCACTGCCCCCGAGGCTGTGACGGGCATGGAAGCCTGGCACGTGTATCGCAACGGCGTGATGGTGGGCGAGGCCACGCTCGACGCGGGTCAAATCACCTACAGCGACGCCGACGTGAAGAACGGCGACTACCTTTATTACATACAGCGCGGCAGCGCTGATAGCCCCGAGGGCTACAACGTGAGCAACCTGGCCGCCGTGACGCAGGCCGTGGCACTCAACGCCCCCGTGGATGCCCACATTGCCGGCCGCACCACCGAAACGGCCAACGGCCGCACCAACTACGTGGTGACGCTGGCCTGGAAGGCTCCCGAGAGCATCGAAGGTATGCCCCTGTTGGGCTACAACGTCTATGCCGACATCAAGTATTACGTAACCAACCCGCAGCCCCTCAACGGTGCCGAACTCATTCAGGGCACGACCTACGACTTCAAGTGGGACACGGAGGATGACAAATGTCACATCCTCTACGTGGAAGCCGTCTATGGCGTGGGCCGTGTCAAGAGCGAGCCCGTGGCCGTGAAGCTCGACGCCGAACCCGTGCGTCTGCTCACCACGAGCGGTGTGCTGGGCGAAATGCTCGAAGGTGGTTTGACGCCCGATAACGTGCCCAGCAAACTCACCACCTACTTCTACGACGGTCACAACCGCCTGGTGCGCACCACGCTGGCCGGCCGCCTGGCAGGCGACGTGGACAACACGCCCGACGTTGTGGAGAAGGAGGGCGACTACATGATTACCGAATACAACTACTTCAACTACGACGAAAACGGTAATCTGGTGGAAGAACTCAAGTCGAAGTACGGCATCAACCAGGGCTTCAACTTCACGTGGACCCAGCCCGACACACTGGTTACCTACGAGTATGATACCCTCAACCGCCTTGTGGCCAAGCACGACCTGAAGGGCGGCCGCGAGTACACCTACAGCTACGAAGGCAGCAGCCGCAACGTGGTGCGCGAGGTAGTCACCGTGGCCAGCACGGGCAAGGTGAACTCCAGCTTCGACTACTCCGACTTTGTGCCCGGCTTCGACAACCTGCCCCGCCGCGTGGTGAAGGACGGCCAGTACGCCTCCAGCCAGCGCGTCATGGAGAATGAATACGACGGCGCCGGCCGCAAGGTGATGACCCACACCTACAAGTTTGGTGAGGTGCAGCGCGATGCCGACAACCGCATCATCAGCGTACAGAAGGGCGATGCCGAATACAAGGAAACCTGGACCTACGACGAGGAGGGCCGTCTGGCACAATACGAAAAGCAGAAGTGGAGCACCAAGACCAACGACTGGCAGAGTAGCAGCAGGGTGGAACACGAATTTACCGAATACGGCGAACTCGTAACCACCTACACCTTCACCTCAACGCCCGAAGGCGGCGTGTGGACCCACGGGCTGCCCGTGCTCAACACCTACGCAGAGTATTACGAGAACACCGCGCCCACCGCTTTCCACGTAACCAAGGACGAGAACAAACTCAACACGGTGAACATCACGGCTGTAGCCCCCTACGACAAGTGGGAAAGCCCCAGCTTCGAGGTCTACCGCAACGGCCAGCTCATTGGCGAGGCCAAGGCTGTGGGTTCGTCACTCACCTTTATCGACGAAACGGTGCAGAACGGCGCCTGGGACTACTACCTGCGCGCCAACACGAAGACCTCAAACGTGTGCACCAGCATCACTACGCCCATCACCGTGGAGTTTGACACCTATCTGCCCAACGCCACCAACATCCACGCCACCAGCGCCACGAAGGATGCTGAGTACTACTACATGAGCCTGGCCTGGGACGCTCCCGAGAGCGACATACCCGTGTTGGGCTACAACGTGTACCACGACATCAAGTCGTACACCAAGAACCCCTCGCCCGACAACGGTGCCAACTACTTCCCTGCACAGGCTTACGACTACATGTGGAGCACCGAGGCTTCGGGCAGCCGCACGTACTATGTGGAGACGGTCTACAACATCGGCCGCACCCGCTCTGAGGGCGTAGTCATCGACGCCGAGGAAGTCATCACCGCCATCGAAACGCTGCCCGTAGCGGGCGCCGCTGTGCCCACGCTTACCCTGCAGGGCCGCACGCTCCGTGTGAGCGAACCCTACGCCACGTTGCAGCTCGTAGGCACATCGGGTGCTGTCGAAGGCGTGTACCGCGCACAGCAGTGCATCTCTCTGAACCATCTGCCCCAGGGCGTGTATGTAGTGACCCTCACCACCGCCGAGGGCGTGCGCACCCATGGCAAGATTGTGGTGAAATAAACACCGCATGCGCCGTTTGTCATCCTTTACCTGCCGTGCGTCCTCGCTGCGGATGCCCGTGTAGTGAACGACCCGCGAAAACTTTTCATCCCTGCCCCGAGTGGGGATGAAAAGTTTATCGCAGTTAGGGGCGCCCTCGTGCCTCTCGCCTTTAGCATGCACACCAGCACACCCCTATATATAATAAAGGAGTGCCCGCTGCATGTCCCTCCATTTCTTACCCTTCATTCCGAAACATTCCTATTTATGTTCCCACACACCATGACCGGCCGCCTGCGCCGCGCCCTGCGTGCCACAACACTGGCCCTGTGCCTGGCAGGAACGCAAGCCCCCGCCGCCGCGCAGCAGGTGTATCTCGACACCCGGTTCTCCAACAACGATTACAGCGACTACGTGCTCACCAACGTAGACGAGATGCCGCTGCAGTCGCAGTTTTTCAAGAACATCACGCTCAAGAGTACCTGGTTTCCTGCCGACGGCGTGAACAACCACGCTGGCCGCGTGATGGCGAGCTGCTCGCTGCGGCAGTACGACTTGCCCACCGACAACTGGCTCATTACGCCCCTGCTCCACATCGACGTGCACGACGCCTTCCTGGCTTGGGAGGCGCAGAGCGTGCACCGCTACCGCCCCGAGCAGTATGAGGTGCTCGTGTCGGAGGGTGGCACCGAGCCCGAGGACTTCACGCTGCTCCTCAGGGTCGATGGCGAAACCTACCACTGGCAGCGCCGTGTGCTCTCACTCGCCTCACTGGCTGGCAAGGACGTGCGGCTGGCCTTTCGCCACACCACCACAAGTGGCTACCTGCTGGCCATCGACAACGTCTACGTAGGTCAGTTGGCCGACGTGTGCCTGCAAACCACCGACCTCACCCTGCACTCCGCGGGGCTGGCCGACACCGCGCCCGTCGAGGCACGGGTGCAGAATGTGGGCCGCGACCTGCAGCTGCAGGCCATCACCTGCGAGGCCGACGGCGGCCAGACCTTCAGCTGGCGCCCCGCCGACGTGCCCGCCGACCAAACGGCTTGGACGCTGCCCGCCGGCGCCGAGGTGCAGCCCCGCTTCGACGTGCCCGTGTCGCTGCACACCTACAGCCACTACACGCTGCACGCCGTCGAGGCCGATGGCACGCGCCACGCGCTGCTTGCCGACAGCCTCTACACCACGCGCTATCCCCGCACCATGCTCCTCGACAAGGCCACGGCCTACTGGTGCACCTCGTGCCCCACGGTGGAGCCCTTCATCTACCACCTGCAGGACCGCATGGGCAAGCAACTCATCGAGGTCGTGACGCACTATCCCGCCAACAACGGCAACGACCCCGGCCAGCTGGTGTGCGAAACCTTCCATACAGGCATTGTTACCAATAACCTGCCCGCCATGTTCTTCGACCGCGACATGCAGAACCCCGACTACTCCGGTCGCGACTACACCAAGTTCGAGGCCGCCGTGCAGAAGCCCTGCAACGCCCTCGTTACCCTGCAGCAGGCCAGTACCGACGGCCAACTGATTACGGGCTCGCTGACGGCCGAATTCGCCGAGGCACTCGACAACAGTCAAGACAAATACCGCGTGGCACTGGCCGTATATGAAAAGCACGTCGACGCCGTTGTGCCGCAGAGCAACAACGCCACGCTCACCAAGTACAACGAGTTTTACTTCCTGCCCGCCACCATCACTGCGCCCCTCAACAACTATGTGCATGTGGCGCGCGGCACCGAAAGCGCCTTCGCAGGTGTGCCCGCCTCGTTGCCCGCCAGCATCGAGCCCGCACAGCCTTACACCTACCAGTTCACCATCCCCGTGCCCGAGGGCGTGTCGGCTGTCGACAACAACCTCGTGCTGGTGGCCTACGTGCTCAACGTCTTCAGCAAGACACCGCTCAACGCTGCCCAGCTGGCCGTCGCGGGGCCTGGCGTGTCCGAGGGCATCGGTAGCGTGCAGGCAAGCCCCGCCGCCCTGCCGCAGTGCCGCATGAGCGCCGCCACCTGCCATGTGCAGTTCCCCCAGGGCCAGAGCGGCACGGTGCAGGTCTACGCCGCCGACGGCCGCAAGGTGCTCGAGGCCGCACAGCCAGCAGCCAGCCACACCCTGTCGTTGCGCCACCTGCCGCAGGGCACCTACGTGGTGCGCATGGGCAGCACGGCACAGGTAGTGGTGCGCTGAGCATAAGGCGGAGCCTGGCCACTCCTTATTATATATGAGGGAAAACAGCCCCGCATCACTCCTTATATATAGGGAGGGGAATGTGCACCGCTCGGTCGTTTGAGAATAGAAACAACACATACATCATCAACCAACATTCCTTTTATGAAAAAAATCATGCTTTTCTTCTGTCTCCTGCTGGCGGGCATCCCCCTGGTGCAGGCACAGAAGTCAGTGATACTCTCTTCGCCGCTCGTGCTGGTGGAGTATCAGGTCATCAGCCTTTCGCCCAATGGCAAGTGGGCCTGCGGCAATATCGACGACGGCTATCCCCGTGGTTTCCGTTGGGATTTGACCACGGGCGAAGTGCTCGAACTCTCCCCCATGGGCAGCAACTCCACCGCCCTGTGTGTGGCCAACGACGGCACCGTGGCCGGCACCTTTATGGACGATGAGGCCCTGCCCAACCACGCCACCATTGAGTGCGCCGGCTACTGGCGCGCCGGCCGCTGGCACCACGTGGGCAACGGCTTTATCGACCCTGTGAAGAGAGAGGGCGACGGCACCGTGGCCTATGCCATCAGTCCCAACGCCAAGTACCTCGGCGGTCTGGCCCTTATCGACAACTGCTACACGCCTGTAGCCTGGAACCTCGAAACGGGCGAGATGACGAAGTATTTCATCCACAAGAATGCCAACGGTCAGGGCGCCGGCAGCATCTACGCCATCACCGACGACGGCGTGGCTGCGGGCTACAGCTACCATCCCGTCAGGATGAACCGCACCCCCACCATCTGGACCACCCCCACCGACACCCTCCTGCCCGCCTACGAAATGGTAGGCCCCTTCTGCAGTGCTGGCCACATCAGCAGCGACGGCACCAAGGTGCTCTGCTACGACCGCGTGGTCGACCTCAGCACGCCCGAGCACAAGGCCACCAAGGTTGCCTCTTTCGACAACCTCTTTTCCTTTGAGTTCAGCACCGTCAACAACAACGGCACCGTGGGCGGCTACACTCAGACCGGCATGATGGACGCCAGCAGCGCCACCTTCATCAAGGACGGCCAGATGGTCAGCGCCGCCAGCTATCTTGAAGGCCTCGGCGTCGACCTCTCCAACTACCTCGCCGTGGTGCGCGCCTATGGCATCTCCGACGACGAAAAGACCTTTGCCTTCATGGCTTACGACAAGGACGAAGTCATCCGCTCCATCGTCGTGAAGCTCGACCAGAACACCACCACCCCCGCTCCCGTCGGCCTCCGTGCCCACGCCCTCAGCGGCATTGGCGGCGTGGAACTCACGTGGCGCGCTCCCATCGGTGCCGAAACCCTGCCCGTGGGCTACAACGTGCTGCGCAACGGTGTGAAGGTGAACACGGCCACCGTGACCGACCTGCACTACGTGGACCAGAACCTGGCCGACGGCAACTACACCTACACCGTGCAGGCCGTGTATGCCCAGCAGAGCAGCGAGGCCAGCCAGCCCGCCACGGTAGCACTCGCTGCCGTGCCCGCCACGGCACCCGCCAACCTGCAGGCCGTGCAGCGTGGCTTGAACAACGTGCAACTCACGTGGGAAAAGCCGCAGTTCCCCATGCCCTCCTACGGTTATGCCGATGAAACGGCCGACATGTACCAGATGGGCGGCGGCCAGTATGCCTACGAGTCGGGCGTACGCTTCCGCGCCTCCCTCCTCAAAGCCTACGCCGACAAGGGTATGGTCATCAGCGACGTCTGCTTCTATCCCATGAGCAAGGAAACCACGTGGAAAATCAACTTCTACGCTCCCGACGATACCGACAATCCTCTCTACACCGAGACCATCGACGGCAAGGACCTCGTCTACGGGCAGAAGAACCGCGTGCACCTCACCACGCCCTACGCCATTCCCGCCGGTCAGGACGTAGTGGTAGGCGTAGAGGTGAGCGCCGACTACGGCACCTACACCACGCAGGGCTTCACCTACGGCACCTGCATCCCTGGCTACACCGACCTCATGCGCCGCACCTCCCTGAGCACGGGCAAGGAAGCCTTCTTCAGCCTCTACCAGTCGCGCCAGGACAACGAGAACGGTGCCACCATGTATGAAATGACGTGGCCCATCTCCCTCATGTTCTCCTCAGCCAACGCCACTGCCGACGATTGGAAGCACTACAACCTCTACGCCGACGGCACGCAGGTGGGCACCATCGAGGCCGACGGCCATTTGCTCACCCAGGTGCCCGACGGCACGCACACCTACGAGGTAAGCGCCGTGTCGCAGCAGGGCATCGAAACACCCAAGGCTACCACCCAGTTGGAGGTCAAAACCAACACCGCCCTCTACAAGCCCCAGAACGTGCAGGTAACGATGAACGGCAAGCGTATGAACGCCACCTGGAGCGACCTCAGCGCCGACAACAACCGCACCGTCCTCACCTACGCCTCCGACAACTGCGCCAACGGTGTAGTGGGTTCAGCTTCGCAAAACTACAGCTACATGGTCAAGACCGTCTACAGCGGGTCCAAGATTCGCAACCTCGACGGCTACGTGGTGGATGCCTTCCGTTTCTATCCCACGGCCAACGCCGACTTCACCTTCTACCTCTACGTCGACGGGCGCATGCACACCGACCTCTACGTGGAGAACTACACCCTCAACCAGTGGAACGAGGTGAAGCTCCCCACGCCCATCGTGATTGACCGTAACAGCTCCTACGACCTCATTCTCGACTGCTACGATGTAGACGAGGAAAAGGCACCCATCGGTATGGACGACCAGCTGGCACACCAAGGCGTGTCCGACCTCTACTCCATCGACGAGGGCAGCAACTTCAACTCCCTCGTGGCCGAAGGCGGCACCAACGCCAACTGGATGATAGGCATGTCGGTCGTTACCGAGCAGAGCACCGCACTGCCCTTGCAGGGCTACAACGTGACCATCGACGGCACGCAGGCCAACGACGCCCTCCTCACCGAGCCCTCCTTCAGCCGCCAGTTCACCGAGGATGAAAACGGCACGCACGTCTTCCGCGTCAGCGCCGTGTACGACGGTTCCATCGGCACGCAGCGCAGCAGCGCCATCTACTTCACCGTGAACATTGCCACGGGCATCACCGATGCCACGGCTGCCGACGCCACCCTCCAGGTGCAGCGCGGTGCCAGCGTGCTTCGCGTCACGGGCGGCGAGGTAGCCTCGCTCAGCCTCTACGATGCCGCCGGCCGTCGCGTGGCCGCCGCCAAGGGCAGCGAGGTAGGCATCAGCGGCAACCCTGCCGGCACCTACGTGCTCCGCATCACGCTCACCGACGGCAGCACCCTCAGCCGCAAACTCCAGTTCTAAGCACCCCGTGTGCTTCACACCCAACCCCCAGCGGGGCAAAGGCTGCATCCACGGCCTTTGCCCCGCTTTTTGGTGGCGCCGCGTGTAGCGTTGGCCATGTAGCCGTAATCAAAGCGTCCAAACCCTCTCCTGCATAACAGCCACAGCGGCGCGTTTTGCAGTTTTTCAGCCGTGTGTTTTTCCGTTCCAACTGAAATGCCTACTTTCGCCGCCGAAAGCTTTGGGCTTTCACAACATCTGAACACACATTTTTTGCATTCGCTATTATTTCGCGTTTAGCCAAGAGCCTCGGAAACTCATTGGGAATAAAAAAGCACGTAAATAATATGTGAAGGGTTGCCCCGTATATGGTGCGCCCTGAAATCCTGTATAGCAATGCTCACGCTCACGGCGTGGTGCATTCTTATAGGATTTCCGGGGTTCCATTTCCGAGGCCGCCCCGTGCTAAACGCGATAAGAAGAGCACCACGCTCTTTTTTGTGCGTTTGCGGACTGATAGCCGACATGCCCCATCTCTATCAGTCTTTTTTCATGGCAAACAAGAATCTCAACGCCGCCAAGGTGGCGAGGAAAGATGAGTTCTACACGCAGTTGGAAGACATCGAACGCGAGTTGCAGCACTATTGGCAACACTTCCGCGGCAAAATCGTGCTGTGTAACTGCGACGACCCCTACGAAAGTAATTTCTTCAAGTATTTCGCCTCACGTTTCAACCAACTTGGGCTGAAGAAACTCATCTGTACCTGTTACAACGGCTCGGCCATTCAGGGCAGCGAACTCCCGCTCTTTCCCGAATGGCAGGTAGCGGAGGAAGCGCAGAAGCGCATAGCCCACAAGTTGGTCATCACAGAAGTGACGGACATGAACGGCGACGGCGCAGTGGACATGACCGACGTGGAAATCCTCATCAAGAACGATAAGAATGTGATGACGCAGTTGAAAACGGGTGACTTCCGTTCGCAGGAGTGCAAAGAACTGCTGCGTGAGGCTGACATCGTCGTGACCAACCCGCCCTTCTCTCTCTTTCGTGAATACGTGGCGCTGATGATGGATTTTGGCAAGAAGTTTTTGATTATCGGGAATGTGAATGCCATCACCTGCAAAGAAATCTTTCCTCTTTTTCGCGATAACAAATTGTGGCTTGGGCCGAGTATCACCAGCGGCGACCGCAAGTTTAATGTGCCCGATGATTACCCGCTGAACGCAGCAGGGTGCGGAATTGATGAGCAAGGGAAAAGGTTCATTCGTGTGAAAGGCGTGAGATGGTTCACCAACCTTGAGCACAACAGGCGTCACGAAATCTTCGACCTCGTCTGCCGCTATTCTCCCGATAACTATCCGCGCTACGACAACTACGACGCCATAAACGTAGATAAAACATCTGACATTCCTTGTGATTATGCCGGCGCAATGGGTGTGCCGATTACTTTCCTTGATAAGTATAACCCCGACCAGTTCGAGATATTAAATGCAAATGATTTCAGAAAGAATAATTGCATTCCCTTCAAGCCACATGGTTTAATCAAAGACAAGGATGGTACGATAAATGGAAAAACAACTTATGTCCGCATCCTTATCCGCAACAAACATCCCCAACAACTATGATGACGATTAAACAAATAGACGTGACCGTACGCGACATTGTGGACGGTTACGTGGACAACGAAGAACAGGGCGTGCGAGGCTACGGCGGCAAGCTCGACATCAGGCCGCCCTATCAGCGCGAGTTCATCTACAGCGACGCCGAGCAGCAGGCGGTCATTTACACCGTCATGCACAACTATCCGTTAAACGTGATGTACTGGGTGAAGCGCAGTGCAGACGCCGAGTGCCCCTACGAGGTGATGGACGGGCAGCAGCGCACACTTTCGCTTTGCCAATATGTGGCGGGATATTTCAGCGTCGACTTCAAGAACTTCTTCAACCTCACGCCCGACGTGCAAAAGCAAATCCTTGACTATCGACTCACGGTGTATGTTTGCGAAGGGCCAGAGTCAGAGAAACTGGAATGGTTCAAAACTATCAACATTGCAGGCAAGCCGCTCAATGAGCAGGAAATACGCAATGCCATTTATGCCGGACCTTTCGTGAGCGATGCCAAACGCCATTTCTCCAAAAACAACTGTGGAGCCTACCGCCTTGGCAAAGACCTCGTCAGCGGTACACCCATCCGGCAGGATTTCCTGAAGAAAGCACTTGAATGGATGGCCCAACATGAAACGCGCATGGGAAAACCACAAACCCCAACGGGCTACATGGCCACGCACCAGCACGATCCCAATGCCAACAACTTGTGGACCTACTTCCAGAACGTGCTGAACTGGGCCATCACAAACTTCGACCAACGTAAGTTCCGCACCATCATGAAAGGGCTGGACTGGGCACGACTCTACGATGACTATGCCTCTCAGACGCTCGATGTTGCAGCGCTTCACAAAGAAATTTCACGACTGATGATGGACAGTGAGGTGCAGAAGAAAACGGGCATCATTCCTTATGTGCTAACCCGCGACGAGCATTTTCTCGACCTCCGCAGTTTCCCCGACGACATCAAACTCGCAGTGTGGGAACGACAGCAACATGTCTGCCCGCGTTGCCATAAAGCGTTCGACATCGCGCTCATGGAAGGCGACCACATCACGCCGTGGCGCGACGGAGGCCGTACAACGGAGGAAAACTGTCAAATGCTATGCCGTGAGTGTAACCGACGGAAAGGAGCAAAATAGGGAGGCCAAAGACCGCTGCGCGGCTTGCTTGAAGCGAGGTAAAGCCTTCCATGCGTAGGTTGCGCAGCGTTTACACCAAGTCTGTCCCCTCATGCGTCGGGGCTGACTGTCAGCCTCCTTCCATTGAGCCTCACCCCTACAAACAAAGCCCCGTCGCTGCGGTGAGCGACGGGGCTTATTGTAGGCATGATTGTCTTGTTTCTTTTCGGGGGAGGGCTGTGGGTTAGTAACGCAGAATTTGCCCTACGCGCAGTTTGGAACGCGACTTGAGACTGTTGCGGCCGGCCAGTTTATCCTCCGACATGTGGAGCTTGCGGGCAATGGAGTAGAGCGTTTCGCCCTTCTTCACCTTGTAGTAGCGTGCGGCCACGGGGCGCTGTTTCGGTGCTTCGGCGGGGGCGTCGTGCTTCGGCTCGTTGTCGGCCATGAGGTTGGTCGGCTCATTGGAGCGTTCCTTGCGGAAGGTGTAGAAGTCGGCCGTCACGTCCTGCGCGGCAAAGTCGAAGAGCAGGGCGGGGTCGATGGCTTCGCCGCAGATGCGCGTTTCAAAGTGCAGGTGCGAGCCGAAGGAACGGCCCGTGTTGCCGCCCAGACCAATCACCTCGCCAGCCTTCACCTCCTGGTCCACGTCGACGAGCTGCTTCGACAGGTGTCCGTATATGGTTTCCAGACCGTTGGGGTGTCGCAGCACAATGTAGTAGCCGTAGCCTCCGGCGTCGTAGCGTGCCACGCGCACTTTGCCGTCGAAGGCCGCCACAATGGTGTCGCCCGTGTACACCTTCACGTCGATGCCCTTGTGCATGCGTCTGAAGGCGGGGCGGTAGCCGTAGTGCGAGGTCACGGTGCGCGAGGGCGTAGGCATGCAGAAGCCCCGCAGGTCGATGCGGAAGCTGTCGGGCACCTCGCTCGCGGCGTAAGGGTGGGCACGGTTCGTAACCCAGGAACTATAGAGAAGGTCGGCGTAGTCGGCCTGCATGTCACGCTCTACGGCGCGCTGTATGGACACGGAATCTACGGCACGCAGACGGCGGTCAACGGGCGCCTGTCGTGCTATCAAGTCCTGAGCATGCATCGTCGCCCCCACGCCTGCCAGCAGCAGGCACATAGCGGCGCGGCGCAAGTTTCTCAGTATCATGGGCGAATAATTTGGGGTTAAAAAGAGAGTAAAAAAGGTATCAGCAAACACCGATACGTAATTGCACGCCGCAAAGTTAGCATTTTTTTCTTAGCACTACGGCCCGCTATTATCATAAAAAGTGTAATAGACAACAAGTTGGGTGCCCTGTGCCCTTCACAGAATGGCCAAAGCAATGGCAGCGCAGGCCTCGGCATCGGCCAGTGCGTGGTGGTGGTGGCGCAGGTCGTAGCCGCAGCGGGCGGCTATGATGTCGAGGTTGTGGTGGCCGCCAGGCCAGCGTTTGCGGGCGGCCACGCAAGTGCAAAGGAAGGTGTAGTCGGGGTAATCCATCTGGTACGTGCGGAACACGGCCTTCAAGCAACTCTCGTCGAAGGCCTTGTTGTGCGCCACCAAGGGCAGCCCCTCGATGAGCGGCTCCACCTGCCGCCACACGGTGGGGAAGATGGGGGCCTGTGCCGTGTCGGCGGCGCAGAGGCCGTGCACGCGGCTGCACCAATAGTTGTAGTATTCGGGCTCGGGCTTGATGAGCGAGTAAAACCTGTCGGCTATCTGTCCGCCGCGCACCACCACGATGCCCACGGCGCACACCGACGAGCGCTCGTTGTTGGCCGTTTCAAAGTCTATGGCTGCGAAGTTCTGCATGTTTCGTTTCGCTTTATGCTTGTCGTTGATGAGTCGTTGCCTGCCTGACAGGCGCGGCAAAATTACGATTTCGTGCCGAAACAGGGGGCGCAGCGCGGTGATGCCATGCCCTGCGCCGCTTGTTGGAGGTACGAAACAGCCCTCCACGAAGCCTCCCACTGCTTGCCGACCTCACCAGGCGGCGTTCTTCCATTACGCCCCAATCCTTCTGCAAGGCACGCCGTAGGGCCGTGGCTATTTTCAGAAAAAATTCCAAGGCATGAAAATTTTTTTCCAACGCTTGAAAATATTTTTTCAACGCTTGACAAAAAATTTTCAAGGCAGGGAAAAAATTTTTCAAGCGTGGACGTTTTTCTTGAAAATATTGGCGGGCCGCCAACTCCCTTTCTGCGTTGCGTGAGGCGTATGGGCGTGTTCGGTTTTTGCACGGGAGGGGCGTTTCCTGTTTTGCCCATTCCCCCCTCGAAAGGCACAAGGCAGATGCGGCCGCGTGGCTGCATCTGCCTTGTGAGGGAGAGAGGGTGGGGAGTGGGTGTCAGCGCACCAGGCATTTCAGGCTTTCGCCGTCGACGCGCAGCGTGTAAGTGCCGGCGGGCAGATGGTGCGTGGGCAGCGTCACCTCGTGCTGGCCGGCTGTGGGCACCACGTGGCACATGGGCCGGCCGCTGAGGTCGTAGAGGGTGACGGCCGTGTGCGGCGCGCCGTCGGTGAAGAGCACGCGCAGGGCACCCTGCGTGCGGCTCACCACAAAGCGCGGACTGGCCGTGTGCACGCGGGCAATGCCTTGCTGCTGCACCAGGTAGCGCAGACCGTCGTAGGCATTCACGGCACCGCGTCCCCAGTGGGCGGCGTCGGCTGTGGCACCGGCCTCGGCGGGCATGCTGCAGCAGTGGTCGAGCACGTTGCGCAGGGCATCGGGCGTGAGCGTGGGGTCGGCCTCAAGCCAGGTGGCCACGATGCCGGCCACCAGCGGTGCAGCCATCGAGGTGCCCTGCATGTAGCCCCACTTGTACACCTGTCCGTCGCCCTCGTCGAGGATGCCTGCCAGGGGGTAGACGCTGGCCTGCGTGTCGTGGCTGTTGAGGGCCGAAATGATGTAGGTGCCGGGTGCCGATACGTCGGGCTTCATGCGTCCGTCCATGGCGGGGCCCGTGGCCGAGAAGGAGGCTATCTGGCCCATCACCTCGTCGGTGCGCTCCTGCTGGCTGCCCAGCGGTGTGTAGACGTTGCGCGAGGTGTAGGCCCCCACGCTGATGATTTGCTTGCCCGTGCCGCCTATCTCGGCCAGCGTGCGCTCGGTGTTGCCTGGCGTGAAGCCCTCGGGCACGTCGGTGGCAAAGGTGAGGTAGACGTCGTCGGCCCAGGCATCGATGCGGCCCTCGGCCGTGGCGGGCGTGATGAGGAGGGCAATGGCGTAGTTGAAGCGCACCGAGGTGATGGCCGATGTGAGCAGGGCGTGCGGCTTGCCGTTGAGCGGGTTGACCTCGGTGGTGATGCTCACGCTGCCCGAGGCACTCTTGGTGGGGGAGTAGGTGAAATCGCCGCCCTCGGCGCTGTTCACCTCATACGCTTCAGAGCAGTCAACCACCTCGCCCGTAGAGCATTTCACCACAGCCACCTGCAGCGTGAAGCTTTGCCCCGGCGTGCCCCACACGTCCACCTGTCCGCCCGTTTTCACGGTGGAGGGTGCGGTGATGTAGTTCCACATGGCGCGCAGCGGCGTGCCATCGGTGGTGGCCACATGGAGGGGCGCCGCGCCGAAGTTGCCGGCCGACCCTACCAGCACACGGCCTGCGCCCACCAGCGCGTCGGCCGTTTGGTCGAAGGCCGAGGTGCCGTCGTGCGGTCCCATTTGCGTGCCCAGACTGAGGTTGACCACGCAGGGCTTGTGCTGCGCCTCGGCGTAGCGGAAGAGGTAGGCCACGGCATCGGTAATGTTCACGTTGTCGGTGGTCACCGCGCCCTTGCTCACCAGTGCCAGTTCGGCATCGGGCGCTGCGCCCTGCCAGCCGTTGCCGCAGTTGCTGCCCGCGGCAATGGCAGCCACATGCGTGCCGTGCGAGTTGTCGGCCACGTCGCCCATAGCCGTGCGCAGAGCGTCGTCGCCCACCAGTTCGCCGCCGTAAGCGTAGCCCTCGGGCGGCGTACCTTGGGTGTAAGCCTGCTCCCACACACGGGCGATGCGCAGCCCCTCGGTGGAGCGGAAGGCGGGGTGCGTGTAGTCGAAGCCGGCATCCACCACGCCCACCACCACGCCGCGGCCCGTGTAGCCCTGTGGCAGGTTCGTGCCCTGCTGTACGGCGTCGACGTGGGCGGCAGCGCGGGCCACGTCGAGTTGTGCCCTGACGGGCTGCGCGCCCTGCACATAGCGCACGCCCTGCAAGGCGGCCACGGCGGGCAGGCTGTGGCTCGGCACGTAGGCCGTGAGCCAGGAGTGGGTGCAAGTGCCCACACGTACGCCGAGGGAGCGCAGACTGTCGGCCATGCCGCTGTGGCTCACGTGGATAAAGACGGGCAGCACCTGCGGCGTGGCAGCCGTGCGCGCCGTGGGCTGCGAGGCCAGTTGCTGGCGCAGCGAGGGCGAGAGTTTGCTTTGCCCCCATGCCGGCGAGGCGGTCAGCAGGCAGAGGGCGGGAAGGAGGAGGAGAGATTTCATAAGGAGCATGATTTCTATTTTAAGATGGACAGCACCCACCTCAGAAAAAAAGGAAGCGGGCCGACGCTACGCTGTGGCGCGGCATCGGCCCGCGAAATGGTGTGGAGGGGGATTTTCAATGCTTACTTCACCATCCACTTGGCGGTGTGAGCGCCGCAGCGCACCACGTAGACACCTGCGGGCAATGCCAGCGAGGCACCCTGCGTGAGGCTGCCCACACGGCGGCCGGCGGCGTCGAACACCTGCGCCGTGCCGAGGCCCTGCGTCATGCCGAGGCGGCCGGGGGTGGTGCTGAACTGCGGTGCGGAGGCTGCGCCCGTGGCCTGGCTGATGCCCGAGGTGGTGCCGTTGGTGGTCACGCCGATGGCGTTGGCATTGTGCACGGCGCACTCCAGTGCCGACTCAGAAGCGTCGCTCACGAAGGCCACAATCTGCATGCGTGAGGGGTCGGTGGCGAAGGCGTAGTTGTTGGCATACGAGGAGGTGATGCTCGCGGGAATGGTGTAGTCGATGGTGCGCGTCACCGTTTCGCCAGGAATAAGTTCGATGCTCTCGCCCCATGTGGAGCCGTTGAGCGTGCCGCGGAAGGCGTGGTCGTGCACGTAGCTGGTGCCGCCATTAGCCTGGTTGGCCACGATGCCGTCCTGCGTGAGCCACACGTTGAGGGCGTGGGGCAGCGTGGAGGGACTGACGAAGGTGTGCACGTAGACGGTGACGGTGCCCGTGCCGTCGGCCTCGTTGAAGGCATTCTCCATTTCCACCGACACGTAAGGCTGGCGTGCGTCGGCCGTGGCGATGGCCTGCGGCAGGGTGACGTAGAGCGCGGTGGTGTTGCCGAAGACAACGCTGCTGGCCCCCTCGGTGTAGGGCAGGCGGTTGATGGTGACGGCGGGCGCGTAGATGGAGCCGCCCAGGTTGTAGAGCCAGGTGTACTCCACATCCTCGGCCATGGTGAAGAGGTCGGGGGCGTAGCCAGCGTGGTGAGCCACGATGACAAAGTCGTCGGTGCGTCCCATGATGGCCGTGTTGATGGATTCGTGGCCCGAGGGGCAGTTGCTGCAGGTCTGGCCAGTGAAGTTTTCAAGCAACAGGCGCTTCTGCACGTTGGCAGGATAGAGGAAAACCTGGCTCGTCACGGCGTTGTCGGCAGGCTCGGCATCCGTCTGGCCGTTGACGGTGGGCACCTCCAGACGCAGGTCGAGCGCGCCAGGCTGTGAAGCGTTGATGCCCTCAAGCGAGTAGGTGTGCACCGCGCCGGGTGCCACGTTGAGGCCGGTGACTTCCTGCTGGCTGGCGGCGGCATCGCCCACCGCGGTTTGCAGCGTGAGGGAGGTGATGGGCGTCGTGCCGAAGTTGAAGATTTCGCCTTGCAGACTGATGTCGCTGCCCGCCTTGCAGTAGCCTTGTACGTTGACGGGCTTCACAAGCACGTCGGTGAAGTCGGCGCTGCCCTCCACCACAAACTGCAGGATGGGCGCACCCAGACCGCGGTTGCTCACGTCGACCCATGCGCCGTCGGCATAGCCCCACACGTAGCCCGTGGGGAGGTCGGCCGCCTCGTCGAAGAGGCAGGGCTTTCCGCCTTCGGCATTGCTGAGGGTGGCCTTGTAGCCCAGGAAGAGGGGCTGGCCGTCGATGGTGATGGGCTGGTCGAAGTCGAACTCCACCACCGAGGTGGAAGCGCCGCTCACCAAAGCCTCGGCCACGGGGGTGGCGGTGAGGTCGTGCGTGGCGAAAATGCGAAGTTCGGAGAGTTTGCGCGTGCTGAAGGCGGCACGCAGCCCCGTGATGCGCTTGCCCTTGAGCAGCTGCATCTTGCTTTCGGGCAGACGGATGGCTACGCCGTGCGTGGCTTCGCTGGTGCTGAAGCCCACGCCCTTGTTGCGCTCGTACTGCAGCGTGGTGTAGCCCAGATACGTTTGCGCTCCAGCGCTCAACGGCAGCAGGGCGGCAAGGAGGAGGGTAGAGAGAAATTTCATGTGACGAGATATAAATAAGGGGATGTGTTAAGATGAGTGGCTTGAAGATGGCTGACCGATGGGCCTCCTTATATATATAATGGAGTGAGGCAGGCGCTTGCGGAGCATTTCTTTTTCCCAAAAAAACAAACCTGCGTCAGCCGCCGAGCACGTGCTCCATGAGCAGGATGGACATGAAGCCGAGCAGCAGGGCGTAGGTGGCCTGCTTCTGGTAGCCGTGGGCGTGCGTTTCGGGAATCATTTCGTCGCTTGTGACGTAGAGCATGGCACCGCCGGCGAGTGCCAGCATGAAGGGCAGCATGGCCTGGCTCACACTGCCGAGCGTGAAGCCCAGCCATACGCCCACAATTTCGAGCAGACCGATGGCCAACGACAGCATGAAGGTGCGCAGCCGCGAGAGGCCGGCCACCAGCAGCGGGGCGATGACCACCATGCCTTCGGGCACGTTTTGCAGCGCAATGCCCAGCGACACCGTCCACTGCGTGGCCTCGTCGCCGTTCATGCTTACGCCCGCTGCCATGCCCTCGGGCAACTTGTGAATGGCAATGGCGAGCACAAAGAGCATGATGCGGTTGAGGTGTTCGTTGTGCTTGTGCTCCTCGGCATCAAGCCCCGTGATGGTGTGCATGTGCGGCGTGACGAGGTCGAGCACGTTGAGCAGCCAGGCACCGAGCAGCACGCCCAGCGCTGGCAGCCACACGGCCGTGCCCTGCACCATGTCGAAAGCCGGCACGATGAGGCCCACCGTGGCAGCGGCCAGCATGATGCCGGCGCAGTAGCCCAGCACGCTGTCGTTCCACTTGTGCGGCAATTCCTTGATGAAGAAGCCCAGAAGTGAGCCTAAAACCGTGGCGCCGCAGAGGCCGGCGGCGCTAAGCCATACTTGCATCATGTGAGAGAGGGTTGAGAGGTGAAAAGAAATGAAGGCTGTGGCGTGTGCCGCTTCAGGCCTGCTGCGCCTGGCGGCAAATGTGCTGCACGATGAGACCGGAGAGCGTGAGGCCGAAGATGGCCGTGATGTGCATGAGCGAACCGTTGACCTGCGCCTTGCGCGGCAGACCCACGGCTTCGGGCTGCGCGGTGAGCGCCTGGTGGTCCTGCGGAGCGTCGTACTCGATGCAGCCGCCGAGGTTGGGCAGCAGTTCGTCGCTGAACACGCATCGGAACTTGCGGGCGGGGAACACCTTGAGCCGCTTGAAGCGCCGGCGCAAGGCCGCGGCCAGCGGGCAGCCCTTCACCTTCCAGAACTCCGCCACCTGCACCCGTGTGGGGTCCATCTTCAGCGCCGCTCCCATCGACGAGAACAGCGTGGTGTGGGCCGCCGAGGCGCGCAGCAGCAGTTCGGCCTTGTCGTGCAGCGAGTCGATGGCATCGACCACATAGTCGTAGTCGTCGAGGGCAAAGCTGGCGGCCGTGTCGGCGGTGAACACCTCGCGGCGGGCCACCACATCGGCCGTGGGGCAGATGTCGAGCAACCGTTCGCGCAGAGCGTCTACCTTAGGGCGTCCCAAGGTGCTCGTGGTGGCCATGAGCTGGCGGTTGAGGTTGGTGTGGCACACGGTGTCGGCGTCGACCAGGGTGAGGTGCCCCACGCCAGTGCGCAGCAGACTCTCGGCGCACCAGCTGCCCACGCCGCCCACGCCCATAATGAGGACGCGGGCTTGCTGCAGGGCCTGCATGGCATCGGCGCCCACGAGGCGCTCGGTGCGGTCGAAAGCGGGATTAGGCGTCATGGCGGGCAAGTTGGGCAAACAGGCCGCTCTCAGCCAGTGCGGTCATCGAGGGGAAGAGCATGTCGGCACCCTCCTGCAGCAGGGCGCTCTCGGGCAGCGGTCCCGTGTTTACGGCGATGGTGAAGATTTCGGCGGCTGTGGCCGAGCGCACGCCGAGGGGTGCATTTTCCACCACCATAGCCTCCCACGGATGCAGCCCTGTGCGCTGCAAGGCCATGAGGTAAGGCTCGGGGTGCGGCTTGCCGTGCTTCACGTCCTTGCTCGACACGATGAGCTCGGGGGTGAAGAAGCCGGGATAGTTGGTGTTGAGACGGTCGAGCAGCGACTGCTGGCCCGAGCCTGTCACCACGACGATGGTGAGCGCGGCCTGCTTCACGGCCTCGAGCACCTGCTGTGCGCCGGGCATCTTGGGCGCTTCGGGGCAGGCGTTGAAGAGGCGGCACTTCTCGGCGTAGATGTCGGCTATCTCCTGCTCGGTAGCCTCGCGGCCCCAGTGGCGGCGTGTGAGGATGTTGATGGTCGAAGCACCCGTGCGGCCCTCGTGCATGTAAGCCTCGGTCTTGTCCATTTCAAGTCCGAAACTGGTGCACGTCTGTGCCCACGAGGCGGCGTGGTAGGGCATGGAGTCGAAGAGCACGCCATCCATATCGAAAAACACGGCCTTTGGGGTGAAAGCCTTAAAGCCGCGTTTTTGTAAGTAGAGGTTGATAGCTTGTTCCATAGCATGCGGGCTGTGAGGCCCTGTGTGGGGAATGCTAATATAATAATATAAGGTGTGGCTTTTATGCCAGACGAGCCTTGATGGCCTCGGTCTCCTTTTCGTAACCTGGCTTGCCGAGGAGGGCGAACATGTTTTTCTTGTAAGCCTCCACGCCCGGCTGGTTGAAGGGGTTCACCTCAAGCAGCAGACCGCTGATGCCGCAGGCCCGCTCGAAGAAGTAGATGAGCTGCCCCAGATTGTACTCGTCGAGGCGCTCAATGACGAGGCGCATGTTGGGCACGCCGCCGTCAACGTGAGCCAGCTGTGTGCCCAGTTCGGCCATTTTGTTTACCTGATCCACGCGTCGGCCTTCCAGGAAGTTGAGTCCGTCGAGGTTCTCGTCGTCGTGGGGGAAGAGGAGTTCGTGCTTGGCGTTCTCCACCGAGATGACGGTTTCGAAGATGGTGCGCTCGCCTTCCTGAATCCACTGCCCCATGGAGTGGAGGTCGGTGGTGAAGTCGACGGAGGCGGTGAAGATGCCCTTGCCGTCCTTGCCCTCGCTTTCGCCGTAGAGCTGCTTCCACCACTCGTTCATGAAGTGGAGTTTGGGCTGGAAGTTCACCATGATTTCAATTTTCTTGCCGGCAGCGTAGAGGGCGTTGCGCACGGCGGCATACTGCTCGGCCGGATTGTCGGCGAAGGGCACCTCGGGAGCGCAGCGCTGCTCCATGTCGGCAGCACCCTTCACAAGGGCGTCGATGTCGAAGCCGGCGCAGGCAATGGGCAGCAGGCCTACGGGAGTGAGCACGCTGAAACGGCCGCCCACATTGTCGGGGATGATGAAGCTGGTGTAACCCTCCTTGTCGGCCGTGGTGCGGGCTGCACCCTTCTTGGCGTCGGTGACGGCTACGATGACCTTGCGGGCCATGTCGAGGCCGCGCTGCTCCTCGCACTGCTTGCGCAGCAGACGGAAGGCGAGAGCCGTCTCGGTGGTGGTGCCGCTCTTCGAGATGTTGATGACACCGAAGCGGCGGCCCTTGAGGTATTCGGTCAGTTCGTAGAGGTAGTCCTCGCCGATGTTGTTGCCGGCAAAGAGTATCACGGGGTTCTCGCCCTTGTTGGTGAGCCACTCGAAGCTGTTCGACAGTGCCTCGATGACGGCGCGGGCACCCAGATAGCTACCGCCGATGCCGGCCACCACGATGGTGTCGCAGTTTTCGCGCAGCGTTTGAGCGCAGGCCTTGATGGAGGAAAGGAGTTCGGGGCTGGTGGACGATGCCAGATGCATCCATCCCAGGAAGTCGTTGCCTGCGCAGGTGGCTTCTTCAAGAGCCTTCTGTGCAGCCTTTACGCGGGGTTCAAAAGCCTTGACGGCGTCGGCGGCCACAAACTGCGTAGCCTTGCCGGTTTCCAGACGGAAATTCTTCGTGTTCATTGCGTTATATGCTTTCGGGAGTGCCGCAGCGCTGCGGGCCACAGCGGGGTGGTGCAGGGGCTGGCTGATGACGTGAGTGGCACTCTCATTCGTTAAAATTCAAGCGTTTACATGGCAAAAAGACCATGTGTTTAGTTTTGTGCTGCAAAGGTAGTGTATTAAATAAGCAGGACAAAGCAAACCCCAGAACTTTTACATCTTTACCTTTTTTCCCTTGTGTTCCGCCCCTTCGTTTCGCACCGTAATGGCATGTTCTGCCGTCTTGCCCGCCTACATTTGCTGTCAAAATGGCACTTTGTGTAAAAAGTTGGCATCTAACCAGTGCTTGGCAGCGCGTTTGATAGGGGCAGCAGTGAGCAGCTCCCCTATCACGGGCGACGGGCGGTGGCTGCTCATTCACGGAGTAAAAAAACGATAAAAAACATACGCATTATGAATTTCGACAAGTTTACCATCAAGGCACAGGAGGCTGTGCAGCAGGCCGTGCAGCGTGCGGCTGGCTCAGGGCATCAGGCCATCACGCCTGTGCATCTGCTCAGCGGCGTGCTGGCTGCTGGCGACAACGTCACGCAATTCCTCTTCGGCAAGTTGGGTGTCAACCAGCACGCCGTGCAGGCGGTGGTCGATAGCGAACTCGCTCACATGCCCCGCGTGCAGGGCGGCGAGCCTTACCTCGACCAAGACAGCAACAAGGTGGTGATGGCTGCGCAGGACATAGCCCGCAGCGACGGCGACACCTACACAGGCATCGAACCCCTGCTGCTGGCTCTGCTGCAGGTGCAGGGCACGGCCTCACGCATTCTCAAGGATGCCGGCGTGGCCGAGGCTCCCTTGCGGCAGGCCATCGGCGAACTGCGCGGAGGGCGCAAGGCCGAAACGCCCAGCAGCGAGGACACCTACCAGTCGCTCAGCAAGTACGCCCGCAACCTCGTGGAGGAGGCTCGCGCCGGCAAACTCGACCCCGTCATAGGGCGCGACGAGGAAATACGCCGCGTGCTGCAAATCCTTTCGCGACGCACCAAGAACAACCCCATCCTCATTGGCGAACCCGGCACGGGTAAAACGGCCATCGTCGAGGGGCTGGCACAGCGCATCGTGCGTGGCGACGTGCCCGAGAACCTCAAGAACAAGCAGCTCTTCTCGCTCGACATGGGTGCCCTCGTGGCCGGTGCCAAATACAAGGGCGAGTTTGAGGAGCGACTCAAGAGTGTCATCAACGAGGTGACGCAGGCCGAGGGCGACATCATCCTCTTCATCGACGAGATACATACCCTCGTGGGTGCCGGCAAGAGCGAGGGCGCCATGGACGCGGCCAACATTCTCAAGCCTGCCCTGGCACGAGGCGAACTGCGCAGCATCGGCGCCACCACGCTCGAGGAGTATCAAAAGTATTTTGAAAAGGACAAGGCGCTCGAACGCCGTTTCCAGACGGTGCTCGTCGACGAGCCCACGCCTGAGGATGCCGTCAGCATTCTGCGCGGACTGAAGGAACGCTACGAAAACCATCACCGCGTGCGCATTCAGGACGATGCCCTCATTGCCGCCGTGCAACTGTCGCACCGTTACATTTCCGACCGCTTCCTGCCCGACAAGGCCATCGACCTCATGGACGAGGCTGCCGCCAAACTGCGCATGGAGCGCGACTCGCAGCCCAGCGAACTCGACGAGATTGTGCGCCGCCTGCGTCAACTCGAAATTGAGCGCGAAGCCATCAAGCGCGAGGGTGACGATGCCAAACTCGCGGCCCTGCAAAAGGAAATTGCCGAACTCGCCGAGCGCGAAAAGGATATGCGCGCCAAGTGGGAGGGCGAAAAGGAAGTGCTGGCGCAGATACAGCAGGACAAACAGCAGATGGAGAACCTTAAGTATGAGGCCGAACGGGCTGAACGAGAGGGCGACTACGGCCGCGTGGCCGAGATACGCTACGGCAAACTGCAACGCCTGCAGCAGGACATCGACGCACGGCAGCAGGAACTCCGCTCACGCCAAGGAGCCGAAGCCATGGTGAAGGAAGAGGTGACGGCCGACGACATTGCCGACGTCGTGGCCCGCTGGACGGGCATACCCGTGGCCCGCATGATGCAGAGCGAACGCGAAAAACTGCTGCATCTGGAGCAAGAACTGCACAAGCGCGTGGTGGGGCAGGACGAGGCCATCGGCGCCGTGGCCGACGCCGTGCGCCGTTCGCGTGCCGGCCTGCAGGACCCCAAGCGGCCCATCGGTTCCTTCATTTTCCTTGGCACCACGGGTGTGGGTAAAACGGAACTGGCCAAGGCACTGGCCGACTACCTCTTCAACGACGAGAACATGATGACCCGCATCGACATGAGCGAATACCAGGAGAAGTTCAGCGTCAGCCGACTCGTAGGTGCACCTCCGGGCTATGTGGGCTATGAGGAGGGCGGCCAACTCACCGAGGCCGTGCGCCGCAAGCCTTACAGCGTCGTGCTCTTCGACGAAATCGAAAAGGCGCACCCCGACGTGTTCAACATCCTCCTGCAGGTGCTCGACGACGGCCGCCTGACCGACAACAAGGGGCGCGTGGTGAACTTCAAGAACACCATCATCATCATGACCTCGAACATGGGGTCGCAGTTCATACAGCAGAAGTACGACGAGATGTCTGGCAAGGACGCCGCCGCCCGTGCCCGCCTGCAGCATGAGGCCAAGCAGGGTGTGCTCGACATGCTCAAGCAGAACGTGCGCCCCGAATTTCTCAACCGCATCGACGACATCATCATGTTCGAACCGCTCAACGAGCAGCAAATCGAGCAGATAGTATGGCTGCAAGTGCAGCACGTGGCGCGTCTGCTGCAGGAGCAGGAGGTCACGCTGCACGTGGAAGATGCCGCCGTGCGCCTTGTGGCCAAGGCCGGCTTCGACCCCGAGTTCGGCGCCCGTCCCGTGAAGCGCGCCCTGCAGCGCCTGCTGCTCAACGACCTGAGCAAGGCGTTGCTCTCGGGACAGGTGAACAAGGCACGCCCCATACGCGTGTCGGCCCAAGGCGACGCCCTGCATTTTACCAACGAGTGATGCTGGCGTCCCGCCCGCTGCCACCCTTCTGACAACCAACCTTTTCGTTAAGCCAAATGAGCAGCGCCAAAGCTGACAGGCTTTGAGCGATGCCATGGCGAGAAAAGGTCGGATGACAACCAACCTTTTCGTTAAGCCAAATGAGCAGCGCCAAAGCTGACAGGCTTTGAGCGATGCCATGGCGAGAAAAGGTCGGATGAAATCCAACCCTTCCCCTCCGCCCCGCCACCCATGGCAGCCAAGAGGGCGTATCTCGCAACCCCGGAGCCTCGCTCTGGGGTTTTTGCTTGCCCAGCGGTCTACGCCAACGCACCCAGCCCTGCCGCCCGCGCGTTTCAGTAAGGAAGAAAATTTTACGTAGCATCTATTTTCGGCGGGATGGGGGATGGGAAAAAGGAGATGCTACGTAAAAAAACGCACGTAGTACGTAAAAAAACTCACGTCGTTCGTAAATTTTTTTACGTAGCATCTATTTTCGGATTTTTCTTCCACGGCATCCCGTCGGAGGCAACGCCTTCAATGCGTTGACCGAGCACCGTCTTTTCTGGGGGCGCTCATACAAGTTTACCGGACACCAATAGTCAAAATATTTCATCTACAACTCACCTCGAAAACGTAAATGCGAAGAATGGAACAGGCTCGTCAGGACGCTGCGCTGCGTCGCCGACAAAAACTGACGGTGGCGGCTGCTCCGCGCAAGATGCGTGTGAACAACCGCCACCGTCAGGGTAGGGGGAGGGAATATGGGGGCGCTGCGCGGGTGCTGCCTTAGCAGTAGCGCAGGTTGTAAATTTGGGAGCGCAGGTCACTGGCCTCGCTGGCGTAGCGTGAGGCGTCGCTCTCATAGCTGCGGGCCTCGTCGTAGCAGCGGTCGGCGCTGCTTTCGTAGTCGCGGGCACGGCTTTCGTCGCTCTCGCTGCGGGCGTACGACATGTAGGTGTCGCCCTGCTGGCGGGCGCGCTGGGCGTCGTTTTCGGCTTGGCGTTGGCTCGATTCCACGCTTGAGAGCTGGTTTTCAAGGTAACTGATTTCGCGTTCGCGCTCTTGGCGGCGCTGCTCCTCGGCGTCGTCGTCGTCGTCGGCACGGCTGCCGTGTGAGGACGAACCGCCTGTGGCAAAGGGTGAGGCGGTGGGGTCGACGGCAGGGGCAGGACCGGCGGGGATGTCGATGCCCTGCCCGCTCTGCAAGGCGCTGATGATGGACATCTCGGCTGCGTTGAGGCGGAACCAGGGAAGGTCGCCCGTGAAGCTGTGGCTGCGGGCGTTCAGAATTTGCCGCACCTGGGCTGCGCGCTGGCTGTGCTGGCGGTCGTTGAAGCGCCGCTCACGTGCTGTGTGCACCTTGCTGGGGAAGAAGAGCAGCACGAGCAGGCCCAGCGTGCTGGTGAGCAGGGCCAGCAGGGTGAACAGGATACGCTTGCCGCCGAAGCAGTTCATGTCGGCCACGCGGCGCGACACCAGCCACACGTAGCCCCCTACCGTGGCTCCGCCGAAGAGCGGCATGAGGCTCTCGGTGCCCAGCAGCTTGATGCTGATGGCGGAGCAGATGCCCATGGCCAGGAGTATGAGGAGCAAACCTACGAAGAACTCCCAGCCCGTGAGGGTTTCGTTCTTGAGCAGGCGCTGCAGGATGGGGGCGTCGGGGTCGTTGTTCACCTCGTGCCCTTGCAGCCCGCTGCCGTCGTTGCCGAAGTTCTGGTAGCCGAAGTGCTTTTCGCGTCCTTTCTCGAACACGCGGTTGTGGGTGATGCATTCGCCCGTCATGTGGCCGTGGTTGGCGCGTCCGGAGTCGGCGGAGCCGTCGGCGTGCAGACGCAGCGTTTCGGCATCGTGCAGTTTGAGTTCGTCGTCGTAGCGTCCTGCCTCCATGCTGCCGTCGCTGTGCAGCTTGTAGTTAGGCTCGTTTTCGTAGTCGTCGGCCAGTAGTTCGATGCTTGTTTGGTAAACCACGAGTTGGTACTCGTCGAGTATGCCCAGGCAGGTAAGGTGGTCAATGTGCTTTTGCAGCCGCTGCCTCATGGTGGGGTGGTTGCTGCGTTGCATTTGCTGCTGAAGCAGGCGCAGGCATTTAGCTGCCACTTGCATTTTGGTAATGGTCGTTGACATGGTTGTGCTTATTGATTGCAGTTTTTGGGGGGATGAGTTCTCTTCCTTCGTTTGGTCAGATGGCCTATTTATAGCTGGTGCGGCGTGTCTGTTTCGGCACACTGCACCAGCGCATCCATTTATATGCTATCCTGCTGTTTCATGCCTTCGGCGATGCGCTGCAGCGCGCCGTCGAGGTCGTCGGGGCGCAGCCAGTGTATGCTTTGGTCCTTGGCAAACCAGGTGAGTTGCTTCTTGGCGTAGACGCGGGTGTTACGCTGAATTTTGAGTACCGCCTGCTCGAGCGTCCACTCGCCGTCGAGGTGGCGGAACATTTCCTTGTAGCCCACGGTGTTGAGTGCGTTGCAGTGGCGGTAGGGCAGCAGGCTGCGGGCCTCGTCGGCCAGGCCCGCCTCTACCATGTGCCACACGCGGCTGTTGATGCGGGCGAAGAGTTCCTCGCGAGGCAGGTTGAGCCCTATTTTCAAAATGCCGAAGGGTCGCTGCACGCGCCGCCCGAGGCGGTAGGAGGTGAAGGTGCGCCCCGTCATGTAGCACACCTCGAGGGCGTGCACCACGCGTTTGGGGTTGCGCAGGTCGACCTGAGCGTAGTAGGCGGGGTCGAGCAGACGCAGTTCCTCGACGAGCGGCTGCAGCCCTTCACGCTCGTAGCGCTGGCGCAGCAGTTGGCGAGTGTCGTCGTCGATGGTGGGAATGTCGTCGATGCCGTGGCACACTGCGTCGAGGTACATCATCGAGCCGCCCGCCATGAGGCACACGGGGCGTTGTGAAAATTCGCGCTCAAGCACCTTGAGCGCCTCGGTTTCGTAGCGTGCGGCGCTGAAGTAGTCGTCGGGCTCCAGTTCCTCCACAAAGTAGTGGTGCACCCGCTGGCGTTCGGCTGGCGTGGGTGCGGCGGTGCCGATGGGCATGTGGCGGTATATCTGGCGTGAGTCAGCGTTGAGAATGGGGCAGCCCAGACGCTCGGCCAGCGCGAGCGACAGCGCCGTCTTGCCCACTCCCGTGGGGCCGAGCAGCACCACGAGCATGCGGGGCGCGGGGCTGGCTGACGATGGCGTAAGGCTGTGGGGCATGGATGAGAGCGTGTTGAGGGGTGGGGTGGGAGGGGGCTTTCCCTATTCCTTATATATAATAAAGGAGTGGGGCGGTAAGACACAAACGAGGCCGCAGCCTGAACGCCGGCTCGCAGGCAAAGGAGTGGCGGCTGTTCGGGCTGCGGCGGGCATGTGCGGCGGGCACGGTGCGTCAGTATGGCTGGCCGTCGCTTATTTCAAAGCCTTCAAGGTCAATTTCGTCGCTGTTGAAGTCGCTGTCGGAGTACATGCTCATTTCGTCGTCGTAGTCCGACTCGCCAGCAGCGGCTTTTTTGCCTGCTTTGGGCGTGAGGTCGAGGTCGAGTTCTTCAATCTGCTGCGGGGCGTCGCCCTTGGAGCGGGTCACCACGGGTTCGCTGAGGTGTTCGCCGGGGATGAGTTCCACCACGTCGAGGTAGAAGCAGCGGTCGCTGAAGGGGTCGAACACGAACTCGAGCTTCTGGTCTTCGTCTTCAATGAATTCGTTGAGGCGGGTAGCGTCCATCACGAAGATGTCCTCATCGGCAGAGCCCACGCCCATGTCTTCGCGTGTGATTTGCTGGCCGCGTTCCCACTCTTCGTTGCAGATGTAGAAGGAGGTCATTTGGTCGTCGGCATAGCCGCAACTTTTCAGTATGATGGCGTTGAGTTCAAGGAAGGTGGCGTCGCTTTCGATTTTCACTTCGCGCACGAAGCCGTCGACCTCATCGCTTATGAACTTAATACGGTAGAGCATAGTGTTGTGTGCAAACAGGGGGAGTAATGAAAGGCCATCGCACCGCGGCTTGTGAGGGTGTGCGGTGCGGCGGCGCAGGTGTTAACTGATGATGCCGCGCTTCGACTCTTCGAGGAAGCGCAGGATGTACTGCACCTCGGGAATTTGCGGCATGGTTTCGCGTATTTCCGTGATGATGTCGGCGCGCAGTTTGCCGCTCTGGTAGATGAGCTGATAGGTTTTGTGCAGCACGTCGATGACTTCGGGCTTGAAGCCGCGGCGGCGCAGCCCTACCAGGTTCAGGCCGCAGTATTTTACGGGCTCGCGGGCTGCCATGGTGTAGGGCGGCACGTCCTGGCCTGTGCGTGTGCCGCCGCCCACCATCACGTAGCTGCCGATGTGGCAGAACTGGTGGATGAGCACGGCGGCCGAGATGATGGCGAAGTCGTCGACCACCACCTCGCCGGCTATTTTGGTGGCATTGCCAATGATGCAGCCATTGCCTACCATTACGTCGTGGGCTATGTGTGCGCCCTCCATGAGCAGGTTGTTGCTGCCCACCACCGTTTTGCCCTTAGCGGCCGTGCCGCGGTTGACGGTGACGTTTTCGCGCAGCGTGTTGTTGTCGCCTATCTCGGCGGTCGTGTCTTCGCCGCGGAACTTGAGGTCCTGCGGCACGGCGCCTATCACCGCACCGGGAAACACCGTGTTGCCGTTGCCTATGCGTGAGCCGGAGAGTACCGTCACGCTGTTCATGAAGTGGTTGTTGCTGCCTATCACCACGTTTTTGTCGATGTAGCAGAAGGGGCCTATTTCGCAACCCTCGCCTATTTGGGCCTCGGGGTGTACGTATGCCAGGGGACTAATCATGCCTAATGTATAAGGAAAAACTTGAATGGGGTCTCTTACTTGTTCTTCACAATTTGTGCCGTGAAGGTGGCTTCCATCACGATGGTTTCGCCCACGAAGATGAAGCCGTGCATCGACGAGATGCCGTGGCGTATGGGTGCCAGCAGTTCGACGCGGAACAGGAGCGTGTCGCCAGGCACCACCTTGTGGCGGAACTTCACGTTGTCAAGGCGCAGGAAGTAGGTGCTCCAGCGCTCAGGTTCCTCGACGGTGTTGAGCACGAGCAGGCCGCCGGCCTGTGCCAACGCCTCCACCTGCAGCACGCCCGGCATGACGGGCTCCTCCGGGAAGTGGCCTTGGAAGAACTCCTCGTTGGCCGTTACATTCTTCACCGCCACGATGTAGTTGGCGCCCACTTCCACAACCTTGTCCACCAACTGCATGGGGTAGCGGTGGGGCAGCAGTTCGCGAATGCGGTTCACGTCCATCAGCGGCTTCTCGTTGGGGTCGTAGTTGGGAGCCTGTATTTCGTGCTGCCTGATTTCGCGGCGCATTTGGCGGGCAAACTTGTTGTTGATGGTGTGGCCAGGACGTGTGGCGATGATGCGGCCCTTGATGGGGCGGCCTATGAGCGCCATGTCGCCAATGATGTCGAGCAGCTTGTGGCGGGCAGGCTCGTTGCGCCACACCAAGGGGCGTGAATTGAGGTAACCCAGTTTGGTGGCGTCGCGGTGCTCCACGTTCAGGTTGTCGGCCAATTTGTCGAGGTTTTCCTGCGAAATCTGCGTTTCGTATATCACGATGGCGTTGTCGAGGTCGCCGCCTTTGATGAGACCGGCCTTGAGCAACGGCTCAATTTCGCGCACAAACACAAAGGTGCGGGCGCTGGCTATCTCGTTGGCGAAGTCCTCCATGTGGTCGAGCGTGGCAAACTGGCTGTTGATGAACTGCGACTCGAACGAAATCATGGCCGTGATGGAGAACTGCTCGTCGGGCAGGATGATGATGCTCGAGCCCGTGGCCTCGTCGCGGAACTCAATTTTCTTCTTGATGACGTAGAAGTCCTTGGGCGCGTTCTGCTCCACAATGCCTACGCGCTTTATGTTTTCCACATAGAGAATGGACGAACCGTCGAGTATGGGGAATTCGGGGCCGTTCACCTGTATGAGGCAGTTGTCGATGCCCATGGCGTAGAGTGCGGCCATGGCGTGCTCAATGGTGCTGCATCGGGCTTCGCCCTTGGCCACCACAGTGCCGCGCGAGGTGTCAATTACATTCTCGGCAATGGCCTCGATGATGGGTTCGCCTTCCAGGTCGATGCGCTGTATCTTGTAGCCGTGATTCTCGGGGGCCGGATTGAAGGTGACCGTCAGGTTGAGGCCCGTGTGCAAGCCCTTGCCGAAGAGCGAGAAACTTCCGCCCAGTGTCTTCTGTCTTAACATGTCTATATATATAAATAAGGTCTATATATAACAACCTTTTCGTTAAGCCAAATGAGCAACGCCAAAGCCGAGAGGATTTGAGCGATGCCATGGCGAGAAAAGGTCGGATGAAATCCAACCTTTTCGTTAACCAAATGAGCAACGCCAAAGCCGAGAGGATTTGAGCGATGCCATGGCGAGAAAAGGTCGGATGAAATCCAAGGCTACGCCGCGGAGTGCCGTGGCGCAGCCAGGGTTTATTTCTTTTCGCTTTTGAGGGCTTCAACCTCCTTCTTCAGGCGGTTCAGTTCGGTGTAGACTTCAGGCAGTTTCTTAAACACTACACTGCTGCGCCAGAAGTTGTTGGCATCGATGGCAGGCGAGCCTTGCAGTGTCACGTGGCCCTTGGGCACGCCGTGTGGAATGCCGCTCTGTGCGCCTACCATCACCTTGTCGCCTATGACGGCATGACCGGCAATGCCCACCTGGCCGCCGAACATGCACCACTGGCCTATCTTCGTGCTGCCGGCCACGCCCACTTGCGACGACATGACCGTGTGCTGGCCCACCTCGCAGTTGTGGGCTATCTGTATGAGGTTGTCGAGCTTCACGCCGCGGCGCACAATGGTGGTGCCCATGGTGCTGCGGTCCACGCAAGTGTTGGCGCCTATCTCCACATCGTCTTCAATGGTTACAATGCCGATTTGCGGAATCTTTTCGTAGCCCTCGTCCGAGGGGGCGAAGCCAAAGCCGTCGGCACCAATGACGCAGCCTGAGTGCAGCACCACGCGGTTGCCCACACGGCAGCCGTGATACACCGACACGTGGGGGTAGAAGAGGCAGTCGTCGCCCACCTGTGCACCCTCCTCGATGACGGCGCCCGAGTATATCTGGCAGCCTTTGCCCACCACCGCGTTCTCGCCGATGTAGGCAAAGGGACCCACGTAAGTGCCCTCGCCCACCTGAGCCGTGGGAGCAATGCAGGCCAGCGGATGAATGCCCTCGCGCTTCTGCACCGTGCTCTGGTAGAGCGACAGCAGGCGCGCTATGGCGTCGTAGGCATTTTTCACCCTCACCAGCGTGGCTTGCACGGGCTGAGAAGGCTTGAAGTCCTCGTTTACCAGCACAATGGTAGAGCGGGTGGTGTAAAGATGGTTTTCGTATTGCGGATTGGCAAGAAAGGAGATGGCTCCCTCTTCGCCTTCTTCTATTTTGGCAAACGTGCTGACGGCGGCGTTGGCATCACCCTCCACCGCACCTTGCAGATAATCTGCAATTTGCTGAGCAGTAAACTTCATGTGTTAAATTGATTTATTAGGCAAATATCGTAATAAATATTTACACGCATACACAACCGCTTCATTTTTTTACATGCCCACCCTCCCTCGCCACGCCGTGCTGCCCGCCGTGCGCACGGCCTCTTTGTGGCTTTTTGTCAGCGAAAGGCCATTCGCCGTGCCTTTATGCAGCCCTGGCGTGTGGCGGCCTGCACAATGCCTGCGCCTCAGGGCCAAATGCGAGCATTCGTGTCAGTACTCCCATTGCGTGCTCCGCCGCGTCCAAGGCTGGGAGCGGAGCGAGCGCCACCTCCCGCCGTTCCTTGCCGTCCGCTTTTTATTCCATCCTCTCCCCGCCTATAGCCAACGCCTTGTAGCCCCATCTGCACACCTCATTCCCTTGGAAAAGTGTAGCGCAGGGATGTTTATTCCCTTGGAAAAGTGTAGCGAATGGATGCTTATTCCCTTGGAAAAGTGTAATTTCGTTCCTGAAATACCTGAAAATGTTATGCTTAAACGAAAGATAGAGCAAGCCCCCCATAGCCGCTTCCTCTTGGCCCAGCGGGAACCTCCTATAACGAAGCAAGGCACATATCCGTGAATATGTGCCTTGCTGAATGAGTTGCGGAGACTCGACTCGAACGAATGACCTCCAGGTTATGAGCCTGGCGAGCTACCAACTGCTCCACTCCGCGATGTAAGGAACTATGTGTTGTTCCTTGTTTGCGAGTGCAAAGGTAGGGCTTTTACATGACACTGCCAAGCGGATGGGCATGTTTTTTACATTTACCATTCATTTTTTATGCTCTCAGTGTGCGGCGTGCCACATTTGCCACGCCACTTCGGCCTGTATGTGCAGCATTTCGAGGCCGTTCTTCACCTTGCAGCCGCGCTCGGCGCCGAGTTGCATGAAGCGGGTGGTAAGGGGGTTGTAAACGAGGTCGTAGAGCAGATGGGAGGGCGTAAGCAGGTGGTAGGGCAGGCGTGGAGCCTCGTCGGTGTGCGGGAACATGCCCACAGGCGAACAGTTCACGATGACCTTGTGCTGCTGCATCACAGCGGGTGTGAGTTCGTCGTAGGTGAGTTGGCCGGGCTTGCTGCTGCGGCTTACGTAGGTAGGTGTGAGGCCCAGGCTCTTGAGGCCGTGCACCACGGCACGCGAGGCGCCGCCTGTGCCCAGCACCAGGGCGTGGGTGTGGTGGGCGGGGTGGAGCAGGGGGGCGAGGGAGCGGCAGAAGCCCACCACGTCGGAGTTGTCGCCCTGCAGCCGTACGCCGCCCGCGGCATCGTGCACCACGCTCACCACGTTCACCGCGCCGATGGCCTGTGCGGCGGGCGAGAGGGCGTCGAGGTGCGGCATGATGGCCTGCTTGTGCGGAATGGTGACGTTGAAGCCGCGCAACGTGGGCATTTGCCGCAGCAGGGGCAGCGCCTCGTCTACGGTGGCGTGTTCAAAGTTGAGGTATTCGGCGTCGATGCCTTCGCGCTGAAACTTGTCGGCAAAATAGGAGACTGAAAAACTGTGGCCGAGCGGATAGCCCAGCAGGCCGTAACGTGCTTTCATTTTTCTATATATAAATAAGGATGTGTGCCGGCCGTTGCGCGCGTCGCTTTCTCTACCTCATATTCCACAAGGTGTGCCGGCCGTTGCGCCCTACTTCTGTGCCTCGTAGAGCGTGCTGAGGCCGAAGCAGAAGCGGCGGAAGCTGACGGTGCGGAAGCCCGCCTGCTGCAGGATGCCCTGCATGCGCTCGCCCTGCGGAAAGGCTTCCATCGTGGCGGGCAGGTAGCTGTAAGCCTTGCTGTCGCGCGAGATGAGGCGGCCCACACTGGGCATGATGACGTGGGCGTAGAGCCAGAAGAGCTGCTTCATGGGGAAATGCACGGGCGAGGTGAGTTCGATGATGACCAGACGGCCGCCGGGCACCAGCACGCGGTGCATTTCGCGCAGTCCGCGGTCCAGGTCCTCGAAGTTGCGTATGCCGTAGGCCACGGTGAGGGCGTCGAAGGTGTTGTCGGCAAAGGTCAGCTGCATGCAGTCTTCGCGTCTGAAGTCAATCACGCCGTCCAGTCCTGCCTGCTTCACTTTGTCGCGTCCCACGGCCATCATGCCCTCCGAGATGTCGACTGCCCACAGGTGTTCGGGTTTGAGTTCGCGTGCGGCCAGCATGGCAAAGTCGCCTGTGCCTGTGGCCACGTCGAGCATGGTGCGCGGAGCGTGCGGTTTGAGCGAGTGTATGGCTGCCTTGCGCCAGTGTTTGTCGATGCCGAAGGAGAGGGCGTGGTTCAGCAGGTCGTAGGAGTGGGCAATGCGGTCGAACATCTGCTCCACCTGTTCCCCTTTCTTGCCGTTCTCGTCGTAGGGCTTGATGCTTTCTTGCTTGTAAGTCATGGGTGCGCTTGGGTTTTGCGGGTCAAAATTACAATAATATGCTTGCTGCGCCGCGTGCCTGCCTCAAAAAACGCCCTTGCAGTGCACCCAGCGTCCCCACTTTGCCGGTAAACAGTCCTTTTTTCGTACATTTGCCCCGTTGCCGCAAGTCCTTTTTCTTTACAATAAATCCTTTTTCCCTTTGAAGATAACCTTCCTCGTGGTGGGTCGCACGGTCGATAAGCACCTCAGCGCCCTCATCGACGTGTACGCCCAGCGTTTGGGGCATTACGTGCCCTTCGACATGCTCGTGGTGCCCGAGTTGAAAAACACCAAGTCGCTCACCGAGGCGCAGCAAAAGGAGCGTGAGGGCGAAATGCTCCTGCGCCAGTTGCGCCCCGACGACTTCGTGGTGCTCCTCGACGAGGGCGGCCGCACCTTCCGCTCTGTCGACTTTGCCGCCTATCTTGAGCACAAGCAGCACACCGTGCCGCGCCGCCTCGTCTTTGTGGTGGGCGGGCCCTACGGTTTCTCGTCTGCGGTCTATGCTGCGGCGCGCGAAAAGCTTTCGCTCTCGTCCATGACCTTTTCCCACCAGATGGTGCGCCTCCTCTTTGTGGAGCAGCTCTACCGTGCCTTCACCATTTTGCGGGGCGAACCCTACCATCATGAATAAAGCCCGCTGCCACCTTGCCGTCCTCCTGCTCACCCTCTGCGCCCTCACCGCGTCGGCGCAGCAGCGGCGCATGCGGCTCATGCAGTGGAACGTAGAAAACCTCTTCGACACCATCGCCAACGGCCCCACGCACTACGCCGACTTCACGCCGCAGGGCGACTATGCTTGGAACACGTTGCGCTACCGTGCCAAGCTCTCACGCTTGGCGCGCACCATAGCCTGTTGTGGCGAGGCCAGTCCGCCCGCTCTCGTGGCCCTGTGCGAGGTGGAGAACGACAGCGTGCTCACCGACCTCACCCGCCGCTCGCTCTTGGCACGCTTGGGCTACGACTACATCATCACCCATTCGCTCGACGAGCGTGGCATCAATGTGGCCCTGCTCTACCAGCCCGAACTCTTCCGTCCGCTCACCGTGGGTTGCCACCGCGTGCCGCCGCCCGGCCGCCACGTGTCGCCCTCACGCGACCTCCTCCATGTGGCCGGCCTCATTCCCACGGGCGACACCCTCGACGTGGTGGTGTGCCACCTGCCCAGCCAGTTGGGCGGCCGCGCGGCCCAGCGTTACCGCCAGGCTGTGGCTCGCCGCCTGCGCCTATTGGCCGACAGTGTGATGCAACGTCGCCGCGCGCCGCACCTCGTCATCACGGGCGACTTCAACACCGCTTGGCCCGACCGCCTCTTCAGCCGCCACCTGGGCTGCGCGCCCCTGCCCGCCGACACCTTGTCGCTGCCCCCAGCCCGCAGTCTGCTGCTGCTCACCCACGGCCTGCGCGGACGGGCCGACGTGGCCGGCAGCTACAAGTTTCAGGGCGAATGGTCGCAGCTCGACCATTTCATCGTCTCCGCCCACATGCTCACCGCCGCCGCCTCGCTGCGGGTGCAGCGCCCCGCCTGCCTGTTGGCGGACTTCCCCCATCTGCTCGAGACCGACCGCGGCCGCACCACGCTCCATCCGCGCCGCACCTACCTCGGCACCTACTACCACGGCGGCCTGAGCGACCACCTGCCTGTGCTGCTCGACTTGTGGTGGTGAGGAAAGATGGGCCGGCGCTATATATAAATAAGGAGAGGGTGCGTCACACGTAAGCGGTGGCGCACCCTCTCTCTTGCAGTGTGCTTGGGGGCGGGGCTTAGTCGGGTATGCGGCTATCCTCGTCTAATTCTATTTCATCGTAGTCGTCGGGCAGTTGGTCGGGCGTCCACGTGCTGCCCACCGATGCGGCCAGCATGCAGGTGGGGGCGAGGAGGAACTGCTCGGTGCGGGGTTGAATATAGGTTTTCTTCATGGATGGAATGGGCTGTGTGGTA
>SFEP01000035.1 GCA_004557185.1 Bacteroidales bacterium
AGGCTGACATGTCTATTGAATCAGTATAGCCCTCAACAGGCTGTCTACTGTTTCAGATAATGCAAGCAAAAAGTGTCTAGTAAAATCAGGAAAAGTCAACGGGAAGCCGTGGGAAGTTTCTTCCACGGCGGGGGAAGTTTCTTCCACGGCGGGGTATTTTTCTCCCACGGCATCCCTTTGACGGCGCCTTCAAGGCCGTCTACAGAACACCCGTATTTGGGGGCGCTCCAACAAGTTTAGCGGACAGAAATAATTCGTGAAAAAGCAAGCCGCGCGGCGTCCATGCTGCGCGGCTTGCTTTTATACCCCTATATACCAAGTTAGCAGGACGTCTTCTGAACATCCTGCTAACATGAAAAAGCGGAAAGTGAGGGATTCAAACCCCCGGTACGGACAAGCCGTACAGCGGATTTCGAGTCCGCCCCGTTCGATCACTCCGGCAACTTTCCTTGTGCGGGAAAGGCGGTGCTTTCCCTAATTGCGTTGCAAAAGTAAGCCTTTTACACGAGCTGACCAAATGGTGCACCGTGCTTTTTTACATTTACCGCACATTTGCTGGCCTGAAACGGGTTTCCTGACGTGCGAAGGCGCGGCGCAGGCGTATTACTTCTTATAGCGCTTGTTGAGTCCGGCCACCACCTGGTCGGTAATGTCGAGTTGCTTGTCGGCGTAGAGAATGTTGTCGCCGCTCTTGCTCAGAATCATCGTGTAACGGCCATCCTTGTTGAAGTCGTCGATGAAGTGTTTCAGACTGTCGCGCAGCGTTTCCTGATAAGCGGCGGCCGCTGCGGCCATGTCGGCCTCCACCTTTTCCTGAAACTGGCGCAACTGCTGGTCCTGACGTTGCAACTGGGCCTGCGCCGCCTCAGCCTGCTGCTGCGAAGTGTAGCCGCCCGACTGCATTTTTTGCTGGAAGTCGGCCATCGCCTTCTGCAGTGCCTGCGCTTTGGAGTTCAACTGGCTGCTGTACTGTGCCTGCTTGGCCTCGAGTTCCTTCAAGCGCACCTTGCAATATTCATACTGCGTAGCGAGGGAGTCCACCTCTACATAGGCTATCAGGCCCTTGGTGTTCTGCGCCTGCGGCAGTCCGTTGCCCTTCACCTGGGCGGCGGGGTCTTTCTTTTGGCATGAGGTGACACAGGCAGCAAGGCCAGCCACGAGCATGCAGGCTGTCATAAAATGCTTCTTCATATGCTTTGTTACGTTAATTATTTACTGATTGTGATTTTTCGGCAACGTGGCTGGAGCGTTCGGGCACAGCCTGCCGTTTGTCACGGCGTGCCACGGCGTCCTGCGTCCGCACGCAGTGTATGCCTTTGGCGCGCAGATGGCGGTTTTGGTCCACATGCGTTCCCACAAAGCGTTTGCCGAAGAAGAGGCGCACAGCCAGCAGTGCCATGGCGGCAGCCAGCAGTGCGAAGATGATGAGAAAGAGAGAGAGAAATTGTGACATACGGAGGAGAAGGGGGTGAGTTGAACGTGCTACCTCAGTCGAAGCGGATGGCACTGGCCGGCTGCACACGCGACACCAGGTGGCTGGGCAAGAGCAGAGCCAGCAGGGTGATGCCGAGCGTGGCCACATTGAGCACCACTATCCACCCCCACTCCATCGACACGGGCACGGCGTCCATGTAGTAGGTAGAGGGGTCGAGCTTCACCAGTTGCGTACTGGCCTGCACGGCCACAATGAGCAGTCCCACCACGTTGCCTATGAGCAAGCCACGCCCCACAATGAAGGCGGCAAACCACAGGAAGGTGTGGCGGATGCGTGCATTGCCTGCTCCAAGGGCCTTGAGCAGACCGATGGTGGAGGTGCGTTCGAGGATGAGGATGAGCAAACCGCTCACCATGGTGAAACCCGCCACACACACCATGATGATGAGGATGACCATGACGTTGAAGTCGAGCAGGTCGAGCCACGAGAGGATGGGCGCGCTGCGCGGATGGCGGCGCATGCTCACCACAGTGTAGGGCTTGCCATAGCGGTCAAGCCTGCCACGCATCAAGCGGCACAGCGTGCTGTCGGCCTCGGTTAGATGACTGAGGTCGTCCAGACGCACTTCGAGCCCCGAGCACTGGTCGCTGTTCCAACCGTTGAGGCGGCACACGGTGGGAAAGGCAGTGAACACATAGTTCTCGTCGAACTGCCGCATGTGGGTGTCGTAGATGGCCTCGATGCGGAAGCGCCGCTGCTTGATGGTTTGCGAGAAGAAGTAACCATACACCCTGTCGCCCAATTTCAGCCCCAGTTTGTTGGCCAATGTGCTCGACACCACAATGCCTTGGTGCGTGGCGGTGTCGCTCAGTTGCGGCAAACGTCCCTGCACCACGTGGTCACGCAGAAAGGTGAGGTCAGCATCGGAGCCCAACCCCTTGAGCATGATGCCGGCAAAGTCGTCGGTAGTCTTGAAGATGCCCATTTTCTGTGCGAAACGCTGCACATGGGCCACATGCGGCTGGCGGCTCACCTCACGCAGCAGGGCTGAGTCCACAGCTACGGGGTAGGTTTCGGGCGAGAAAAAGGCATTCTCGTCCATCACCTCGATGTGCGACGTGAAGCCCGTCAGGATGGAGCGTATCTCGCGCTGAAAACCGCGTACCACGCACACCGACACAATCATCACGGCCAGCCCCACAGCAATGCCTGCCGTGGCTATACGCACGGCGGGTGTGGAAGCGCGGCGGCTACCCTTGGGGGCGGCGGCAAAGAAGAAACGTCGGGCCAGAAAGAATGACAGCACGGAGTAAATGTATAGGGTGAAATGCCGCTAAGAGGCTTGTGTCGTTAGTTTTTGAATAAAAGAAACAGGAATGCGAGAGCGCGACTCCGGCCACGCGTGCTTCCTTTATGGTGGGTTCCATCCATTCGCTTTGTCAGATTTCCGATGTAACCCTGCAATGGCTACATCGTAAACGGTGGGAATGAAGAGAACACACCTTTATATATAATATGGTGCCGCATGCCTGCCGCACCCTATCATATCTATGCAGTCGCACGCCTTATTCGGTGCGACCGGGATAAGCCTCAAGTGCCATGCGCAACACCTCGAGCGCACGGCTGAGGTCCTGCTTGTTGAGCACATAAGCTATGCGCACTTGGTCGCGGCCTGCACCGGGCGTGGTGTAGAAGCCGGCGGCGGGTGCCATCATCACGGTTTCGCCCTCATAGTTGAAGTCCGTCAAGCACCAGGCACAGAATTTCTCGGCATCGTCCACGGGAAGACGCGCCACGGTGTAGAAGGCACCCATCGGAATGGGCGAATACACGCCGGGGATGCGGTTCAAACCGTCGACCAGGCATTTGCGGCGTTCCACATATTCGTCGTACACCTCGCGGGCATACTCGTCAGGCTCGTCGAGCGAAGCCTCGGCCACCAACTGACCGATGAGCGGCGGACTGAGACGTGCTTGGCAGAACTTCATGACGGCCTGCCGCACCTCGGGGTTCTTCGTAATGAGCGCACCGATGCGTATGCCGCATTCGCTGTAGCGCTTCGACACAGAGTCGATGAGCACCACGTTCTGCTCCACGCCCTCCAGATGGCACGCCGAGATGTAGGGCGACCCCGTGTAGATAAACTCGCGGTACACCTCGTCGGAGAAGAGGTAAAGGTCGTACTTCTTCACGAGGTCGCGTATCTGGTTCATCTCGCGCCGCGTATAAAGGTAGCCCGTGGGGTTATTGGGGTTGCAGATGAGGATGGCCCGTGTGCGTTCGTTGATGAGTTCCTCGAACTTCTCCACCTTGGGCAACGAAAATCCCTCCTCAATGGTCGTGGCAATGGTGCGGATGCGTGCGCCGGCCGATATGGCAAAGGCCATGTAGTTGGCATAGGCAGGCTCGGGCACGATGATTTCGTCGCCGGGGTCAAGGCACGACAGGAAGGCAAAGAGCACAGCCTCCGAACCGCCCGCCGTGATGATGATGTCGTCGGCGGTGAGGTGGATGTTGTAGCGCTCGTAATAGTGCGTCAACTTCTCGCGATAGCGGCGGAAGCCTTGGCTGGGACTGTACTCCAGTACCTTGCGGTCAATGTGTCGCAGCACGTCGAGACCGGCCTCGGGCGTGGGCAGGTCGGGCTGGCCAATGTTCAGGTGATATACGTGAATGCCCCTATCCTTGGCGGCAGTAGCCAATGGAGCCAGTTTTCTGATGGGCGACTCGGGCATCACGACAGCCCGTTCTGATATTTTCGGCATACGAAAACGTGTCTTTGTGAAATGCTTGAGGCCACAAGGCGCCACGGCGCCTCACATAATAGCCCGCAAACTTATGGTGGTCATAAAAGGGAACCTGCGAGCCGCTGCCACGGCGTGCCTCGTCGCTGGCAGCACGGCCGCAAAGATAAGCATTAACTTTCAAGTTACAGAAGCATTCATGCAAGTTTTAGGACGTGAAAGACGTGTACTTTGCACGGGAAATGCACGAAACGCGGTTCTGCTGCATGTAAAATGAAAAGGAATGAGGGGAAAATACATGCGGACGTCTGAAAACGCCAGCACAGCTACGGTGCAGCTATGCGAGGTTGTGGGCATACGTGTAAGTATTTTGGGCAGATTGGCGCGCCGACAGCTTACGCGGTGCCGTGCCCGCCCCCGCTTCACTGCTCGTTCAGGGCGGCGGGCAGAGCGCGGCGCACAAAGTCGCGGCGATGCATCCAGCGGCGCAATGCCACGAAGCACGAGCGCCAGGGCTGCCACAAGGCGTGCCAGCACATGTAGAGGGTGAACTCGCGCTCCTCCAAGGCTTGGCAACCGCGATGCATGGTGCGTATGGCGGCAACGGCGGCAGTGGCGCTGAGCAGCACGATGGCAGCGTCGCAGGGCCACGCTTGCAGGGTGTAGGTGGCAGCCTGCCCATCGGCCCACAGGCGTAAGGCGGCGTAAACGGCCACCAGTGCCACGAGGGCTACCACGCTGAGGGTGGCCAAAGCGTTGCGCCAGGCATAGAGGCGCACACGCCACGGCAGATGACGGAGCGTTTCGGCCAGTTCCACACGTTGCCAAGCCAGGGCGGCACGCGTAGGCACTTCCTCACCCACACGCAAAGCGGGTGACACTACAAAGCGGCAACGCGCGGCATCGCCATGGTGCGCCAGCAGGATGTCTTCTTCGCCAAAGGGCAGGGCAAGACTGTCGGCAAAACCCTGATGCTGCATGAACCACGACTTTCGCAGGGCGTAGTTGCCCGCCTCGCCTCCTGTCAGCACGCCATTGCGCCAGGCACGCCAGCGGGTTTGCTGCCGGCGCAGACGTTCGTAAATGGCACGACGGGCTAACAGGGTGCCGTCGTCGTCGTAATTGATGTAGCCGGCCACATAGTTGCAGTCGTCTGTCAGGTAACGGGCAAAACGGCTGAGCCACTTCGCCGAGTGCAGCACGCAGCCGGGATGCAGCACCAACGCCCATTCACTGCGTGCGGCACGAATGCCGAGCGTGATGGCCAGTTTGCGCGGCGCAATGTAGCGTGCGGTGGAGGGGATGGCGGTGCTGCGCAAGTTGGGATAAACCTCACGCCACTGCTCCAACAGCATCTCTGTGTCGTCGGCGTGGCCGGCATTCACCACGATGACCTCGAATTTTCCCTCAAACTGCTGCTGCATGAGCACGGGAATGAGTGTGCGCAGTGCAGCGGCCTGGTTGCAGGCGGGCACCACCACACTCAGTTGCAGGTGCTTGTTGTAATGCCGCAGCATGTCGTCGCCCTCATAGGAGGTTTGCGTTTCGCTCTCGGGCTGCTCCTGCTGCTCGCGGCGCAGCAAATAGGCTGGTTCGTAAAAGTCACGCCAGCGCCACCATGCCAGCAGCAGTGTGAGCGCGGCGACTATCAGCACAATATAGGTCATAGCGTCCAGTTTTGTTTCTTAGCTCCATCGTCCGCAGCATCTGCCTCCAATCGGCGGCGCCACTCGCCGCACACAATGGCCGTGGCCACCGCCACATTCAGACTCTCGCTCGTGGCACAACCTGCGGGGTAGTTGGGAATGAGCAGGCGTGCGTTGACGCAGGCCTCCACCTCGGGCGTAATGCCCTGTCCCTCGCTGCCCATCACAAGCACGCCGTGGTCTACGCGACCGTTATGTTGGTAAATGTTGTTGCCATCGAGGAACGTGCCGCACACAGGGACGCCCTGCGGCAGGTTAGCCAGCCAGTGCGGCAGGTCGGTGTAGTGCACCTTGACGCGCCCCACGGCTCCCATCGTGGCCTGCACCACCTTGGGGGCGAACACGTCGGCCGTGGCTCGCGAGGCGAAAATGTGACGGATGCCAAACCAGTCGGCAATGCGCACGATGGTGCCCACGTTGCCAGGGTCCTGCACGCCGTCGAGCGCCAAGCAAAGTTCGCGAGCGGGCAGCTGCGTCCACTCGGGCGGCACAACGCCATCGTCTTCTGCTTCGGGCAAATGGAACACGGCCACGGCGCCACGTGGGGCTGGCAGACTGGACAGGCGTTCCAGTTCGGCGTGGCTCACAAGGCAGAGTTCATCCACCTGTGCCCCAGCCTGCATGAGGCGCTGTGCCTCGTCTGTGAACGGCTCTTCGGCAAAGAGGATGCGGCAGGGCATGAGGGGCAGCAAATCGCGCACAGCCTTAGGCCCTTCGGCCACAAAGCAACGGTGTTGCAGGCGGTACTTCCGCATGGCCAGCGAGCGCACAAACTTATAAGTATGGTTGGTAACCGACATTGGGATTGTAGGATTTCAGCAAAAAGCGAGGGGCTTCCATGCCCCTGCCTGCAATAAAAGTGAGGCAAATCTACAAAGTAATTTGCAATAAAACTTACCTTTGCATCTAAATTAAAACCCCTCCACACACTCCTTGCCCCGCCCTTGAAGTCTACGTCCGCCCCCCACCCCGTCCTGCGCGCCTTGCTGCCGATGCTGTCGGCAGCAAGGCGCGTGTGGATTGCCCTGCTGTTGGCCTGCGTCCTGCTGCTCACCGCCACGGGGTGCAGCAGCCGCAAGTTTCTGGGCGAGGGTGAGCAGCGGCTGAGCGACGTGCGTCTGCGGAGCACCGACAAGCACATCAAGCCCTCCGACTACCGCGGCTTTCTCCGCCAGGAACCCAACACAAAGTGGTTCAACGTCCTGCCCGTGCCGCTGGGCATCTACTGCCTCTCCAAGCGCGACAGCGTGCGGGGCAACAAGGGCTTTTCGCGCATACTGCGCAACATTGGTCAGGCGCCCGTCATCTACAGTTCCTCGCTGACGCATGCCTCGGCCCGCAACATCGAGCAGGCACTGCGGAGCGAGGGTTACCTGCATGCCGTGGTGGACACCTGCACCCGCATCAAAGGCCACAAGCGGCACGTCACCTACACGCTCACCCCCGGCCCTCTCTACTACGTGAACAGCCTCAGCCGCACTTTCGACAGCGACAGCATGGCGCATGCCTTTGCCCTCGACGCCGCCCAATCGAAGTTGCACCTGGGCATGCCGCTCAACCTGAACGTGATGTCGGCCGAGCGCGACCGCATAGTGGCCGCACTGCACGACAGGGGCTACTACGCGCTGCACAAGGATTTTGTGAAATTCACCATCGACACCGTGCCAGGCTCCCTGCAGGCTCACGTGGCCCAGCACATGGCCATGCCGGCGGGGGTCGACAGCACGCGAGCCTACCGCAGGCAGTTTTTCCGTGAGGTGTCACTCTACGAGGACGTGGCTGAGGGCCAAACCGCCTCCGACTCCCTACGCTACCGCGGCATCGTGTTCTGCTTCAACCGCAAGTTGCACGTGAAGAAGAGCACCTACAGCCAGCACCTCGGCATGGCCCACGACAGCCTCTACCGCGAGCGTTCCATACAGAGCACCTACGGCCAGCTGAACAGCCTGCCCTCCATCAACTACACCGCCCTGCGCCTGCAACCCGTGCCCGCGGCCCCCGACAGCATGGACTGCGCCATCCACATCAAGCGACGTATGCCGCACAGCATCGGACTCGAAGTGGAAGGCACAAACACGGCGGGCGACTTCGGCGTGGCCACGGCACTCACCTACACCAACCGCAACATCTTCGGCGGTTCGGAGCAGCTTTCACTCAAGGCACGCGGGGCCTACGAGGCCATCACGGGACTTGAGGGCTACGCCAACCAGAATTACATTGAGTGGAGCGGCGAGGCCACGCTTCGCTTTCCCTCCCTACTCGTGCCCCGCCTCAAGCTCTCCACGCGCCGCCTGCTGCGCGGTGCCTCGGAGGCGCACTTCATGTACGACTCGCAAGACCGCCCAGAATTCCACCGCCGTGTGCTCACGGGCGATTGGACCTACAAGTGGCACCACACGCTGAAACCGCGCTGGCAGCACAAATTCGACCTTTTCTCGCTCAACTACGTGTATATGCCTTGGATTTCAGATACTTTTCGTAATGAGTATCTTGAGGGCGACGACCCGCACTACCAGGTGCTGCGCTACAGTTACGAAAACCTCTTCATCATGAAGATGGGCTACAGTTTCACGTTCAACTCGCGGCGCAACGCTCAGGGCACGCAGGTGCAACTGCATCAGAGCAACGGCTACCAGGTGAAGTTCGGCGTGGAGATAGCAGGCAACCTGCTCTACGGTTTCTCAAAAATGCTGGGCCGCAAGCGCGACGACAAGGGCTACTACAACCTCTTCGGCATCGCCTATTCGCAGTACGCCAAGATTGACGTGGACTATGTGAAATCGTTCATGCTCAACGAAACGAACTTCCTGGCCTTCCACGCCGCGCTGGGCTTCGGCCTGCCCTACGGCAACTCTACCATCTTGCCCTACGAGAAACGCTACTTTGCCGGCGGCGCCAACAGTGTGCGCGGCTGGAGCGTACGCGAACTCGGTCCAGGCTCCTACAAGGGCAAGGATGGCAACGTGGACTTCATCAACCAGACAGGTAACCTGAAACTCGACCTCAGCGTGGAGTGGCGCACCTTCCTCTTTTGGAAACTGCACGGCGCCCTCTTTATCGATGCAGGCAACGTGTGGAACACGAGGCGCTACACGGGACTGGAAGAAGGCTACTTCAAGTGGAACCGCTTCTACAAGCAGATTGCCGTAGCCTACGGTATGGGCATCAGACTTAACTTCGACTACTTCATCCTCCGCCTCGACGGGGGCATGAAGGCTGTCAACCCAGCCACACTCAGCGGCGCCGCCCACTACCCCATCATCCATCCGCAGTTCAAACGCGACTTCCAGTTGCACTTTGCCGTGGGCCTCCCCTTCTGACCCCGCCCGCCACGACGCCGCGACGCAGGGTCTTCACTCCCCATCCAAACACTTCATCATGCAATTCGTTTCACTCAGCTCAGGCAGCAGCGGAAACTGCTACTACATACAGCACGACGGCTACGGCATGCTCGTCGATTTGGGCATCGGCATACGCATCTTCAAACGCCACTGCCAAAACTACGGCATCAAGCCGGGCAGCCTGTGCAGCATGCTCGTGACGCACGACCACACCGACCACGTAAAGGCTGTGGGCGCGCTGAGTTCGCACCTCAACCTGCCCGTCTACACCTCGGAGGCGGTGCACCAGAGCATACAGCGTAACCACCATGTGTCGAAGAAGGTGCCCCGCGAACTCCAGCACATCTTGACCCGCCACACACCGCTGACGCTGGGCCCCTTCACGGTGACGCAGTTTGCCGTACCCCACGACAGTGCCGACAACAACGGCTACCTCATAGCCTGCGGCCCCGTGCGGCTGGTCATAGCCACCGACATCGGCCACTTCACCGACGAAATAGCCGCCAAGGTCCGTCAGGCCACGCACTTGGTGGTGGAGGCCAACTACGACCCACACATGCTGGCCACAGGGCGCTACCCCAAAATGCTGCAGGACCGCATCAGCGGCCCCTACGGCCACATCAGCAACGCCGAGACGGGCGACTTTCTGGCCCAGCACCTCGATGCCGACCTCATTCGCCACGTGTGGCTCTGCCACCTGAGCGAGGAGAACAACACACCCTCACTGGCTTTCGACACCGTGGCGCACGCCCTGCGCGAGGCGCACTTCCGCGTCAACGAGGCCGATGGTCTGAAACTCGATGTGCTACCACGCCGCACCCCCACCCTGCCCTTCACGCTGTAACACCTTTTCGTCAGGCCCAATGAGCAGCGCCAATGCCTACAAGCTTTGAGCAATGCCAGGGCGAGAAACGGTCGAAAGAAACTACACCTATCACCGTAACACCTTAGAATCTCTATCATGCAAATTCAACTCAACGCCACTGGCACACACCACTTGGAGGTGACGGAACGCGCCTTCCAGACCATACGGAAATACAACCTGCTGCACGCGCTGGCTGGCAGCACGGGCTACGTTACGGAGAACGAGCTTGACAAACTGAAACTGAACATACGCGCCCTCATCGCCTCGAACACGGCCGACACCAAGGATCTGCTCGACCTCTGCATCGACGTCATCTATCACGACAAAATGAAGGCCTACGGCTTGAAAAACCTCATGGATGCCTACAATGCCTGGGAAGTCGCGCACCCCGAAGCAGAGGCCGACAGTTCGGTTGCACTGTAATTTGTGCATCCGCTTGTAAATGCTTGTTTTCCAACACGGCCTGGCGCATAGCCGCGAGAAAACACGCGGCCGGTCGTTGCACACGGCCATGGACAACGTTGCACATGGCCGTGGATAACGTTGCACACGGCCGAGGACAACGTTGCACACGGCCGTGGACAACGCACCATGTGCCTTGCCATAACGGCCAGCGGGCAGCACGCCACGGACACAAGGCACGCCCTTTTCCTCCCACCCTACGCCTCACCCATTATTTATATAGGACGGCCTCCTACTTGCGGTGCACCCATCATGGTCACCGCAGGCGTTGTACACCTTAACCTCCCCATTCATGCACCAACTCACCGACTGGCTGCCCACCACGCGCAAGGAAATGGAACTGCGCGGCTGGGATGAAGCCGACATCATACTCTTCTCGGGCGATGCCTACGTGGACCACCCATCGTTTGGCGCGGCCGTCATAGGCCGCCTGCTCGAGGCTGAGGGCTACCGCGTGTGCGTGGTGCCGCAGCCCGACTGGCACGGCGACTACCGCGACTTCAAGAAGTTGGGCCGCCCACGCCTGTTTTTCGCCATAGCACCTGGCTGCATGGACTCCATGGTGAACAAGTACACGGCCAACCGCCGCCTGCGCTCTGAGGATGCCTACAGCCCCGACGGGCGGCACGACCTGCGGCCGGAGTATCCCACACTCGTTTACTCCCGCATCTTGCGCGAACTCTACCCCGACGTGCCCATTGTGCTGGGTGGCATAGAGGCATCGCTGCGCCGCCTCACGCACTACGACTACTGGCAGGACCGCCTGATGCCCTGCCTGCTGACGTTGTGTCCCGCTAACCTGCTGGTGTATGGCATGGGCGAACTGCCCATGCTGGGCCTGTGCCGCCTGCTGGAGGACAAACTGCTGCACGGCCGACAGGAATGCGTGTGCTGCAGCAAGGACTTCGACGCACTGGTGCGGCGCTTTCCCGTGAAGCAAACGGTGACGCTGCAGCCGCTGACCGACTTTGACGGGCGGGAGCCTGCGGCCGACGACATCGTGCTGCACAGCCACGAGGACTGTTTGGCCAACCGCCGCCTTTACGCAGAGAACTTCCGCCACATTGAGGAGGAAAGCAACAAGTTGCATCCGTGCCGCCTGCTGCAAGCCTGCGGTGAGCACATGGTGGTGGTGAATGCGCCCTTCCCGCCCATGACAACGGCTCAGATTGACCACTCGTTCGACCTGCCTTACACGCGGCTGCCGCACCCCAAATACAAGGGCAAGCGCATCCCCGCCTACGAGATGATTAAGTTCTCGGTAAACATTCACCGCGGCTGCTTCGGCGGCTGCGCCTTCTGCACCATTTCGGCACATCAAGGCAAGTTCATCATGAGCCGCTCGAAGGAGAGCATTCTGCGTGAGGTGAAACAGGTGACGGCCATGCCCGACTTCAAGGGCTACCTGTCGGACTTGGGCGGACCGTCGGCCAACATGTATGGCATGGGTGGGCGCGACCGCAGTCTGTGCGAGCGTTGCCGCCGTCCCTCGTGCATTCATCCCGCCGTGTGCCCCAACCTGCAGGCCGACCACGGGCCGCTGCTCGACGTGTATCGCGCCGTGGATGCCTTGCCCGGCGTGAAAAAGTCGTTCATAGGCAGCGGCGTGCGCTACGACCTGCTACTGCACGAGTATGCCGACCCGCGCCTCAGGGAGCAAGCCCAGCGCTACACGCGCGAACTCATTCTGCACCACGTGTCGGGCCGACTCAAGGTGGCGCCCGAGCATACGTCGGACGCGGTGCTGCGCCTCATGCGCAAGCCGTCGTTCGCACTGTTCCACGACTTCAAGCGCACCTTCGACCGCATTTGCCGCGAAGCCAACCTGCCTCAGCAAATCATTCCCTACTTCATTTCCTCACACCCTGGATGCACGGAGCAGGACATGGCCGAACTGGCTGCTGAGACGCGCGACATGGACTTCCGTCTGGAACAGGTGCAGGACTTTACGCCCACTCCCATGACGGTGTCGACCGTGGCGTGGCACGCGGGCTACCACCCTTATACGCTTGAACCTGTGTATGCCGCCCACAGCGCCGACGAGAAGCAGCGCCAGCGCATGTTCTTCTTTTGGTACAAACCCGAATATACCCAGGCCATACGTCAGGCACTGCAACGCATGGGGCGCACCGACCTCATAGGCCGTCTGTGCCCATCGGGAGGCATGCGCAGGCCACCGCACGACGCACCGCCACAGAGCCAAGGCAAACGCCGGCCGACGGATGCCAGCAAGGACGGCAGGCAAGTCCCTAACGACAAGAAGCACCGCGCAACGCAGCACCGCCGCAGGGGTTAGCGTCCTGCACTCATCAACGACCTACTTCATCTGATTATACTCCTTATTATATATAAGCACACGCTATGCATATTCCCTTTTCTCTGGCCTCCACCCAGCCGCTGCGTCAGGCGGCCTGCGCCCTCGCACTGCTGGCCTCAGCGGCTCAAGCACCTGCTCAGAACGCCCTGCAACGCAGCGTGCACGACATTGACTACACCCTCACGATGCAAGGTGCGGCCGCCTCGGGCGACGTGCCCTTGTGGCTTACGGCCAACCGCTACGGCCTTTCGTCGGTTGACAACTACGGACTGGTGCGCGCCTCGCTCCTTCGCTCTACCGCTGCCGACTCGGCACGCCGCTGGCGCATAGGCTACGGACTCGACGTGGCGGCAGGCGTGGGCATGCAGGCCAAGGCCGTGGTGCAGCAACTGTATGCCGATGTGGAATACCGCCGCCTGCGCCTCACCGTGGGCAGCAAGCAGGAGCCCCTGCAACTCAAGCACCACGCACTGAGCAGCGGCAGCCAGACGCTGGGCATCAACGCTCGCCCCGTGCCGGGCATCCGTCTGTCGGTGCCCGAATACCTCAGCATCACAGGCCGCAGCAACTGGGCCGCCATCAAGGGGCACATTTCCTATGGCATGATGACGGACTACAAGTTCCAGCAGGACTACTACACGGAGCCTGGCGGACGCGCGGCGCAGCGCGCCCTGCTGCACACCAAAGCGGGCTACCTGCGCATTGGCAACGAGAAGAAGTTCCCCCTCACCTTTGAGGGCGGACTGGAAATGGCGTGCCAGTTTGGCGGCACCATCTACAATGCCGAGGGCTTCGGCGAAATCGTGCCCCGCCTCAAGATGAAGCATGGCTTGGGCGCCTTTGTCGATGCCCTGCTCGGCACGGGCAGCGACGCCACCGACGGCGAGGGCTATGCCAACGCGGCGGGCAACACGCTGGGCAGCTGGCTGCTACGCCTGAACTACAAGGCGGGCGACTGGCGCATTTCGGCCTACTACGACCACTTCTTCGAGGACCACTCGATGATGTTTGGCGAATATGGCTGGCGCGACGGCATGTACGGCATGGAGCTGCAATTGCCCCACAACCCCGTGGCCGACGCCGTGGTCTACGAGTTCATGAACACCACCTACCAGAGCGGCCCCGTGTACCACGACCACACAGAAGCCATCCCCGACCAGATAAGCGGCCGCGACAACTATTATCACCACAACCTTTACCTGGGCTGGCAGCACGCAGGGCAGGCCATGGGCAACCCGCTCTTCATTTCACCGCTCTACGACCACACCTCGCCGCTCTACAACCACACCAAATCGCTGACCTTTGCCTCGACGCGCTTCAAGGCGCACCACGTCGGGGTGAGCGGCACGCCCGTTCCCGCCCTGGCCTACCGCCTGCTTTACACCCACGAACGCAGTCTCGGCACTTACAACGCACCCTACCTCACGCAGCGCCGCACCCACAGCCTGCTGTGCGAGGTGAACGTGACACCCGAACGCTTCCGTGGCGTGAAAGCCAAGGGCTGGCAGGTGGGCGCAGCCTTCGCCATGGACCACGGCACGCTGCTGGGCAACAACACGGGCTTCGAGGTGAAAGTGGCCTATCACCTGCACAGCAAATAAGGCGCAACCCTCCATTTCCCCCTTTTCCCGAAATCAATCAAAACGACTTTCCTTATGCACCGTCTCTTCCTCACCCTTTCGTGCCTTGCCCTGCTGCTGGGCGCAGCCACCCTCGCCTCGTGCGACAAGACGCCCATGAACGGCGACCTGGACGGCATGTGGCGCCTGACCGAAATGCACAGCAAGCCGACAGCCGACGCACCTACCTACAGCCTGCAGGCCGTCCTGGAGGCACAACGCATCTTCTGGAACTTCCAGCTGCGCCTGCTCAGCATTCAGAACCACGACGGCCTGGCCAACAGCGAGACGAACGAAACCGTGGCACGCTTTGAGCACAGCGGCAACCGCCTCCATGTGACGCACACTTACATTCACCACCGCGCCGAGGACATCCTCATCACCGACCCCGCCACCACGCAGCTGGAGGGCGTGGGCATACGTGGCTGCAGCAGTAGCTTTGAGGTGAAATGCCTCACGTCGAAACGCATGGTGCTCTGCTCGGAGCGCGACAGCCTCGTGTTCCGCAAATACTGATTTCTCACCCACATTTCCCCCTACGCTTTATGCCCCAACGCATTCTATATCTTATCAACCCTATCTCAGGGACGCAAAAGAAGAAAGGCATCGCCCGTCTGGCCGAAAAACTGACCGACCGCAGCGTGTTCGACGTGGAGATACGCCACACCGAATATGCCGGCCACGCCTCTCTCTTGGCGGCCGAGGCCGCAGCGCAGGGCTACGACATTGTGGTGGCCGTGGGCGGCGATGGCACGGTGAACGAGGTGGCGCGCTCGCTGGTGCACACCCACACCGCGCTCGGCATCGTGCCCTGCGGCTCAGGCAACGGGCTGGCGCGCCACCTGCGCATTCCGATGCAGCCGCGGCAGGCCATCGCCCTGCTCAACGAACACGTGGTGCACGACCTGGACTACGGCACCATCAACGACCGCCCCTTCTTCTGCACCTGCGGCGTGGGCTTCGACGCCTTCATCAGCGAGAAATTTGCCGGCGCAGGCCGCCGCGGCGTGCTGACGTACATCGAGAACACACTGCGCGAGGGCCTCAGCTACAAGCCGCAGACTTACACCATCGAGGATGACTCAGGACGCACCGCAGGCCGCGCCTTCCTCATAGCCTGCGCCAACGCCTCGCAGTATGGCAACGATGCCCTCATCGCCCCTCACGCCAGCATGAAGGACGGACTGCTCGACGTGGTGGTGATGGAGCCTTTCAACGCAGCACAGGCGCCACAAATTGCCCTGCAACTCTTCACGGGCACGCTGCCCGAAAACCGTCTGGTGCACACCATTCGCACCGACCACCTGCACATTCAGCGCGAAGGCGAGGGCGTGGCTCACTGCGACGGCGACCCCTTCATCACCGGCAGTTCGATTGAGGTGAAACTGCACCACTGCCAGCTGCGCGTAGTGGTGAACAACCATCCGCCCACCACGCCCCTGCAGCAACCGCTCGACTTGCTGCGCCGCATACCTACCTACTTCAAGGACTGGGGCAACAAACCCGAGGCTTGGCTCAACAAAACAATCACACGCCTCAAGGATAAGGTCAAGGAATAACGGTGGGGCGACGAAGGTGGGGGCGATACCTTCCCTCCTATACGCAGACGCCTTGCGCTTTTCTTCTACCCTGGTGGATAACCTGCCCTTCTCAATCCACCTATACGCAGACGCCTTGCGCTTTTCTTCTACCCTGGTGGATAACCCGCCCTTCTCAATCCACCTATACGCAGACGCCTTGCACTTTTCTCCCCCTCTCTCACACTGTCACATTACGCTCATCATGGAACACATTCTAGACATCTCTATCCGCCTGAGCGTGGCCCTGCTTCTGGGCGGCCTGATAGGCATTGAGCGCGAAGTGCGCTCCAAGGACGCGGGCTTCCGCACTCATTTTCTCGTATCGCTGGGCAGCGCCCTGTTCTGCATCGTGTCGCAGTACGGCTTCGGTGCTGAGGTGAAGGATGCCTCGCGTGTAGCAGCCCAAGTGGTGTCGGGCATCGGCTTTCTCGGTGCCGGCACCATCATTTTCCAGAAGAACGTGATACGCGGCCTGACCACAGCGGCTGGCCTCTGGGTAACGGCGGCCATCGGTCTGGCCTGCGGCACGGGCATGTATGCTGCGGCAGCCGTGGGCACGGTGCTCGTGCTCGTGGGCTTGGAGGTGCTCAACGCCCTGCTGCCGCAACTCGGCACCGCCACCGTGCAACTCACCTTCCAGGCCACTTCACGCGAAAGTGTGAAGAAGGTGATGGACGAAATCAAACACGAAAATCTGGAAATTCGCACCTACGAACTCAAGGACCGCCGCACCTCGCAAGGCGAGATATACGAGGTGAGTGTAGAACTGAAAGTGAAACGAGGCCACCACAACGAACGCATCCTGAGTTACCTCGACGACTTCGACGACGTAACCATCTCAAGCATCGAATAAACAGGCAAGGGCTCTATCTTACCATGAAGAAAACTTGTGCGCTGAAACCTTGACTCTCACGCACAAGCCGTCATACACGCTTTTTTGCTTACCGCTGCCTCAGCGTTTGGGGCGGCGGTATGCTTTTTTCAAGCCAAAGTAGAAGCCCGCGTAGAGGTTGCAGTAGTTAATGGAGTTGGTAAAGGCGAAACTGTGCTTGCGGTACATGAGCAGGTGGCCGATGTAGGAGAGGCCGGCAAACCAACGGCCGTCGTTGTAGACCAGGCCGGCACGCATGGTGCAGTCGAGGCTCAGGTTCACCAAGTCGCTGAGCACCTCCTGCGTTTTGATTCTCTCCCCCCTCATTTTGCGCAAACCAATGGTGGGCATCACCGAGGCACCGAGCAGCAGGTGCGGCACGATGACCCAGTTGTAGCCATAGCCCGCGCTGATGTAGTAGTATTTGTAGTAAAGGTCGCTCATCTTGAGTTCGTCGATGAGCAGGGGCTTCTCCTCCGTGCCGAGCAGCAGGGCGGGAAGGGCGGTGTAGTTGAACTTCACATGCTGCTTGCTGAAACCGCCGCCCACCAGCAGCGAACCGCAACTGCGCAGCTGCTCGGTGCTCTGGTTGTAGGTGGCGGGATAGGAAAAGTGGCGATGGTTCTTCACGTAGTAGGCGCTGAACGACACCGTCTTGACGTCGAGCCCCTTGAACTTCATGCCCTTCACGGCGCTGGGGCTCACGCCCTCGAAGCCCTGTGCCTTGCGCAGACGGAACTCGCCGCTGTTCTTGTTCACCAGCAGGTCGCAGCCAAGCATGGCGCTGTACAGACTGAGGTTGAACTCCTGGCTCTTCACGCCGCTGTGGGGGTGCGTCACGTCGAAGGTGTAACCCAGGAAAATCCATCGCCAGCCAAAGTAGGGGCCCATCTTCATGCTCGGCGCCGCCTTGGTTGAGATGCTCTGCGTGTTGCCGTCTGCGCTGCGCCCTTCGAGTTTGTAGAGTTGGTAATAGCTGGTGCTCTGCCCCATGAACGTGTAGTTGTAACGGTTGGGAGCGATGTAGGTGGTGTCAAAGTCGTTAAATCCCTTCATAAAGCGGTACACCAGGCTGCCCGTGCGCTTCACCTTTTGGCCTATCTGCCTGTGGTGGTGCAGCGTGTCGGCCTCGGCTGACGGCTGTGCCGACGCCCCCAACGCACACACAGCCCCCAGCACGCACAGCATTCGGCCAGCATGCCGCCACAGCGTGGTGGGGATGAAGGAGAAAAGCAACATATATATAAATAAGGAATAACGTGAACAAGCTACAAAGGAAAGGGCGGGGCGTCAGAATTTTCCCAAAATGCGGTCGACCACCCAGTTCACCGCCGTGGCACTCACGCAGTCGCAGGTGCAGATGGCCTTGCCCTGCAGGTGCTCCACCACGAGGCGTATGAGCGGGAGTTGCACATAGGTGGGGTTGGGCACGGTAAACGTTTGTCGGCCCGCCTCGTTCTGCAGCACAATGGGCTGATAGGTGAACACAGAGAAGGTGAGCGACCCCTTGTCGCCCACAATGTCGATGCGGTCGTCCTTGGCCGACTCGTGCGCCACAAAGCACCACGACCCGCTGCCGGGCAAACCGTTGGCAAACTTGAAGCATGCGCTCACGGAGTCCTCCGTTTTGTAGAGTCCGCCACGGTTGGCAGCAAAGCCCTCGGCCTCGGTGATGGGGCCGAACATCGTTTGCAACAGGTCGAGCTGGTGCGGTGCAAGGTCGTAGAAGTAGCCCCCGCCCGCAATGTCGGGCTGCACGCGCCAGGGCAGGTTCGTACTGTTGTAGTCCAGTTCGCGCGGCGGCACGGCAAAGTGTATCTGCACATTCACCACATGCCCCACGGCCCCGCTCTGCACCAGTTCCTTCACCTTGTCGAAGTAGGGCAGAAAGCGGCGGTAATAGGCCACGAAGCAGGGCACGCCCGTTTTCTCGGCTATGCGGTTAATGCGGCAGCAGTCCTCGTAGTTCGACGCCATCGGCTTCTCCACATACACGGGCTTGCCGCTCTTCATGGCCATAATAGCGTAGGTGGCATGCGTGGAGGGTGGCGTGGCTATGTACACGGCGTTGACCTGTGGGTCGTTGAGTAGCGCCTGAGGGTCGGTGTACCAACGGGCTATGCCGTGCCGTTCGGCATACGAGCGCGCTTTCTCTTCACGGCGGCTCATCACAGCCACCACGCGCGAGCCCTCCACCTGGTTAAAGGCCGGCCCGCTCTTCTTCTCGGTCACCTCGCCGCAGCCTATAAAGCCCCAGCGTATCTCCTGTAAAGTTTGCATAGATTGATGGATGTTTTCACACAGGCGGATTGCTAAAGAAAAAGGCTTACGCGCCACGCCGTCCTGTGCTTTTCGCTACAAAGATAAAGAAGGCGAGTGGAGGAGAAAAGAAAAGACGTAGCATTTTCCACTTGATGCCTATCGTTGCAGCCTATGAAAGTACCTTTTCGTGAAACCCAACGAGCTGCGCCCAAGCCAGCAGACCTTGAGCGATGCCTATTGGGCTTAGCAAGATTGTTCTATCCTTCGCATTACACTGTTTTGATGCTTTTTGAGGTAAAATTTATTGACAAAAAGCGGGCGGCGAAAATGGGGCGGCGTAAATGGGATGGGGCGCGTTGTATTTCAATGCGTTAGCATCATCACAGCAAGGTGCTTTCCCATTTTCAGAAGGCACGTTCCTGTTTTCAGAAGGCACTTCATCATTTGCCACGCCGGCGTGGCAGACGTGCCATGCCGGCGTGGCAGACGTGCCGTGCCGGCGTGGCAAACGTGCCGTGCCGGCGTGGCAAACCATCAGGCGCCATGTACGAATGGGAAAATAAGTTGCAAAAACGGTTGCGCGCCGGGCCGAAACGGCGGCCGGGCATCGCGGAGCGTCAGGACGCTGCCAGGGGGCCGCCGCACGGCAGGCGGTGATGGGGAGCACGCAGGCCACTGGGGCTGCTACGGGCGAGGGGCACCTTTTGCGCGCCAACGGGCGGCCGCGCACCTTGCCAAGATTTACCAGCAAGGGCGCAAAGGAGCTTTTGAGGCGGCGAAAATGAAATTCAAGGCATGTAAATGTAAAAGTGGCATATGGGGCGACGCGTGCAAGGCAGTTTTTTGTATATTTGCCGCGAAAAGCGTTTTTTACCTGACTGACGATGGCCACGGGCAGCACCCCATGAGCACGGAGGCGGCCGCTGGCATGGCGCAGGAAGGTGGAACAAGGATTTACATTTATAACAAACCCCATAAATTATCAGTTATGACTATCGAAACTTGCGATTTCAAAGGCAAGAAAGTGATCGTCCGCGTGGACTTCAATGTGCCTCTTGATGAAAACGGTAAAATTACCGACGACACCCGCATTCGCGGTGCACTGCCTACGCTGCAGAAGGTGCTGGCCGAGGGTGGCGCACTCATCATCATGAGCCACATGGGCAAGCCCAAGGGCAAGGTGAACCCCAAGATGTCTCTGGGCCAGATTGTGGACGCCGTGAGCGAAAAGCTTGGCGTGAAGGTGCAGTTTGCCCCCGATTGCGCCAAGGCTCAGGAGGCCGCTGCCGCCCTGCAGCCGGGCGAGGTGCTCCTGCTTGAAAACCTGCGCTTCTACCCCGAAGAGGAGGGCAAGCCCGTGGGCATCGACAAGGCTGACCCCGCCTACGACGCTGCCAAGAAGGAGATGAAGGAGCGCCAGAAGGAGTTCGCCAAGACGCTGGCATCGTATGCCGACATCTACGTGAACGATGCCTTCGGTACGGCTCACCGCAAGCACGCCTCAACGGCCGTCATTGCCGACTCGTTCGACGCCGACCACAAGATGCTGGGCTACCTCATGGAGAAGGAAGTGCAGGCTGTTGACAACGTGCTCAGCAACATCAAGCGCCCCTTCACCGCCATCATGGGTGGCTCGAAGGTGTCCACCAAAATCGGTATCATCGAGAACCTCATGGACAAGGTGGACAACCTCATCCTCTGCGGTGGTATGACTTACACCTTCGCCAAGGCTATGGGCGGCAAAATCGGTACGTCCATCTGCGAGAACGACAAGCTCGACCTCGCGCTCGAAATCATGGCCAAGGCTAAGGCTAAGGGCGTGAACCTCGTGCTCGGCACCGACTGCGTGGCCGGCGACGCCTTCTCGAACGACGCCAACCAGCAGATTGTGCCCGCCAACGACATTCCCGACGGCTGGGAAGGCATGGATGCCGGTCCCGAAACGCGCAAGACGTTTGCTGCTGCCATTGAGGGTGCCAAGACCATTCTGTGGAACGGCCCCGCTGGCGTGTTTGAGTTCGACAACTTCACGGGCGGCTCGCGTGCCATTGCCGAGGCCATTGCCAAGGCTACGGCCAACGGCGCTTTCTCGCTCATCGGCGGCGGCGACTCTGTAGCCTGCATCAACAAGTTTGGCATGGCCGACAAGGTTTCTTACATCTCGACCGGCGGCGGCGCACTGCTCGAAGCCATCGAGGGCAAGGTGCTCCCCGGCATTGCAGCCATCAAGGGCTAACCCAAGCCTTTAATCCGTAAATCAACGATGCATGAGGGTGATGCTGACCACTGACCTGCGCACCGCCAGGTGCGCCGCTGGCGGTGGTGAGCGTCACCCTCTTCTTTTAGTTTAGCACCCCGACCGCGGCATGCACTGTGGCCGGTGCGCTACGCCGTTTCCACCACATGAGAAAAACCCTATTCGCACTCCTTGCCCTTGTGCTCGTGGCGGCCTGCCAGCACGCCGATGCCGACAAGCAGCCCGCCCCGACGGCCGAGCCCTACGACAGCGCGGCACTGCACCTGGCCGTGATGCCCGTGGCGGAGTGCCTCCCCCTTTACTACGCCGCCGAGCGCGGCATGTTTCAGGCAGCCGGCATCAAGGTGCAGCTGCACACCTACACCTCGCAACTGGAGTGCGACACCGCCTACTTGCGCCGCAGCCTTGACGGCGGTCTGGCCGACCCGCTGCGCATGCAGGCCCTAGGCAAGCGCTCCGCAGCCTGGATGAAGGTGGCCGAGGTGAAGAGCCCGCAGTGCATGGTGGTGAACAGTGCGCTGCGCCTGCGTTCGCTCGACAAACTGAAAGGACGCACACTGGCCGCCACGCGCCAAAGCGTGGAACAGGCAGCCTTGCTCGACTTGCTACACCAAGGACGCCTCAAGGAGGACGACATCTACCGACCCCAAATCAACAACCCCGTGCTGCGCACCACCATGGTGATGAACGGGCAGGTGGAGGGCGGTGTGCTGGCCTGGCCCTATGTGAGCGTGGCCCGCGCACAGGGTCACAAGGTGCTGGGCACGGCGGGCAGCCAGGTGCCGGCACGCTGCTTTGTGCTGGTGCCCGGTGCCAAAAAGGCCGACGCGCTGCGCAAGGCGTGGCAAGGCGTGGACCGCATACGCCGCCAGGCCATCGATAGTCTGCACGCAGGCGGTGCAGGCGCAGCCAGCCACGTGCTGCAAACGGTGTACGGCGTGCCCCAGCAGGTGGCCGACACCCTGCGCTTTCCCTAAGGCCGACGGCAGCCGTTTCCTTACTCCTTATTATATATAGACGCGCCGCCGAAGGCATTTCCTCACTCCTTATTATATAGAGAGGCTCAGCCGAGGACGTTTTCACTACTCCTTATTATATATTACGCGCCGCGGCACGTTTTCCCCCTCACCCTCACCCCCACCCTTACCCCACAGACACACAGCATGAGTACGTACAAATACCTGATGAACGATGCGCTGCAAGCCTTGGCGCAGAACCGTCTGGCCTCGGCGCTGGCCTCGCTGCGCGGCATGGCACAGTGCGTGCGACACACCGCGGCGCAGGAGGAGTTACTGCAACTCAGCAACGCCTACGACATGCTGCTGCAATACCTGGCGCAAGGGGCGGCCGACCCCGAACGCGAACGCATGTACTGCGACTTTGTGCGGCGCGCCTACGAACTGGCCACCGAACTCGACCGCGCTGGCGAACTGCAGGAGGGGCTGTCGTTTTATGCCACCACACACCACACACTGGAGAAACTGGGAGCAGCCACACTCAACGATGAGACGCTGACGGACGAGGGCACCGACTGGCGCACGCTCTTCGACGCCGTGTGGACATCGGCCGCCTGGCGACCCGACGACGAGGTGCGCCTGAGCGACTTCGTGCAGCGCAACGATGTGGACGTGGTGCGCCGCTGCCTGGTGGTGAGTGCCGCCACGCTCTCGGCGCTGCGCTTTTTCGACATGGCCAAACTCCGCCTGCTGGCCGACTGCGCCCTGAGCGACCACGTGCTCATCAGGGTGCGCGCCCTCACAGGGCTGGCCATGGTGCACGCCCTGCATGCCGACCGCATAGCACGCTACCCGCAGGAAATGGCGCGCCTCTCGCTCATGGCCGACGTGCCACAGTTTGCCGCCGAACTGGAAATGCTGCAAATGCAGTTCTTCCTGACGCAGAACACGCGGCAGATTGAGAAATCGCTGCGCGAGGAAATCCTGCCCGAGGTAATGAAGCACGCCAAGCAGTGGCGCGACCGACACCCGCAGGGCATCGAGGGCTTGCAGGAGGCCATGGTGGAGGGCGACCTGAACCCCGAATGGGAAGAGGACGGCACGCCCTCGGTGCTGGGGCAGCGCATGCGCGAACTGGCCGACATGCATCGCAAAGGGGCGGATGTGTATATGGGCACCTTCAAGATGCTCAAGCAGCGCTTCCCTTTTTTCCACACCGCTGCCCACTGGTTCTGCCCCTTCACCTCGCGCCACCCCGCACTGGCTGGCCAGGCCCTCTCGGTACGACACATGCAGACGCTGCTGGGGCAGGCTGGGCTGTGCGACTCCGACAAATACTCGCTCGTGCTCATGGCACAGGACATGCCGCAGGCCATGCGCGACATGATACGGCAACAACTGAGTGGCATGGGCGACGCCGACACGCTCCACCCGCTCGACGCCACAACCGACGAACTGCCCGACTTCCGCACCGCCATGCGATCGTACGTGCAGGATTTCTACCGCTTCAGCACACTGTTTCTGCACCGCGAGGCGTTTGAGAATCCTTTCAGCCACGAGCTTTTCATCTTCGACGTCCCTCCGTTCGACGTCCTGCTGCGCCGCCACGACCTACTGGCGCGGCTGGCCGACTTTGCCTTTGCCGACAAGGCCTACAGCCTCGCCCTCAGCCTCTTCAACCGCCTGCCCGCCGAACAGCTTCACGCGGCTACGTTCCAGAAAATGGGCTTCTGCCACCAGCAGGCGGGGCACTACGCCGAGGCCGAGGCGTGCTACGAAAAGTCGAACCTGCTGCAGCCGCACCACACCTACACCCTGCGCCAACGCGCTGCCTGCCTGTGCCACACGGGCCGCTACGAGGAGGCGCTGGCCTGCTATGCCGAACTGGAAAGCGCCGAGCCCGAGGAGGTGCGCTGGATGCTACTGGCAGCCGACTGCCTGATGCGCCTGGAACGCTACGCCGAAGCCATGCCGCGCCTGCACAAGGCCAACTACCTCAGCGAGGACAACCCCGCCGTGCACCGTGCCCTGGCGTGGTGCTGCCTGCGCACCGCCGACTACGGGCAGGCCACGCGCCATTACGACCGTGTGCTGCAGCTCGCCCCCACGCCCGCCGACCACCTCAATGCCGGCCACGCCGCCTGGCTCGACGACCACGTGCCCGAGGCAGTGCGCCACTACACCGCCGCGCTCGCTGCACAAACTGCCCCCCACCCCGACTTTCTGCACGACGATGCCTACTGGCTCGAAGCCGCTGGCAAGAACGCCTATGCCCGTGCCATGATGCGCGACATCGTGTGCGGAAAACAAGACAAGGAGGGTGAATAAAGCGGGGAAGCCAAATGCCGAAAAGAAGACACGGACCTGTAAGAGGGCAACTGCCGAAAAGAAGGCAAGTGCCGAAAAGAAGGCAAATGCCGAAAAGAAGGCAAGTGCCGCGCACTGACACCCATAGGCCGGTTTCCACGCGAAGCCGGTCTTTTTTATGTGCATTTCACGCCAAGTTTGCAGGAAAATATAAAGGATTTATACTTTGCTGCCTATGTGGCGCAAGGCAAGATGCTGGTATGCATGTTGCGCAAGGCAAGGTGCAAGCGAAAGGCCGCCAACGACCCGAAGCCTGCACCAACCATTTGTTCAACTAATCAATAGGAGGTTTTAATTATGTTACCAGTAATGCATACTCAGAATTGGTTCCCCACCGTGTTCGACGATTTCTTTGATAACGCCTGGATGCCCCAAATGAAAACCACAGCGCCTGCCGTGAACGTGAAAGAGGACGCTAAGGCCTACACCATGGAGGTGGCCGTGCCGGGCATCAAAAAGGAGTTCTGCCGCGTGCACATCAACGCCGACGGCAACCTCTGCATAGCCATCGAAAACAAGATGGAGCACAAGGACGAGAACAAAAAGGAGCACTACCTGCGCCGCGAGTTCAGCTACTCCAATTACCAGCAGACCTACGCCCTGCCCGACGATGTGGTGAAAGAACACATTGCC
>SFEP01000089.1 GCA_004557185.1 Bacteroidales bacterium
TGCCTTCGAATGTGTAATCTGTTGCAGTTTTGCTAATACTTGATTGAGAACCAAAAGCACTACCGCCAACTGTGACATTCAATTTTGCACTTGTACTGGAGGCTCCAGATGCATTTACTTTTATAGATGTGATTGTACCACTTATAGTAGTAGTTAATTGCAGATACGAAACTGCCTTTTTGTTAGTTCCATAGTGAACTCCTTTAGTACTGTCAAAAGTAGATTCTGCTGCATCAGAAGTTACAGTCCAACTATTTCCTTGGTTATCAGTCCCTGAACCTTTACATGCTTCTGTAAACGTCAAAGTTGCCGTTTCACCCCAGGCATTCAACCCGCAGAGCATCACGAGTGTGAGCAAGAGGCTTTTAAGAGTAAATAAATGTTTCATAAAAATATAAAAATTAAAGTGTTAATAAATAAAAAATAATCAGTTAAAGGTTGGGGGATTGCCGCCCCCGGCGGTCTTGAATTGGTGTGGCTCCAATAGGTGTCTCTTAACTCGTTGATTCTCATTTCTCCCGTGGCTACTTCTTTTGCGGGGTGCGTACCAGGAACACTTGTGTGGGGAAGTGGTCGCTATATCCGTTGAGGAACGCACCGCCGGAGAAGGTGCGCAGCGGATAGCCGACGCGGTCTCCCTCTTTGGTCTTGAGGAACTCGCGGTTGAGCACCTCCGCCTTGAAGAAACACCAACGCGAGCGGTCGTCGCCAAGGAAATAGTCCGACAACACAATCTGGTCAAACAAGTTCCACTGCCCCTTGTAGGCAAGAGTGCCGATGCCCTTGTCGAGCATCGCCCACCACGGGTTGTAAAACTCACCCGGCTTCACATCCTCTTTTTTCTTGCGTGCGCCGAGGGCAACAGCCATCGAGCGGTCCTGCGGGTCGTCGTTCATGTCGCCCATAACGATGATGCCCTGGTTGGGGTCGAGGGCAAGCACCGAGTCGGCGATATGCTTGGAGAGGGCGGCGGCAGCCTCGCGCAAGTAGCTCGACTGCTCCTGTCCGCCGAGGCGCGACGGCCAGTGGTTGACAATCACGCTCACCTTCTCGCCCATGAGCAGCCCGGTGACGCACATCTGGTCGCGGGTGCGGAAACGAGGGTTGGAAGGGATAGAGAGGGTGGTGTTGCTCACCGAGAGCACACGGAAGAGGCGAGGGTTGTAGAGCAACCCCACATCCACGCCGCGGCGGTCGGGCGAATCGTGATGCACAACCTGGAGGTGCATGTCGGCGACTTCGGGTTGTGCCACGAGGTCGTCGAGCACCGAGCGATTTTCAATTTCGCTAACACCGATGAAAGCCGGACCCATAGGGGTGATGCGGCTGCGCATCTGGCTGATAGCGTATGCCATATTGTGGAGTTTCATGCGGTATTTCTCGCCATTCCATTGGCGAGCACCGTCGGGCGAAAACTCCTTGTCATATTTTCCGTTATTATTAATGGTATCGAAAAGGTTTTCGAGATTATAAAACGCCACCCCGGCAACCTGGTGCATCTTCTCGGGCGAAGCCGCGCCGAGGCAAGAAGCCACCGCCAAGGGTAACAAAATAGATATAAGTAAGCGCTTAATCATGAGTTACTCGATTAAAGTATATTTTCGCCTGCAAAGATAATAATAAATTTCCTAAACTGTTATAACAAAATGAAAAAAAATGAGATGCGCCGCGCGGCGCGGCGCGCCGCAGCGTGAAATTTTTTAGATAAAAGATTAAAGGAGCCGCGGCAGGGCGAATAGGCCCAATAGGCCCAATAGGCCCAATAGGGCGAATAGGCAAGGCGGCTCCAGCCGCCAAGCGCTGCCAAGCAGCGCCACCACCATGCTCCCACGCGCTGCTACGCAGCGCCACCACCTCGCCCCCACGCGCTGCTACGCAGCGCCACCACCTCGCTCCCACGCGCTGCTTACGCAGCGCCACCTATTGGCCCTATTGGCCCTATTGGCCCTATCGCCCCCATCGCACCGCCGCCAATCCGGCGCAGCGCAGCGTCCGCCCAGCGATGCGAGCATCGCACGCCTCACCCCACGCGCGGAGCCGATGACCAGAGGCAAGCATTTTCGCTACCCCGCGAGGGGTTGCAGCCGTGCGTAACCCCGTATTTCGCCGACCTGGGCGTCGGCGACATGCGGGGACCGCCAATGGGCGCCCCCATGATGCCACCCCGGAGGCGGTGGCAGGCCGTCATCACACTGCACAACATTGACACACAGCACGATACAGCACCATTACGAATGCGACAGCCCCGCACCACCTCCGGGGTGCGATTTGGGTGGGACACCACCGCCCTCCCCCGCATGTCGCCACGACCCAGCGTGGCGAAATACGGGGCTACGCACAGCGGCAACCCCTCGCGGGGTAGCGAATTACCTCGCCTCTCGTAATCGCGCAAGCAGCGCAGGGGCAGGGTGGAGATTGCGCTCCCCCGCGCTGCTTCGCAGCGCAACCCATTGGCCCTATTGGCCCCATTGGCCCTATAACCCTATAACCTCATAACCCTATAACCCCATAACCTGCGATGCTCCGCATCGCTTTTTTCACTATCTTTGCACCATGGATTACCGATATCAAAACATCGCCGTGGGCATACTCGCTAATCTCCCCTATGCCCCCAACCCCGAGCAAACCCAACTCATTGCCCGGCTCGCTTACTTTGTCGGCGAGCGCCGCCCCGATTCGCTCTTCCTCCTCAACGGATATGCCGGAACGGGAAAAACCTCGCTCACAGGCGCCTTGGTGCGCGCCCTCGACTCCCTCGGACGAAAGTCCGTACTCCTCGCGCCCACCGGACGCGCCGCCAAGGTGTTCGCCGAATACTCCGGACACCCTGCCTTCACCATCCACCGCAAAATCTACCGCAAACGCTCCTACGCCCCCGACCAAGGGGGCTTCGGCATCGCCGAAAACAAGCACACCGACACCGTTTTCATCGTCGATGAAGCCTCGATGATGCCCAACGCGTCGGCGGAAGGCGCAATTTTCGGCACCGGACGCCTCCTCGACGACCTCGTCCACTATGTCTATTCCTCCCCCGGCTGCCTGCTCATCCTCCTCGGCGACAACGCGCAGCTGCCTCCGGTGGGATTTGATGTGTCGCCGGCGCTGAGCCTCGACCAACTCCGCTCCTACGGGCTCCACGTGGAGGATTTCACCCTCACCACCCCGGTGCGCCAAGCCGAGGAGTCGGGGATTCTCCTCAATGCCACACGGCTGCGCGAGGGGATGCTCCAAGAGCCTCTCGAGGCGCCCCGGCTCGACACCTCAACCCCCGATTTCACCACTCTCTCGGGGGAATACATGATTGAGACGCTCAGCGACTGCTACGACCGCGACGGCATGGCGCAAACCATCGTCATTACCCGCAGCAACAAGCGCGCCACTGTCTATAACCTCGGCATCCGCAACCGTATCCTCTACCGCGAGGAGGAACTCGTGCCCGGCGACCGCCTCTTGGTGGCTAAAAACAACTATTTCTGGAGCGAAAACCACGATGGCATAGATTTTATCGCCAACGGCGACATGGCGATGGTGCAGCGCGTCCACGGCACTGAATCGCGCTTCGGACTCCGTTTTGCCAACGTAACGCTGGAATTTCCCGACCATAACGCCGAAATCGACTGCAAAATCGTGCTCGACGCGCTCCTCGGCGACTCTCCGGCGCTGCCGCGCGACGCGCAGCAGCAGTTTTTCGAGCGTGTAATGGCGACCCTCGAAGGCACCAAGGCGCAGCGCTACAAGGCGCTGAAAGCACACCCCTATTTCAACGCTCTGCAGGTGAAATATGCCTACGCCATCACCTGCCACAAGGCGCAAGGCGGACAGTGGAAAAATGTGTTTGTGGATATGGCGGCAATCCCGCCCGACGCCTACACCCTCCTCGACTTCCACCGCTGGCTCTACACCGCCATCACCCGAGCCACCACCCGCCTCCACCTCATCCCGTAGCGGCAGCGATAGGCCCAACGGGCAAGGCGGCTCGAAGCCGCCAAGCGCCGCCCCCGCAGCGCCACACCACCATGCTCCCCAAGCGCTGCCAACGCAGCGCAACCACCTCGCTCCCCCACGCTGCTACGCAGCGCCACCACCTCGCTCCCACGCGCTGCTCGCAGCGCCACTACCTCGCCCCCACGCGCTGCTTTGCAGCGCCACCACCTCGCCCCCACGCGCTGCTTAGCAGCGCCACCCATTGGCCCTATTGGCCCCATTGGCCCTATCACCCCCATCGCACCGCCGCCAATCCGGCGCAGCGCAGCGTCCGCCCGCGATGCAAAGCATCGCACACCTCGCCCCACGCGAAGCCGATGACCAAAGGCGGACATTTCCCCAACCCCGGCAGGGGTTGAAGCCGTGCGTAGCCCCGTATTTCGCCACGCGGGGTCGTGGCGACATGCGGGGACCACAGATGGGCACCCCATGATGCCACCCCGGAGGTGGTGGCAGGCCGTCATCGCACCACACAACATTGACACACAGCACGATACACACCATGGCGGATGCGACAGCCCCGCACCACCTCCGGGGTGCGATTTGGGTGAGCCCTCCCCGCATGTCGCCACGACCCAGCGTGGCGAAAT
>SFEP01000036.1 GCA_004557185.1 Bacteroidales bacterium
TTTTTTGACAAAGGGGGCTTGTCCATGATAAGCCGAAAGCCACACTTCTGTTTCTCGGAAAGTTAGGGGTGTAGTCTTAGGGTTTAGCGGACAGTAATACCTTTGAATGTCATTCGTTTAGCTCAAAAAAGTATTACCGGGCATCAAATCACAGTTATTCCATATTCCTCAATTTTGAAATAAAGGGTGGTAAGTCCGATTTTGAGCAGGCGGGCCGTTTCTGTTTTATTGCCGTGCGTATGGTGGAGCACCTTGATGATGTGGTTGCGCTCCACGCTCTTCAGGTCAAAGGCATCATCGGCTGCCGAGGATGCTTGGAGTCAAATTGACTGTTTTCTGGATATCCCTACATTAAATACCTGTGTTTTCTTCTTTTCTTGCTTGTCGTTTACGTTTTTCATCGTTTCAAAATATTGATAGTGAATAGGCTTCTTCAATATTTGGCATCATCCGGCTTTACGCATTGTGATAGAACAGAAGCGGGGGGGCGCCCATTTCTATCACCTGTAATATGTTTTTTCAGGCATCATCAACCCTTTCATCTCAGCCAGCGGGTTTGACGCTGCATTTGGCTGGAACTACCCTCTCTAAAACTCTAATCTGAATCCCTTCTGCTTCAGTTCTTCATACTTCGCCTTGTTGAAGCGAAAGAGGAAGGCTTCTTTCTTCTGTGACGGATTAACCGTTTCGTCTAACTGTTCGAGCATTTCCAGACGCTTCATTTTGTTGTAGAAGTTGCGACGGTCGAAACGCACGTTCAGTATGGCCTCGTAGAGATTCTGCAGTTCCTTGATGGTGAACGCCTCAGGCAGCAGTTCAAAGCCCACGGGCTCAAAGTGAATCTGCTGACGCAATGCCTGCTCTGCCTTGCGAAGTATCTGGTCGTGGTCGAAAGCCAACTGCGGTACCTCGTCGAGAGCGAACCACCGCGCGTCGGCAGCATCATCGCCGCCCTTCACCTCCTGCATCCTCACCAAAGCATAGTAGGCTATGGTAATGACTCGCTCACGAGGGTCACGCTGCGGCGCTGTGAAGGTATGAAACTGCCGAATGTAGGCACCTGCCAGCCCCGTCTCCTCCTGCAACTCACGCAACGCGCCTTCTTCGGCCCGCTCATCCATCTTCAAGAAGCCTCCGGGGAAAGCCCACCGCCCCTTGAAGGGCTCGATGCCTCGCTGCACCAAAAGGACTTTCAACTTGGTACCGTCAAATCCGAATATGACACAGTCGGTCGTCACACTCGGATGGGGGTACTTATAGCAGTATTTCAACTCCCCGTTATGCTGGTTCTCCATATCCATATTATCAATTGCGTTATAATTACACCGCAAAGGTAATGTTTTGATGTAGAAGAACAAATATTCCTGCGTAATGATTACACGCAACAAGCTTTTTTGTCTGATTCTACTGTGCCAGCCTATCTCAGCCGCCTCCCCGCCCTTTTCCTCCTACTCCTATAGTTTGTTCTCCTATCACACACAAGAGGCACTGCCCACCTTGTGTGTGGTGCAGTGCCTCTTGTGCGTAGATTTACGTTTTGTCGCTGCGTGCATGTTCCGCAACGCAGAGGCAGAAAACGTAGGTCAGTGAGCAAGGCTCAATCCTCGCCATGCTCTTTCAGCGCTTCGGCAATTTTCTGGTTCAATTCGTCGGCCAGTTCGGGGTTGTCGGCTATGAGGCGCTTAACGGCATCGCGGCCTTGTCCCAGGCGCGTTTCGCCGTAGCTGAACCACGAGCCGCTCTTCTTGATGATGCCCAGGTCTACGCCCAGGTCTACGATTTCACCTTCGCGGGAGATGCCGGTGCCGAATGCGATTTCGAACTCGGCCTTGCGGAAGGGAGGGGCCACCTTGTTCTTCACCACCTTCACTCGCACTTGGTTGCCGACGGGGGTGTCGCCGTCCTTGATGGTAGTGACGCGGCGTATGTCGAGGCGCACGGAGGAGTAGAACTTGAGGGCGTTACCGCCGGTGGTGGTTTCGGGGTTGCCAAAGGTGATGCCAATCTTCTCGCGCAACTGGTTGATGAAGATGCACGTGGTGTTGGTCTTGCTGATGGTCGAGGTGAGTTTGCGCAGCGCTTGGCTCATAAGGCGGGCTTGCAAACCTACTTTGTTGTCGCCCATGTCGCCCTCTATTTCGGCCTTGGGGGTGAGCGCGGCTACGGAGTCAACGACGATGATGTCGATGGCTGAGGAGCGGATGAGCTGGTCGGCAATTTCGAGTGCTTCCTCGCCGTTGTCGGGCTGCGAGATGAGGAGTTCGTCGACATTCACACCCAGTTTGGCCGCATAAAAGCGGTCGAAGGCATGCTCGGCGTCAATGAAGGCTGCGATGCCTCCGTTCTTCTGCGCCTCGGCAATGGCGTGGATGGCGAGGGTGGTTTTGCCTGACGACTCGGGGCCGTAGATTTCGATGATGCGGCCTTTGGGATAACCGCCCACGCCAAGTGCAGCGTTGAGGGCAAGGCTACCGGTGGATATCACCTCCACGTTTTCCACCTTCTCGTCGCCGAGTTTCATGATGGAGCCTTTACCAAAGTCCTTTTCAATTTTTGCCATAGCGGCCTGCAGCGCTTTCAGTTTTTCGCTGGCGGCTACGGCCTCTATTATTTCGTCTTGCGATTTTGCCATAAATTCTGTCTATAAGGTGTATGATGAAATGTAATTGTGGTCGCGGTCAATCCTGCTCGGCTGCCTGCAGTGCGGCCATCACCTGCTCGGCGTGCGTTTTCGTCTTGATTTCCTTGGGCAGGAACACGCGGCGTATGCTGCCGTCGGGACCGATGACAAAGGTGGTGCGCAGGGTGCCCATGTAGGTACGTCCGTAGAGTTTCTTCTCGCCCCACACACCTGCTGCCTGCACCAGTTGCTTGTCCACGTCGGCCACAAGGTGGAAGGGCAGTTGCTGCTTGTCGATGAAGCGCTGGTGCGAGGCTGCGCTGTCCACGCTCACGCCCACCACTTCAACGCCCTGTTCGCGGAGCGCGGCGTAGTGGTCGCGGAAGCTGCATGCCTCGGCCGTGCAGCCCGACGTACTGTCTTTGGGATAGAAATAAACTACAAGTGTGCGGCCGGCATAGTCGCTCACCCGCACTTCGCGGCCCGCCTCATCAAGGCCGAGCACGTCTGGGAATTTGTCGTCTGTGTGTAACATGCTTGCAAAGATAGGGCAAGATGCACATTAGGCCAAGCATGCTTTTTGATTTTTTCTTAGGCAGAAAGATGGCTTCGCTCTTCTCTCCTCAGAACTTGAAATAGATGAACGGCTGCACGTCGCTGCCCTTCACCTGCACCACCCACACAATCATCAGCACCAGCAGCAGCGCATGCACCCACAGCGGAGCCACGGCTACGCGAACCGTGGTGCGTTCGCTCCAGCGGGTGGGCAGGAAATGCAGCACAAAGCCTGCCACCATGAGCGCCGTGACGGCGGGATAGCCCGCCACGAACTGCGTGATGAGTTGCGGCTGGAAGTTGGTGAAGATTTGCGTGAGCATGGCCACACTGGCCTCAAACGAGGTGCCGGCGAAGAAGAGCCAGCTGAAGCACACCACATGGAAGGTGAGAACAATGGCGAAGCACTTGCGCACACCCCGAGAGCGGTAATGCTTGTCGTGCCCCAGCAGGGTGCGCCACGCCTTGTGCAGGCACAGCGCCACGCCGTGCACGCAGCCCCACACCACGAAGTTCCACGATGCGCCGTGCCACAATCCGCCCAGCAGCATGGTGAGAAATTGGTTCAGATACATGCGCCAGCGGCCGCAACGGTTGCCGCCCAGTGAGATGTAGAGGTAATCGCGCAGCCAGGTGGAGAGCGAAATGTGCCAGCGGCGCCAGAAGTCGGTGATGGAGTCGCTCTTGTAGGGCGCACGAAAGTTGGCGGGCAGGTGAAAGCCCATCCACAGCGCAATGCCGATGGCCATGTCGGAGTAGCCCGAGAAGTCGCAATAGAGCTGCAGTGCGTAGCCGTACACGCCGAGCAGGTTTTCAAGTCCTGAGTAAAGTTGAGGATTGTCGAAGATGCGCGACACGAAGTTCACGCTGATGTAGTCAGAAACTACGCATTTCTTGAAGAGCCCCATGACCACATACCAAGCCCCCGTGCCCATCATGGTGTGGCTCACGCACAGCGGGCGGCGCAACTGCGGCAGAAAGGTGCGGGCACGCAGAATGGGACCAGCCAGCAAGGTGGGAAAAAAGCTCACGAAGAAGGCAAAGTCCGTCAGGCGGTGCGTGGCGGGCATCTTGCGGCGGTACACGTCGATGATGTAACTCATGCTCTGGAACGTGAAGAACGAGATGCCTACGAGCATGGGCAGGTCGAGGTGCGCATCGGGCGCAGCCAGTCCCCACCCCGCCAGGGTGGAGAGCAGCAGGTTGGTGTATTTGAAAAAGCCCAGTTGCAGCAGCATGAAGCCCACCGCAAACCACATCCAGGCACGGCGTGCGCGCTGCCCCTGGCACAGGTCCATGCGCCAGGCACTGAAAAAGTTGACCAGCGTGATGATGGCCAACAGCATAACCCACGCTCCTGCATTCTTGTAATAGAAGTAATAGGAGCAGGCCGTCACATAGAGCAGGCGCAAGGCCACGGTGCGGCGCGACGACAGCAGCGTGTAGCACACCATGAAGGCCAGAAAGAAGAAAAGGAAGAAGGCGGTGTTGAACAGCAGCGGCGACGCAGGGTCGAAGTATAGCAATTGGGTAAGCATGCGGCTTCGTGTGTGAAGAAACAGAGGAGAGGCTAAATGATGGGCGGAGCAGCGCGTGGCGGGCTACTCGTAGGTTAGGTTATGCTGAGGCTGTCACGTCATGCAGCACTCCATTATATATATAGGTGTAGCGGCCGTCAGTCAGTCAGTGCCACGAGCAGGGCTTCGGCCAGCATGCGTCCCTGCACGTCGTAGCCGGCTGGGGTGAAGTGCACGCGGTCAGGACGCATGTAGTGGGCGGCCTCCCAGTTGCGCTGTGCAGCCTCGGCCCCGCCGCATATTTCGAAGAGATTCCACACGGGCAGTCCGCGCTGCTCGCCCACCTGCTCTATCAGGGTCGCACAACGTGCGCTCATGGGGTTGGGCCTCAGCACCGTGCGCACACGCCCCGTGCGCTTGCGCTGCCGCGCTGTCACATGGTAGTCCACATAGCGCGTAGGCAGAAAGTCGCCCGGCGGCGTGGTGAGCAGCACCACGGCATCGGGGCAGGCAGCCTGCAGGGCGTCGAGAAACTCGTTGAGCTGCGCCTCGTGCACCCTTTCCAGGTAGCCCATGCCGTGCGCCTCGTTGGTGCCGAGCGAGAGGATGATGAGGTCGGGATGGCGCGAAGCAAAGGATTGCAGGTAGTCGGCCGTAAGGAAATGGCGGTTGGTAGCACCGTTGCGGGCAATGTAGGAAAAATACACGCCGTTGCCTTCCGTCTGCGAGTCGGCCTTTCCCAAGTAGGTGTGCAGCACGCGGCTGACAGCCTGCGGGAAGGCATTGCCCCGCACATGCGAGTCGCCCACATGCAGCACACGCAGCGGACGGTCGCCCGCCACAAGGATGGGCACCAAGGGCTGCAGCAACTGTGCCCGCGTAATGACATTGCTGGTGCGGTGGCGGAAGGAGGTGGGCACCGAACTCTGCGGCATGGCGGGCAGCGACAAGCGCACGGGCTCCTCGTCGGGGTGCGGCACGGTGTCGAAGGCTGTGGCCAGTGCCTGCCGCTGATGCGCGGAGCGCGCGGGGAGCACATCTTGGCGCAGCGGACTGAGTGCCAGCAGCACAGTGAGCACAAAGGCCCAGCCGCCAAGCAGCATATACAGCTTGCGCAGGCTACACTGTGAGTGTTCACCTCGGGCAAGTGGAAGCGGCGTGAAGTCGAGCCCCGTGGTAGTGCCCTGCCAGTGGGGCTGCTCAGTGCGGGTCACGCTGCGGTTGCCAGCGGCGGGCATGCCCGTTTCAGGGCGTCGCCTGTCGGCGTTTGTATTGTTCGTGTCCATGCACAAGGGTTTTATATAATAGGTGTGCGATGCGTTTTCCGCCTCGCGCATTGATGTGGGTGTAGTCCTTGCCGGCCTCAGGCGGCGTCATGGCGGCCATACGGCGTATGCTGCCCTCGCCGCCCATAGCCTGAAACAGGTTCCAGTAGGCCACATGGCTCTCGGCGGCCACATTCTGCTGATACTTCATGAGTGCCAGTACGCCCGGCATGGTGTGCAGCTGTCCGTCGTCGAGTTTGTCCTCGCGGTCGCCCACCCCCACTATGAGTATGCCTGCCTGCGGAAAGGCCGTCTTGAGGCGTTCCACCACGTGCTTCATCTGGCGTGCGTAGGCATCGTAGCGCAGCTGCTTCTTGCTGGCCACGTTGAGGCCAAACTGCACCACAATGAGGTCGTAGGGGCGCAACTCACCAAAGCGTGTGAGCTGCTCCACGGGCACTTCGGCCAGCGTGATGCCGCTGCTGCCGCGCAGCGAGAAGTTGTCCACCGACACGCCCTCGCGGCCCTCCACGGCCACACCCCAGCACACGTAGCCCTGCGGCACCTGCCACTTCACGCTGCCGGCACGGCCTTCGTAGCGCAGTGCCTGAAAGCCCGCTCCGCCCTGCACGGGCAGGGCCAGCACAGGACCGTTGTTCAGCTTCACGCCCACAGGGGCCGAGCCGCGGGGCGAGAGGTAGATGGTTTGCACCTCGCAGGTGTCGAGGCCGAGCTCACGCGTGCCCTTCACCTCAATCCATGCCGCACTCCGCGCCGTGCCGTAGCGCTGCGACAGCCCCAGCTCTTCACGGGCATAGCGGCCCTTGTCGAGCACGCTCAAACTCTCCCAGCCACCGTAGCGCTGGTGCACCGTGCCGCGGTTGGCGGCATAGGGCGGTGCGGCATCCAGAAAGCCCACCCCGCAGCCACCGTAACGCCGTTGCAGTTCGCGACGCAGGTCGGAGGTGAGTATGTCCACCTCAATGAAGGAGTCGCCCAGATAGGCCACACGCACCGGTCGGCCCAGCGCGGCGCGCTCGGTCAGGGCACGGTAGAAGGGCGTCATGCCGCGCTCCGTGTCGTCCTCGTAGTCGTCAATGCACACCATGCCCGGCGGGCAACTGTCGCGCACGGCCTGACGGGCGGGCGGCACGTCGGGCAGCGTGGCCAGCAGAGCCGCTGTGGTGGCAGCACTGTCGGCCGGTGTGAGGTCGCTCAGAAAGTCAACGCGCTTGAAGGTATAGCCGCCCCACTCGGCGGCCGGCACCCAGTGCAAGGGCAGCAGCGCACCAAGCACCACAACAAGGAGCAATACTATTTTGAAAGGGGAATTCTTCAACGTAGGAGGGTGTAAATGAAAGGTGGCATACGCGCCCTGCATGCCGTGCGTGCAGCAGTGTGCACCGCTACGGGGCAAGGAGGACATGCCTACGTCAAACTTCTATCATTAAAAATGTGTGTGTGCGCACCCACGAGGGCTGCGGGGACGCGTCATTCGTTTTTCAGCAAACCCGCCTTCAGCAGGCGGTCCTGCACGCGTCCCAGAAAATAAATTTGCGCGCTGTAGGTGCTGTTGTTCTGATGCAGACGCGCCACGGCTAGGTATTTTTCCACCGTATCGGGCAGGTTCTGCATGCTGGTGGCTTCGTCCAGCTTCAAGGCGGCAGGCAGTTGGTCGCGCCGCTGCTCAAACCACTGGCATATCTTCTCCACCTCCTCAGGCGTATAGAGTTTTTTGTATTCCATGTCAACCAATATCATTCGCCCCCTTTTCGCGGGGTGTGTATAAGGTGTGCCTATTCGTTCGCCTTGTCCGATTTCCGATGTATCTCTGCGGGCAGCGTGTATTTCTTTGATAGCCCCATCGGGCAGCGTGACTGAGAAAACAGGCTGTGTATGCACCTGAGAGAAAGGGAAAGCTAACAAAACGCAAGTTTCCAATTCATTCATACGGTGGGAATGAAAAGCACCCACCTTAAGTGGTGCAAAGTTAGGCATTTCGCTCTTATCGCGCGCTTCAAGGCCGTGCAATGCGCGCTCTTTTTCGCACAAAACGGCGCTACCGCTTCATTTCCTTCAGCCTGCCTTGCAAAATGCACCTTAGCGGCCGCACGCCCCACCCCGCAACCTGACGTCAGCGGCTTTGAGGCGGAAAAACAGATGCCGTGAAGAAAAGTCTTCACGCAGTGCGAGTTTTTCTTCACCCGTGGGGCTTTGAGTGCGAAGCCTCGGCATGACGTAAAGGCACTTTTCCGTGAGGGGAGGCCGCCCTGTGCGTTGCACACGCCCATGGGCAACGTTGCACACGCCCACGGACAACGTTGCACACGGCCATGGGCAACGTTGCACACGGCCGCGGACAACCCGCCAGGCGGCATCCCGGCACGGCAATCCCCCTCCACGTCACACGTTTCACAAAGACAAAGCCGCCTCATACCGTCAACGTATAAATATTTTGCTACCTTTGCCGCACAAACGCCTTGCCCGCAGCACTACATGGGCACGACGGGCCGCTGCAAGGCTCGGCGAGAGGCAAGGCGGAGGACTTCCGTTATTATTTTCTACACTCACAACAACCACACGATGAATATCTTAGAGTTAAGCGAACAGGAAATACAGCGCCGCAATGCACTGGACGAACTACGCGCATTGGGCATCAACCCCTATCCCGCCGACGAATTCCCCGTGGATGCGTACAGCGACGACATCAAAGCACAGTTCAGCGACGAAGCTGAGGAGAAACGCGAGGTGTGCATAGCCGGACGATTGATGGGACGACGCGTGATGGGCAAAGCCAGTTTCGCAGAACTCATGGACTCGAAGGGACGCATTCAGGTGTATGTGACACGCGATGACATCTGCCCCGACGAGGACAAGACCTTATACAACGTACTCTTCAAGAAACTGCTGGACCTGGGCGACTTTATCGGCGTAAAGGGTTTCGTGTTCCGCACACAGACGGGCGAAATCTCCGTGCATGCCCAGTCCATCTGCCTGCTCTCGAAGAGCCTCAAGCCACTGCCTGTGGTGAAGGAGAAAGACGGCGTGACGTATGACGCCTTCAACGACCCCGAACTGCGCTACCGCCAGCGCTACGTGGACTTGCTGGTGAACCCGCAGGTGAAGGAGATTTTCCAGAAGCGCAGCCTGGTGATCAAGACCATGCGCCAGGTGTTCGACGAGGCGGGCTACACGGAGGTAGAAACGCCCATTCTGCAGCCCATTCCCGGCGGTGCCAGCGCGCGGCCCTTCATCACGCACCACAATTCGCTCGACGTTGACCTGTATCTGCGCATCGCCACCGAGCTCTACCTCAAGCGCCTCATTGTAGGCGGTTTCGAGGGCGTGTATGAAATAGGCAAGAATTTCCGCAACGAGGGTATGGACCGCAACCACAACCCCGAGTTTACGTGCATGGAACTCTATGTGCAGTACAAGGACTACAACTGGATGATGTCGTTCACCGAACAGCTGCTGGAACGCATCTGCACGGCGGTGAACGGTAAACCCGAGAGCGTGGTCGACGGCAAAGTAATCAGTTTCAAGGCACCCTTCCGCCGCCTGCCCATTCTGGAAGCCATCAAGGAGAAAACGGGCTACGACCTCAACGGCAAAAGCGAGGACGAAATTCGCCAGATATGCAAGGAACTGAACATGGAGACAGACGAGACCATGGGCAAGGGCAAACTGATTGACGAGATATTCGGCGAGTTCTGCGAGGGCACCTACGTGCAGCCTACCTTCATCACCGACTATCCCATCGAAATGTCGCCCCTGACGAAGAAGCACCGCACAAACCCGCTGCTGACGGAACGCTTTGAACTCATGGTGAACGGCAAGGAACTGGCCAACGCCTATTCGGAGCTGAACGACCCCATTGACCAGGAGGAGCGCTTTGTGGACCAGCTCCGCCTCTCGGAAAAAGGCGACGACGAAGCCATGTTCATCGACCAAGACTTTCTGCGCGCACTGCAATACGGCATGCCGCCCACCTCGGGCATCGGCATTGGCATTGACCGCCTCGTGATGCTCATGACGGGCCAGACGCAGATACAGGAGGTGCTCTTCTTCCCGCAAATGCGCCCCGAAAAGAAAGCACCGCGCGACGCCGCAGCACGCTACGTGGAGGCTGGCATACCCGAGGAACTCGTGCCCATTCTGCAGAAAGTGGGCTACTACCTTGTGGCTGACCTGAAGGACGTAAAGGCACAGAAACTGCAACAGCAGATAGGCGAGGTGATCAAGAAATACAAACTTGACACGCCCAAGCCCTCGGTGCAGGACATTGAAGGCTGGCACATCTGACCGCCATGCCACCCAGTGGCGGTGTGTCAGCATAGCCAACAGGCTGAGTGGCTAAAGGTGTCGGGCTTGACCATGTACTTCCTCGTACACCCCTGCGCCTTCCACCTTAAAGCCTCGCATCCTGGCCATTCAGACGTACCTTAGAGGCTGTAGCCAAAATGTGCATTTTGACTTCTCCTCTCTGACCAATCCTCGAACCCTTTCTTATGTACGACTTAGGCAACATAGCAGTGATGGGCAGCGGCAGTTGGGCTACGGCCATTGCCAAAATGCTCATGGAAAAGGTGGAGCACCTGCATTGGTATATGCGGCGGCAGGATGCCATTGACGACTTCAAACGCTTGGAGCACAACCCGTCGTATCTGACAAGTGTGCACTTCGACGTGAAACGCATCACCTTCTACAGCGACATCAACGAAGTGGTGAAGCAATGCCAGACGCTGGTGTTCGTCATGCCGTCGCCCTATCTGAAAAACCATCTCAAGAAACTCAAGCAACGGCTGCACGACAAGTTCATCATCACGGCCATCAAGGGCATCGTGCCCGATGAGAACCTGGTGTGCTCGGAGTTTTTCAGGCAAGTGTATAACGTGCCCGACGAGAACCTGGCCGTGCTCGGCGGCCCCAGCCACGCCGAAGAGGTGGCGCTGGGTAGGCTTACCTACCTCACCGTGGGTTGCTCCGACCAAGACAAGGCACGGAGCATGGCCGAAACGCTGGCCTCGGGCTATGTGAAGACAAAGACCTCGGGCGACGTCATAGGCATAGAGTACGCCTCGGTGCTGAAAAACGTGTACGCCATCGCCGCAGGCATCTGCAACGGCCTGAAATATGGCGACAACTTCCAGAGCGTGCTGATGTCGAACGCCGTACAGGAGATGAACCGCTTTCTGCGCGCCGTCTACCCCATCGACCGCCAAGTCTACGACAGCGTCTACCTGGGCGACCTGCTGGTGACGGGCTACTCCAACTTCTCGCGTAACCGCGTGTTCGGCACCATGATAGGCAAGGGCTACAGCGTGAAATCGGCTCAGATCGAAATGGAAATGATAGCCGAGGGATTCTACGGCACGAAGTGCATGAAGGACATCAACCGCATGTATCACGTGAACATGCCCATACTCGATGCCGTGTACAACATTCTGTACGAACGCATTTCACCCGCCATCGAAATCAAACTGCTCACCGACTCTTTCCGCTAATCCCTTGTGCTCCTACCACACACGAAGCCGCACCCTTACACACGGGGCAGGATGCCAGCCACACGGGCCGCATCCTGCCCCGCGTAGCTTGCTGAAGGGGGCAGCACACTGTGTTTCGCCAGGGTTTGCCATATCCTCAGGGGAAATTTCAACCCCAAGACTTGGGCTTTCGGGAGTTTTTTTACAACTTTGGCCAGCCAAGTAGCACCGCACAGACACCACTAATACATGAAAGCACACAATCAAGACACGATGGACAACCGATTTGAACCCTACGACAAACAACCAGCCGACAGCGAAATACTCTTTTCCAAAACGGTGAAGGCCGGCAAGCGCGTCTATTATCTCGATGTAAAGCGTGACCGCCGCCACGCGCTCTATTTGTCAATAACCGAAAGCAAGCGCGTGGGAAACGCAACAGAGGGACAGCGGCCAGCCTTTGAGAAACACAAGGTTTTCCTCTACGCCGAGGACCTGCAGCACTTTGCCGAGGCTTTCCGCCAAACCGTAGACTACATTGCCGAGCACGACACCGCACCGCGCCGTCGCCACTGGCTCCAGCCCGTAGATACGGACGAAGCCGAAGAACTCATTCCCGAGCCCGACTACGAGGCAGCCGCCAAAGAGGAAAGTTTGGAAAATTTCAAGTTCAACATTGATTTCTAAGCACAAGGCTTGGCTTATAGGTGAAAAAGGCGTATTTTTGCAGCCGATTTGTCCGTGCACGGGGCATTGCGCTCCGAGTGTGATGGCGAATTAAGGTGGCAAACGGCGAAGACATGCCGCTGAGCGCCACTTAATTTAGAGTAACACAACATTTTTACAACACCCACAAACAATGAAGCAAATTGCAATCAGCGGTACCTCGCGTGCCGTACTCGGCAAGAAGGCCGCCAAGCAAGTGCGCAAGGAGGGCAACGTGCCCTGCGTGCTCTACGGAGAACAGAAAGACGCTAACGGCAAGCCCGTAGCCATCCACTTCGTAGTAAGCGAAAAAGAAATCAACAAGCTTGTTTATACGCCCCACATCTACCTCGTAGACATCAAAATCGACGGTGTTGACCACAAGGCCATCATCAAGGAAACGCAGTTCCACCCCGTGAAGGACAACGTGCTGCACATGGACTTCTTCGAGGTGCACGCAGAAAAGCCCATCGTTATGGGTGTGCCCGTGGTAGCCAAGGGTCTGGCTGCTGGTGTACGCGCCGGTGGTCGCCTCATGATGATGGTGCGCAAGCTCCAGGTACGCGCCCTCTACAGCGCTATCCCCGAGAAGCTCGAAATTGATGTAACCGAGCTGCAGCTTGGCAAGAGCATCAACGCCGGCAGCCTCTCCTTCGAAGGTCTCGAACTCGTTACACCGAAGGAAGTAATCGTTTGCACCGTCAAGATGACGCGCGCCGCCATGGGTGCCGCCGCTGCCGCTGCCAAAGCCTAACTTTCTCCCTCTCTCACACAGTAGAGAGGCGGGAACCTTATTTACCCACACGAAAGCCTGACGGCACGAGCGTGCGACACGTTCCTGGCGTCAGGCTTTCTTTTTGCCATGTTTCAGCCCTGAATGGGAGGCAGACGCCGGCCCATTCACCCCGCAACAACAGCCACCATGAACTTTCTGATAGCCGGCCTCGGCAACATAGGCGACGAGTATGCCGCCACACGTCACAACATAGGGTTTCGCGTAGTCGACGAACTGGCACGTGCCGCGGGTGCCACCTTCGACGACCGCCGATATGGCTTCGTCAGCACCATCAAGGTGAAAAACCAGACGCTCACGCTGCTCAAGCCCTCAACCTACATGAACCTCTCGGGCAACGCCGTGCGCTACTGGATGGCCGAGAAAAAAATACCCGTGGAGCGCTTGCTCGTGGTGGTGGACGATCTGGCTCTACCCTTTGGCAAACTGCGTCTGAAAGGCTCAGGCAGCGAAGCAGGCCACAACGGCTTGAAGCACATCACCTCGGTGCTCGGCACACAGCAGTATGCCCGGCTGCGTTTCGGCATAGGCAACGACTTTCCACGCGGCGGACAAATTGACTTCGTACTCGGCGAATTCGGCCAAGAGGATTTGCAGCAAATGGACGAGCGCCTGAAACTGGCCGCTGAAGCCGTGCGCACCTTTTGCCTGGCAGGACTGAACATTGCCATGAACCAGTTCAACAACAAATAGGCCGCCACGCCAACACACCACACCATGGAAGCACGACTCGACAAGTGGCTCTGGGCAGCCCGCATCTACAAAACCCGCACCCTGGCTGCCGACGCCTGCAAAAACGGACGCGTCAGCATCAACGGCGCACAGGCCAAACCCTCGCGCACCGTCAAGGAAGGCGATGAGGTAACGGTGCGCAAAGCTCCCGTCAACTACACTTTCCGCGTAAAGCAGGCCATCGAAAACCGGGTGGGAGCCAAACTCCTGCCCGACATCTACGAAAACATCACGGCGCCCGAGGAGTATGCCCTGCTCGAAATGAGCCGCATCAGCGGTTTTGTGGACCGCGCCCGAGGCACTGGCCGCCCTACCAAGAAGGAGCGCCGCGCACTCGACAACTTTATGGACGACAGCGCCATGCCCAACGTCTTCTACCCCGACTAACCCTTTTTCCCTCCCCCTCATCATGCAACACACTTCATGGTCGCCCGCCGTCATGCTGGTGGATGCCGACTACCTTGACGCCACCGTCTTCGACCTCATCGTCAACTTCGAGCGCATGCTGGGCCGCCGCATCGAACAAGGCGACCTGTGCCACTGGCTCGACTGCATCGCGCTCGACGGCGGTCTCACCCCCGGCCATAACCAGGTGCAGGTGCTCTTTCTGCACAGCAAGACGAAGGAACGGCTCGACAATTTTGCACCAGCCCACTTCGCCACTGAACTCGACGGGAAGGCCTTCAGCGACAACCTCGGCGAGTTCACCATGCACTCCTTTGCTGTGGAGAGCGTAGTGAGCGCCGACGAGTTCTTCATACAGTCGCTCACAACTCTGTGCGACGCCAAGGAAATCAAGCACCTCATGGTGGTGGGCCACATGCAGCGCCTGGGGCAGCGCATCACCACCCTCTGCCGCCAAACCGACGGAAAGGACATCACAGTGTTCGCCATGGAGCCCCTCAGCGGACGCGGATTTACGGGCGAAATACTGGGCTATTCACTCATGTCGGCCCTGGGCATCAAGGGCAGCGAACTCTAAGGCATCAACAGCCACGGCCACGCACTGAGGTGACAGCAAGGTAGCAGCCTCAGCGATGGAAATGCCCCGCCTTTGCAGGGCATTTTCTTTGTCCACCACACAGTTTCCACTACCTTTGCAGTCCACACACGTTCCAGCAGCCGGCCACGCTCGCAGTCAGCACCAGGCTGGCCACGGCACGTAGCGCCCTGTGCGCAAGCGGCATTTATCCTCAACAACAGACTACGCCACATGGACAGTTCGCTCATTACCCAGGTGAAACAGCGCTATGGCATTGTGGGCAACAACGAAGCGTTGCTCCGCGCCATCGACATAGCCCTCAAGATCGCCCCCGTCGACCTCTCGGTGCTCATCACCGGCGAAAACGGCGTGGGAAAGGAGGTATTTCCGCGCATCATACACGACCACAGCCTGCGCCGCGGCAAAAAGTACTTTGCCATCAACTGCGGCGCCATACCCGAGGGCACCATCGACTCCGAACTCTTCGGCCATGAGCGGGGAGCCTTTACGGGCGCCATCGACCAGCGCGAAGGCTACTTTGCCGCTGCCAACGGCGGCACGCTCTTCCTCGACGAGGTGGGCGAACTGCCGCTCGCCACACAAGCCCGGCTGCTGCGTGTGCTCGAAACGGGCGAATACATCCGCGTCGGTTCGAGCGAAGTGCGCAAAACGGATGTGCGCATCGTGGCCGCCACCAATGTCAAAATGGAGAAGGCCATCGCCGAGGGCAAATTCCGCGAAGACCTCTTCTACCGCCTAAGTTCGGTAGCCATCTCCGTACCGGCCTTGCGCGAACGTGGCGACGACGCCGCCCTGCTGTTCCGCAAGTTCGCCCTCGACATGAGCGAGAAATACCAGATGCCCCCCGTGCGTCTCAATCCCGAAGCGCAGCGCCTGCTCCTCGCCTACTCCTGGCCGGGCAACGTGAGACAACTCAAAAACCTGGCCGAAAACATGAGCGTAACGGCTGAGACCCGCGACATCACGCCCGACATCCTCAGCCGCTATCTGCCTGCCGAGTCGCGCCACCGCGATATTGTGCCCATAGGGACCAAAACGGAGGGACACAGTTTTGAAAACGAGCGTGAAATACTTTATCAAATACTCTTCGACCTCCGCCGCGACGTCACAGAACTGAAGCGCATCGTGGGGCAGCAGCACTACAAAATGCAACCCGACGACGCAGCCTCCCTCACCGACCACACGGCGCTGGCCTCCATGCACGCCGACCACCCGCTGCGGCGCGACCACAAGAACTTCCCGCTCGACGACATGCCCATCTCCGAGGCCGAAGAAATAACCGATGCCTACGAAGCCACCACGCCGCCACCCCCTCCTGCCCAGCCCGTCGCACCACCGCATGACGCCTCGCTCGACGAGGTGGAACGCACCATGATAGCACAGGCTCTCAACAAGCACAACGGGAGGCGCAAGGCCGCTGCCGTGCAACTGGGCATTTCAGAGCGCACACTCTATCGCAAAATCAAGGAATACGGCCTCGACTGACCCTTTCCACTCCGCACCCCATCTCTCACAAGATATACGTCCGATGAAGTTCACCAAGCACGCCGCCAACGCACTGCTGTGCCTCATGCTGATGCTACTCACAGCCTGCTCCATCAAAATTCAGATGACAGGCACGAACATCAACTACGACATTCTGAAAACCATTCAGATTGATAAAATCGCCAACCGCGCCCCCTACGGCTGGGCTCCCATGGAGGCCATGTTCAACAACAAGTTGCAGGACCTCTATGCCACCCAGACGCGACTGAAGCTCGTGAAGCGCGGCGGCGACCTGCAGGTGGCGGGCGAAATTGTCAGTTACGACCAGTTCAACAAGGCCGTATCGTCCGACGGCTTCTCCTCGCAAGTGCAACTGCGCATGACGGTGAACATACGTTTCACCAACACCAAGTCGGGACAGAAGTGGGAAAAACAATTCAGCGCTACCACGCAATATGACTCCACGCAGCAACTCACAGCCGTGCAAGAGTCGCTCGTAACCGAAATGGTGAAGGACCTCTGCGACCAGATATTCAACGCCACCGTGGCCGACTGGTAAATGCCACACCCATACACTCTGTCCCTCACTGCCCTGCCCATACCATGACCCACATTGCCGAACTCACCTTACACCCCGAACGACTCGACAAGGAGACGCTGCACGAGTTGCGCGAACTGGTGGCCAAGTACCCCTACTACCAGGTGGCGCGGCTGCTGTTGCTGCAAAACCTCTTCCTCCTGCACGACCCCACCTTTGGCGAGGAACTGCGGCGCGCAGCACTCTTCCTCCCCGACAGGCGAGTGCTCTTCCGCATGGTTGAGGGCAGCAACTACGACATCAAGCCCACACCCCTGTCGCTCCACGAGGCTCCCGCCGAGAGCGGCACCGACCGCACGACCTCACTCATCGACGACTTTCTGCGCACGGCCGACGACCCCACCACAGCAGCCCACCGCCCACTCTCCATGGCCGACGCCGCTACCGATTACGCCGCCTTCCTGCTGCGTCTCGACGACGCACCCTCGCCACCGACCGATGAACCCGAGAGCCAGACCACACGCACACACTCACTCATCGACGACTTCATTGAGCACCAGGACGAACGCATACAACTGCCCGAAGAACTGACCTACGTGCCCGATGTGAGCAACGACGACGAAAGTGCCAACACACCTGCCGACGAGGCATTCCTGACCATGACGCTCGCCAAAATCTATATCAAACAGCAGCGTTACGAGAAAGCACTTGAAATTATGCAAAAGGTAAATTTGAATAATCCGAAAAAAAGTGCTTACTTTGCAGACCAAATACGATTTCTACATAAGCTGATAATCAATAAAAACCATCAAAAATAACCAATCACATGTATTCTGTACTTGTCATCCTGGCTGTCATCACTGCCGTACTGCTTACTTTCATCGTACTTATACAGGAGTCGAAAGGCGGCGGCCTGGCATCCAACTTTGCCTCGTCAAACCAGATTATGGGCGTACGCAAGACAACTGATGTGGTAGAAAAAGCCACTTGGACGCTCGCTGCCCTGCTCGTAGTCTTCTCCGTAGCCACCATCTTCTTTGCCCCGCGCACCGTCGATCGCGACAGCGTGGTTACATCTGCCAAGACCGAGGCTCCCGCAGCACCTCAGGCTCCTGCAGCTCCTGCAGCCCCCGCTGCTCCCGCAACGCCCGCCAACTAAGGGCTGGCGGCACACAGGCGGCACACAGGAACACTCCTGACACCCACCCTACACCGAACGACGGGCATGCAGCATGCCTTACGTTCGGTTTTTTTCGTCACCTACGCCCCACACCCACCCATGTCCATCTACTTCTTCCTCTTTCTTCTGCTCTTCTTCAGCGTAGCCCAGGCCGACAGTATCACGCTGGTGTGGAGCATGTGCCTTGGCCGAGCAGCCCAGCACCACCCCTGGCTGTGGGGCATCCTCCTCACGCTGCTCCTGCTGCTGCCGGCCCGCTGGTGCGTAGGCCGTTTGCGGCGCACGCAGCACTGGCCCTACACCCCCTATGTGCTGATGGCCTGGCTGTGCGTCACGCTCACCAGTATGCCCGTGCTCACCGTCACGCAGAGCCTGAAGCAAGCCCTCTGCGCCCTGCTCATCGGCACCATCGGCCACAGCGTTTGGCGCTGGAAGCAAAAACGCCGCACCACAGCGCGCCACGCATGGGAAACCCTCATGCCACGCATGCTCTTGCTGCTCTCACTCAGCGTCTACATCGGTCTGCTGCCGGCCACCACCGACGTCGAACAGTATGAAATGCAGACCGCACGACTGGTGCGTGAGGCCCACCCCACTCCGCCGCATCTGCCCGGCAGCCAATCGTTAGCCGTTAGCCAGCGGCTCTTTGCCGAGCGATGCTACGCCCTTAGCCTGCATCCCTCCTCACTGCCCGAAGCGCTGTGGCACTGGCCCGTGCCCCCCCGATGCAGCAGCGCACACCTGCTCTTGCCACACGATGCCCGGCAGCACCTCCTGCTCCCCCCCGACAGCCTATACCAGCGGTTGGGAGCGCGTCCGCTGCCCAATGAGGCGCCGCTCGCCTACTTCAAGCGCTGCGCCCATCTGCAGGGAGCCACACCCAGCGTGGCGGCCGACTACTACCTCTGCGGCCTGCTGCTCGACAGGCACATCGACCTCTTTGCACGCGAGGTAGCCGTTTTCTACAAGCAAGCCTTGCAGGCGCAGGCACTCCCCCACTACTATGCCGAGGCTATGTTGCTCTACACCCACCTGCGCACCAACCCCCTGCACGTCTACCTGCCCGCCTCCCTCGAAGCCAACTACCTCGACTTCACCGCCATGGCCGACAGCCTGCACCAGCCGCAAGTACGCCAGAACCTCACCCGCTACACTTACGGCGAAACCTATTATTGGTACTATCACTTGGCTCCGCGCTAAACGCCCAGCAGAGCCGTTACGAAACGCAGCGGGGATGCCGCCCATCAGGTGGCATCCCCGCTGTCCTATTATATATAATGGTGTGGTCTTATACAAGGTGGCGGATGAGGTCCTCGCGGTCGCCGGGAAGGAGGTCGATGACGGGTACTTCAATCATGGTGTAGCAGCCGGGACGCTGACGCATGGCGGCGCGAGCCACACACACCAGCACCTGGCCGGTGAGGGCGGGGTTGTTGATGCGCATGTTGAACTCGAAGAGTTGGTTCTGGGTAACGCCGCTCACGCCTTTGCGGGTGAGGTTCACGCCGTGGCCCATGTCGATGACGTCGTCCACGCTGGGCACCACCGTCACGTGCGTCTCGTCGTTCACGAAGTAGGGGTCGCTCTTGATGGCGGCAGCCACGGTTTCATAGTCGTAGCCGTCCTTCAGTTCGATGTAGACCATGCGGCGGTGAATGCCGGTGCCTGTGGGAATGGTCATGCTCAGGGCCTTCTTCACGCCCTCCACGGCCTTCACGGCCACGGTGTGCCCCATGCTCATGCCCGGACCGAAGTTGGTGTAGGTGATGCCCTTAGGAGCGATGGCTTGCAGCAGGGAGCGCACCACGGAGTCGGAGCCCGGGTCCCAGCCGGCCGAAATGATGCTCACGGCCCCATGTTCCTTGGCCACGGCATCGAGCGAGCGGCGCAGGTCCACTATCTGGGTGTGAATGTCGAAGCTGTCGACGGTATGGATGCCCAGCGCCAGCATTTCCTTGGCGTAGGCTTCCACGCTACGGGTAGGTGTGGCGAGAATGGCCACATCCACCTGGCCCAGTTCGCGTATGTCGCTCGTCACGGTGTACTTTTCCAGTTCGGCGGGACGGTTGGCGGCGCCCTGTCGGCGCACAATGCCGGCCACTTCAAAGTCGGGAGCAGCCTCCAAGGCCTGCAGTGTGTAGCGGCCGATGTTGCCGTAGCCCACTACGGCGGCTCTGATTTTCTTCATTTTTGTGTTTGTTTTATTGGGGATAATTGAAATGTCTTGTGAAATGCCTCCGCGCGGCTCAACCGCGGAAGTAGACGCGCTTGACGCGGTTGCTGACGGAGGTGAGCACCTCGTAGGGTATCGTCTGCAACTGGTCGCTGAGCACAGTTACGGGCAGCTGGTCGCCGAAGATTTCCACCGTGTCGCCCTCCTCGCAGGCAATGTCGGTCACGTCAATCATACATACGTCCATGCAAATGTTGCCCACGTAGGGAGCCCGCTGCCCGTTCACCAGGCAGTAGCCCGCGCGGTTGCCCAGGTGGCGGTTCAGACCGTCTGCGTAGCCAATAGGAATGGCGGCGATGCGCGAGTCGCGCTCCACCACGGTGCGGCGTGAGTAGCCTATGCTGTCGCCAGCGGGCACACGGCGTATTTGCAGAATGGTGGTGCGGAGCGAGGCCACGTTGTGCAGGATGCGGTTGTCAATGGGGTCCACGCCATAGAGGCCCAGCCCCAGGCGCACCATGTCGAGGTGGCGTTCGGGGAAGCGTTCGATGCCTGCACTGTTGCAAATGTGGCGCAGAATTTTGTGGTTGAAGGCTTGCTGCAGGGTAAGCGAGGCGTCGTCGAACAAGCGGAACTGCTCAGCCGAGAAAGCGTCGAAGTCCGCACCATCGCTACCCACAAAGTGCGAGAATACCGAGCGCGGCACCAGCGCCGTTTGGTGCGTCAGGCGGTCGATGAGTACAGGCATGTCGGCCCGGGCATCGAAGCCCAAGCGGTGCATGCCCGTGTCAATCTTGATGTGTACGGGGAAAGCCTGTATGCCCTCCTTTTCAGCGGCGCGTATCAGCGCCTCCAGCAGTTTGAAACTGTACACCTCGGGCTCGAGTTCGTATTCAAAGAGGGTGTGAAAGGCCGACATCTCAGGGTTCATCACGATGATACCCGCCGTGATGCCTGCGCGGCGCAGTTCGGCGCCCTCGTCGGCCACGGCCACGGCCAGGTAGTCCACGCCCTTGTCCTGCAGCGTACGGGCAATCTCTACGCTGCCTGCGCCGTAGGCCGAAGCCTTCACCATGCAGGTGATGCGGGTGCCAGGTTTCATGAAGGAGCGGTAGTAGTCCAGGTTCTGCGTGAGTGCTTCCAGGTTCACGTCGAGGGTGGTTTCGTGCACCCGCAGCGAGAGGGCCGCCGTCACCTGCTCAAAACCAAAGCAGCGCGCGCCCTTGATGAGCACCATGTCGCCCTGCAGCGTGTCGAGCATACCGCTGGCCAGCAGGGCCTCGCTGGTGGGGAAAAAGGCTTTGGGCAGGTTGAAGAGGGCCTGCATCTGCGTCAGTGCCGAACCTACGCCTATGAGCATCTGCACGCCACGGCGCTCCACCATGTTGGCCACGGTGGCATAGAGTTCGGTGGGCGGCACACCCGTTTGCAGTAAGTCGGAGAGTATGAGCGTGCGCCGTGCACCCTGCTCCGGCCGGCGGTTCATGAAGTCGAGGGCAATGTCGAGCGAGGCCACGTCGCTGTTGTAGGCATCGTTGATGAGCGTGCAGCCCCTCACGCCCTGTATCACTTCGAGGCGCATGGCCACAGGTTCCAGCCGTTCCATGCGGCGTGCCACGTCAGCAGGCGTCAGCCCTAAGTACAGGCACACAGCCAGGCAGTGCATGCTGTTGGCCACCGAGGCGTCGTCGGCAAAGGGCAGACTGTACTGCTCCTCCTGTCCGCGCCAAGCGTAGTGTACGGTGGCCGTGCGCTCGTCCTTGTCCACCCCTTTCACGTAGAGGGGGCGTCGCTCGTCGCATGCCGACCACGCCAGCACCTCGCCGCCATAGGCCATCGTGCCCAAGCATTCGGCTATCACGGGGTCGTCGGCGTTGCACACCAGCACGTCGGCGTCCTTGAAGAGGGAGAGTTTCTCCATGCATTTCTCCTGCAGGGTGGCAAAATTCTCCTGATGGGCAGGGCCTATGTTCGTCATCACGCCTATGGTGGGCTGTATGATGGCGCGCAGGGCGGCCATTTCGCCGGGCTGCGATATGCCGGCCTCAAACACGCCCACTTGGCTGTGCTCATTCAGTTGGCACACCGAGAGGGGCACGCCCACCTGCGAGTTGTAGGAGCGGGGCGAACGGGTTACGTGGTGCGAAGGGGCGAGCAACTGGTAGAGCCACTCCTTCACCACCGTCTTGCCGTTGGAGCCCGTCACGCCCACCACGGGCACATCGAACTCCTCTCTGTGGCGCTCAGCCAGGCGTTGCAGGGCCTTGAGCGGACTGACCACGAGCAGGAAGTTGGCTTCGGGATAAAGGCTCTCGTGCCCCTGCGGCACGGTGCCCACCACAAAGTTGCGCACGCCGCGGCGGTAGAGGTCGGCTATGTAAAGGTGGCCGTCGCCCAAACGGGTGCGCAGCGCAAAGAAGAGGGTGCTCTCGGGGAAGGCGAGCGAACGGCTGTCGGTGAGCAGCCAGTCGATGACGGCCGGACACGTGCCGAAGCGGCGCGCGCCAATGAGGGCGGTTATGTTGTCGATGGTGTAGTGCATAAGGTCTTTATATATATAATATGGAGTAAATGGGAAAATGCTGGGGCTGGGTGCTCAGGTGGTCGGTGGCGGTTCGCCCGTGGCGGCAGCCCAGCGTGCACGGAATGCGGCCTGCTTCTGGGCCAATGCCTCGGCAAAGCGGCGGTGTGCCTCGCTGCCGGGATGCAGCGGCCTGTGAGCCTCGGCCCTCAGCAGGGCGACGCGCTCGGCAGCATAGCGCTGCAGGTCGGCACTGAAGCACCAGTTCTTGAAGCGCTCCCACACGTAGTCAACCGCCTGCTCCGAGGGGTGCAGCATGTCGGGGGCATAAAAGCGGTAGTCGCGCAGTTCGTCGAGCACGATTTCGTAGGCAGGAAAATAATCGACGCCGTCCACTGCATGCGTGAGGGCGTCGATGAGCAGTAGCAGCTGCGCCTTCGAGAGCGCATTGCCGTGCATGCCATGCTTGGCGTAGCGGTAGGGACTGAGCGTCATGACCACGCGCACTGCGGGCACAAGGCTGCGCAGCGTCAGCAGCGCCGTGCGCCAGGGCGTGAGCATCTCGTCGATGGTCAGCACGCGTTCGGCAAAGCGGCTCTGTGGCTCCTTGTGGCAGTTGGCCACGGGCACGCCTTCAGCACCGTCGGCCACGAGGGTAAACACGTGGTCGGTGCTCAGCGTGAGGGCCACCACATCGGCCTGCAGCAGCACGCGGTGCGCCTCCGTCCAGCGTTCGTGCAGCAGTGCTTCCAGCCCCTCGGGCGTGGGGGCACTGAGCAGCGAGGCGCAGTCCCAGTGGCGCCACTGGCCGTCGGCAGCCCTGAAGAGGCGGGCCTCATCCACGCCACACGCGGGCTGCATGAGCCATTGCAGCGTGCGCAGCAGGCTCACGGGGTTGTAAAGGGTGCCCGTGGGGTTCACCACCACGTGGCCTGCGGGCAGACTCTCAGCCAATCGTTCACCCATGTGTGCGGCAAAGCACGAGCCGATGCACACCGCGTGTGAGGCGGGTTGCAACAGCAGATGCTGGGGCGGCATGTCGACGGGTGTGGTAAACTGCATGGTGTGAATTTGTGGGGGAGATGGCGCAAAAGTACGCATTTCTCATCACAGGAAAAGCATGTTCGGCCTATTAGTATGCACGTGCTGTGGCCTACAACGCCAGCGTTTGCAGCGGCGTGCCGTCGAGGTGGCGCAGGGTGAGCGTGCCGTCGTCGTAGGTGGCGAAGGTGGGCGGGTTTCCGCCTTTGGGGAAGGTGGGCGACCCTGTGTTGAGCATCACGGGCCGTTCCTCGTTGGCCGGCTGCAGGGTGCAGAGGTGCGTGTGCCCCTGCACAAACACGTCGCAGGCGGGGCCGGGGGGCAAGTGGCGGTCGTTATACACATGGCCGTGCGTCACGAAGAAGCGGCGTGTGCCGTCGGTCACCACGGCATACGTGCCCTGTATGGGGAAATGCAGCAGCATCTGGTCTACCTCGCTGTCGCAGTTGCCGCGCACGGCCACGATGCTGTCGGCCCGGCTGTTGAGCACGTCGGCCACGGCCTGCGGGTCGAGTCCCTGGCATAGTCCGTTTCGCGGCCCGTAGTTGAGCAAGTCGCCCAGCAGCACCAGCAGGTCGTAGCCGTGGTTGTCGTAGAAGGCGAGTGCGCGTTGCAGCGCGGGCAGCGAACCGTGTATGTCGGAGAGGAAGAGTATTTTCATAAAATGGCGTAGAAAATTGGTTTTGATGGGGCAAAGTTAGTGCAAGGCGAGAGGAGAAGAAGAGAAAAGGCGAAGCTTTTTCATCTTCTTATCCCGAGCCGCAGCCTAACTTATGAAAAGTTAGTGCAAGGCGAGAGGAGAAGAAG
>SFEP01000090.1 GCA_004557185.1 Bacteroidales bacterium
GCATTAAAGGATTTCAACCAGGGTCATCAACCAGATGGTAGTGCGAGAAAACCAAAATTTAATATAGATAAGAAAGTGCTGGAGAATGACAATTTTGTGGTTTTCCGCTATACATACGGTAAGTAATGAAAAAAATTAAATTTATAGATTTATTTTGTGGTATAGGCGGGTTCCACCAAGCGATGAAATCACTTGGCGGTGAGTGCGTCTTTGCTAGTGATATTGATGACGATTGTCGTAAGACATATGAAGCGAACTATGGCATTGCTCCAGTAGGTGATATAACAAAGATTGATGCAGCAGACATTCCTGCACATGATGTTCTTTGTGGTGGATTTCCTTGTCAGGCATTCTCAAAAGCGGGCAATCGCTTAGGTTTTGACGACTCTACGAAAGGAACGCTATTCTTTGACATCTGTCGTATTTTGGAATATCATCACCCTCAATATGCTCTATTGGAGAACGTCCGTAATCTCGCCAGTCATGACCATGGCAAAACATGGAGCGTAATCCATGATAGATTAGAAGCGTTGGGGTACAATCTTCTCCCCGAACCAGTCATTTTCAGTCCTCATTATATAGGCATACCGCAGCACCGAGAGCGTGTGTTTATCATGTGTGTTCGTAAAGATGTAGGCGAGGTGTCTCCTTTCGAGTTAGAAAAGGATTTGATGAAACCTTGTACTATCGACTCTATTCTGCAAGATGACAACGAAATACCCAATATTGAAGAATATAGAATTTCGTCAGATATGGAGAATCTCATTGACTTATGGAATGAGTTTCTTCAAAGAATCAAGGTGAAAAGATTACCAGGCTTTCCAATCTGGTCTGAAAGACTGTGTGACCTTGACCCTCATGAGGATTTAGCGCAATATCCTACATGGAAACAAAACTTTATCAGGAAAAACCATGAACTATACATCCACAACCGAGAGTTTATAGATGAATGGATGATACGAGCCAAGCAAAATCCGTTGTTCTTTGGGGCAAAAGCCAAATTAGAATGGCAGGCGGGACAAACGAATCATCCTGATATTTGGAAACAGATATTCCAATTGCGCCCCTCTGGTATTCGTGTCAAAGTAAATACCTACTTTCCCGCGCTCGTGGCCATCGTCCAGACCTCAATCATAGGATCCAGGAAACGGTTCCTGACGCCACGAGAGTGTGCTCGGCTCCAAAGTTTCCCAGAGGACTTTCAACCAGATGTAAAGCAGCCACAGGCATATAAACAGTTCGGCAATGCTGTCAATGTGGAATGCGCCAAACTATTTGGCAGTCACATGTTCAATGTATAACTGTTTTTCAAAGTGTAACCATTCCACGAAACCAATAATACAAAAACAAAAACCGATATCCTTCCCTATTCACCCAAGACATATTGAATAAGGGCGTAAATTTTTAGTTGAAAACGGGCAAACATACTGCAACTTTCGTATATTTGCAGGGCATTGTGCAGCGCAGCCTTGGCAGCGCGGCGTCACCGCGCACAGAGGCGGCGGCATGCCCCCAAAGCATCAGACACTATCAAAATAATTTACTCCTATGGCTTTTTTAACTAATGACAAGCTTGTAATTGTCGGTGCAGCCGGCATGATCGGTTCCAACATGGTGCAGACCGCCCTCATGATGGGCCTCACCAGCAACATCTGCCTCTACGACGTGTTCTCGCCCGAGGGCGTGGCCGAAGAGATGCGCCAGAGCGGTTTCGGCGACGTGAACATCACCGCCACCACCGACGTGGCCGAGGCTTTCAAGGATGCCAAATACATCATCTCGTCGGGCGGTGCACCCCGCAAAGAGGGCATGACGCGTGAAGACCTGCTCAAGGGCAACTGCGAAATTGCCGAGCAGCTGGGCAAGAACATCAAGACTTATTGCCCCGACGTGAAGCACGTGGTCATCATCTTCAACCCCGCCGACCTCACGGGTCTCGTAACGCTTCTCTACAGCGGCTTGAAGCCCTCGCAGGTAACGACACTCGCTGCCCTCGACAGCACCCGCCTGCAGAGCGCCCTGGCCAAGAAGTTCGGCGTGATGCAGAGCGAAGTGAAGGGCTGCGCCACCTACGGCGGCCACGGCGAACAGATGGCCGTATTCGGCAGCAAGGTAACCATCGACGGCCGCAAGCTCACCGACATCATCGGCACGGCCGAGTTCCCCGAAGAGGAATGGGCACAGATGCGCAAGGACGTCATCCAGGGCGGTGCCAAAATCATTGAGCTCCGTCGCCGTTCTTCGTTCCAGAGCCCCGCATACCTCTCGGTTGAGATGATTCGTTCCGTCATGGGCGGCGAAGCCTTCCGTTTCCCCGCAGGTACGTTCGTAAACAACGAAAAGTACAACCACATCATGATGGCCATGAACACCACGCTCGACACCACGGGCTGCCACTACACGATGCCCGAGGGCACGGCCGACGAACTGGCTTCGCTCGATGCTTCCTACCAGCACCTGTGCAAGATGCGCGACGAACTCGTTACGCTGAACATCGTGCCCGAAATCTCCAAGTGGGCCGAAATCAACCCCAACCTCGCCTAACCGAGGCTCTGCCTACCAGACACAAGCCCCTGCCACGCGCACACTCCGCCGTAGCAGGGGCTTTTGCTGTACATAGGCTTCACGTACACCATTATTAAATAGAGCGGGGATTATTTTCCACAGTATCAATTCCTAACAGGCTGCACGCCACCTGAACGGGATGCCATGAAGAAAAACTCACACTACGTGAAGTTCTTTCTTCACGGCATCTATTCTCGGCGGGGCAGCAGAGGCGTAAAACGGGGTGCTACGTAAAAAAAATCACGTACTACGTAAAAAAAATCACGTAGTACGTAAAATTTTTTACGTAGCATCTATTTTTGACGGGGCGGCGGGCCGTAGAAAATGCCCGCCGTGGAAGAAAGTTCCCACGGCGTGGGAAGTTTCTTCCACGGCGGGGTATGTTTTTCCCACGGCATCCATTTTTGCCTTCTCCATAATCCGTTGCGTGCGGGCCGTCAGCCCGTGGCCTGCTGCGGGCGGCGGCGGGAACTATTCGCATGCAGGCTGTGCACGATGCCTTGGCGAGAACATGGTGGGCTGAAAAGCGGAGCACCTGCACGGCACACCGTGCCGACGGATCTTAGGTGAGGGCTGGCAGTGACTGGAATTGGCAGGGCTGCTGAAGGGCTTGGAAACGTATGGACATAAAAAAAGGGATACCTCTGTATCCCAATCTTGTTAACCTTAAATCTAATACTATGAAAAACACGTTGCAAAGATACGGGCATTTCCATAAAAAGCAAGAGGTGTGCATGAAAAAGTGCATGTATGTAACCGATTTTTCACAGCACGCCTGTTTTCTGTTAGCTACGGTTGACAATTTGCAATTATCCCGTAGTAATTCTCCCGTATCGGGCTCGCGCGGTTTCGTTTGCGAAATGGTGGAATGGCGTGGCGTCGGAATGTGGCGCCGGGTCGGTGGTCACCAGTTGTTGCTGAGGTGCACTTGCTGGTGCTCCACGTGCCAGAGCTGCATGTGGGGGAGTGAGGGAAAACCGTGTTGGTCGTGGCTCACCACCACGATGGCGCGGTGTGCTTGCTCGTGCTGCAGAAAGTGGTAGAGCAGTTGTCGGGAGGGCGCGTCGAGGTGCGTTTCGGGTTCGTCGAGGAGTAGGAGGTCGGGGTCGCTCACCACGGCCCGCGCCAAGAGGGTGCGTTGCCACTGTCCGCCGCTGAGGTCGGCAATGGGTCGTGCGGCCAGCGGGCTGAGTTCGAAAGCCTCCATCACCTGCTCCATGCGTTGGCGCCATGCTGCTGCGGGGCTCCGCCACCAGGGCGTGCGGCATAGGAGTCCCTGTGCCACGATGTGACTCACGGTGGCGGGAAACTGTCGGTCGATGTGTCGGTATTGCGGCAAATAGCCCGTCACCACCCCCGAGGCCCGCGTGATGGTGCCAGCCGTGGGCTGGAGCAGTCCCGCCATGAGGCGCAGCAGGGTGGTTTTACCGCCGCCGTTGGGGCCTGTGAGCACCACAAAGTCGTGACTGCAGAGCGTTTGCTCGATGTGGCACAGCACGTGGCGCTCGCCGTAACTCAGGCATACGTCGTGTATATGTAGCAATTGGCGTGAGGCTTCCATGCAGATGTAGGATGAAGGGAAGGGGTTTACCGCTGCGCCATCGCTTGGGCAATGAGTAGCATTTGTGCGGGCACGTCGTAGGCGAGCGGGTTGATTTCTACCAGTTTGAGTTGCAGTTCCTCAGCGATGCGTCGGGCGGGCATGCCCGTGTGTTCGCGGGAAATGAACACCGTGTGCACGCCCTGCTGCTTGACCTTGGTGGTGAGGGCCGCCATGCGGGCTGCTGAGGGTTCCTTGCCGTCGTGCTCCACGGCCAACTGGTGCAGGCCGTAGTCGCGGGCAAAGTAGCCCAAGGCGGGGTG
>SFEP01000037.1 GCA_004557185.1 Bacteroidales bacterium
GAATGCTTCGCTGTACTTCTGATTTTTACGACTCATTTAGTAAGTTGTTTGGGTTATTAATGGATACTAAATGTGTCTACCTATATCAGTATAAGACATATTTTGGCGGGGCGGGTGACGGGATAAAGGAGATGCTACGTAAAAAATTTTACGTCGTTCGTAAAAAAAATCACGTCGTTCGTAAAATTTTTTACGTAGCATCTATTTCCGTCGGGGTGGCGGGCCGTAAGAACAGGCCGCGGTAGAGCAAAACTTCCCGCCGGTGTGGTCACTTTTGTCCACCGCCGACGAATTTTCTCCCACGGCATCCATACGTTTACCGAATATCCATCTTCTTCTATAAAAATGGGCGCAGCGGATGGTCATTTCCGTTGCGCCCATTTCCATGTGCAAAAGGGCCGTCGATGAGGCGGCTGCTGTCAGCGTGCCTGCAGCGTGAGCGTCTGGCTCAGGTTGCGTGCCGCGTCGCGTACGGTCAGGGTGATGGGGCCGGGCTGCGTGCCGCTGCGCACCACCACCACCAGTTGTCCGCTAAACAGGTGCATGTGCGGCTCGGTGAACACCTCCGTCGAGGTGGCGTCGCCGTTGCACACGGCCTGGAAGGAGCCTGCGCCGCTCACTTCGAAGGTGAGCTCGTCGCTCAGCGTGGGGCAGAAGGTGCCTGCTGCGTCGTGCAGCTGCACGGTGACAAAGGCCAGGTCGTCGCCGTCGGCTGTCAGCACCGTGCGGTCGGCCTCCAGGTGCAGCGTCGAGGGCGTGCCCGCCGTGCTCAGGCTCAGCGAGTCGGCGGCGTGACCCGTGGCGTCGTAGGCCACTACCTTCACCGTGCCGGGCTCATACACCACCTCGTTCCAGCGCAGGCGGAAGCGGTCGAGGCGTGCCGTGTCCTGCTTGGTGCGGCGGCCCTGGCTGCGACCGTTTACAAACAGCTCGGCCTCAGGATAGTCGGTGTACACATACACGGGTGTCACCTCGCCCTCGCGGCCCGGCCACGTCCAGTGCGGCAGCATGTGCAGCGTGTGTGCCTGCTTGTTCCACACCGAGCGGTACAGGTAGTAGCGGTCCTTGGGCAGCCCCGCCAGGTCTACAGCGCCGAAGTAGCTGCTGCGTGAGGGCCAGTAGGCGTCGTAGGGCGTGGGCTCGCCCAGGTAGTCGAAGCCCGTCCACACAAACTGTCCGATGGTATAGGGCAGGTCCGTCTGTACGCGGAAGTCGTCGTCGGGCAGGTTGCTCCACCAGCAATACTCCACGTCGTAGCTGCTGCACTGCCCGTCGGGGTAGGTTACGCCCGTGCCTTCGCTGACGGGAAACTTATACACGCCGCGGCTGCTCAGCGTCGAGGCCGTTTCGCTGCCCAGCAGGAAGCCCTGCCGCAGTTGTGGGAAAACGGGCTCGTAAAGGTGTACGCGGTAGTTGAAGCCCGGCACATCGAGGGCGCTGAAGAAGCCGCACTGCGCAGCCTTGTCGGGGTGGTCGCAGCCGCACGTTACGGTGCGTGTGGGGTCCAGGCTGTGGCATAAGTCTGTCATGGCCTGTGCTCTCGCCGCGCCCTCGGCATCCTTGTGTTCGGGTATTTCGTTGCCTATGCTCCACATCACGATGCTCGGGTGGTTGCGGTGGTGCAAGAGCAGGTTTTCCAAGTCCCTTTGCCACCATTCGTCATACCAGCGGTTGTAGCCGTTGGCCACCTTGGGCCAGTGCCAGGCATCGAAGCTCTCGGCCATCACCATCATGCCCATGGAGTCGCAAATCTCCATTTGCATCTGCGAGGGCATGTTGTGGCTGGTGCGTATGGCGTCGGCACCCATATCCTTCATCATGCGTATCTGCCTGATGAGGGCCGCCTTGTTGAGGGCGGCGCCCAGGGGGCCCAGGTCGTGGTGCAGGTTCACCCCTTTCAGTTTGCGTGAAATGCCGTTGAGCATGAAGCCGCCCTCAGCCGTGACGGCTACGGTGCGCAAGCCTACACGGCTCTCGGTGGCGTCGGCCACGCGGCTACCCTCCTTCACAGCGGTGCGCAGGGTGTAGAGGTAGGGCGACTCGGGCGACCACAAGCGCGGTTGCTCCACGCGCAGTGGCACCTCGGCCTTGCCCCCGCTGCCCAAGGGTTGTGAGCCGCTGGCCACCACGCGGCCTTGGTGGTCCATCAGTTCGGCCACGGCCGTCAGCCCCTTGGCATGGTCGGCCCCCTGTGTAGCCACGCAGGCCACGCATGCTGCTGCGCCGGCCTCGAGCTGCAAGGTGCGGAAGTACGACTGCCACGTGTCGATGTGGCACGCGGGCACCACGGTCAGCGTCACGGGGCGGTAAAGCCCGGCGCCGGGATACCAGCGGCTGCTCTCGGGACGGTTGGTCAGCGCCACGCGCACCTCGTTGCTGCCGGCCTTCACCCACTGCGTCACGTCGAGACGGAAGGCGTTGTAGCCGTAGGGCCACGAACCCGCCTCATGCCCGTTTACGTACACCACGGGCTCGGCCATGGCGCCGTCGAAGGTGAGCCACACGCGGCCCTTTACCTTCGGCAGCTGGAAGGTGGTGCGATACTCGCCGTTGCCTATCCACGGCAGTGCGCCTGAGCGTCCGCTGTGGCGCGACTCGGTGGTTTCGCCGTTCTGCTCGATGGGTGAAAATTGCAGGTCGATGTTTTCGTCGAAGGGGCCGCTGATGGCCCAGTCGTGCGGTGTGCGCACAGCTTGCCAGGCTTGTCCTTCAAGGCGGAAGTCCCACTGCCGTAGCTGCACTTCGCTGCGTTCTTGGGCCATGAGGGTGCCGGCACCCAGCAGTGCTACGCCAAGGGCGAGGCTGCGGAGGGGGAGGAAAAGAGGTGTCATGGTGAAAATGTAAGGTTAAGAACCGTCGCCTGCCCGCCGCATTGCGCCTTCGTGCCCGGCTCGTGGCGTGCGGTGAGGTGACTTGTGTGTGTGAAAATACGGTGCGAATTTATAAAAAACGGACGGGCCAAAGTGAGGAAGCCTTTTGAAAATCGAACCCATGGCCCCAATTGTCAGCCCTCTGTACGCGTCAGCCCTCTGTCGGCTCTCCGCCAGTTCTGCCCCGCGTGCCGTGCACCTCACTTCCCGCCTTCGGCATACCGCCGGGGGGCAAGGCGTGCGCAGGGCATTGCAGGGCATTTTTAGCCATTCTGACGCATGCTGACGCACCTTCGAGTGCGCGTCAAAATTTGCATTTGGACACACCCTCCTGCATGAAATGCGTAATTTTGTAGTCACCCACGGCGGCATGCCCGCCTTCTGCACCGCACGGCCGTGCCGGTAGGTGCCTTTTCACTTCAGAACCGAACTACTGCCTATGTCCCTCATCACGATCACCCAAGGCGTGACGCGCCACCCCGATTACCGTTTGGCTGCGCCCGTCAACTTCAGCCTGCACCGCGGCGAACACCTGGCCATTTGCGGACCCAACGGCGCGGGCAAGTCGCTCCTGACCGACATGCTGACGGGAGCGCGGCCGCTGCTCGCACTGGGCATGCACTACGACTTTGGCGAGGGCGTGGTGCCGCGTCCCTCGGTGCACATCGGGGCGGTGACGTTTCGCCACGTGTATGGCAGCAGCGAGCCCGCCTATTATCAGCAGCGCTGGAACCGTGCCGACGAGCAGGAGTTTCCCACCGTGGCCGAAGTGCTGGCTGCGGCGCGCCAACGGGCTGAACGCGACGGTGCCCCCGCCGCACCGCCCCAGTTGTGGCAGGCGTTGGGCATCGAGGAGCACTTGGAGCAGCGGGTCAACCTGCTTTCGAGCGGCGAACGCCGGCGGCTGCAACTGGCGCAGATGCTGGTGCGCATGCCGCAGGTGCTGGTGGTGGACAACCCCTACATTGGCCTCGACGCCGAGGCGCGGGGCATGCTCACCGAGGTGCTGCAGCGCCTGGCCGAACTCACCACGCTGGTGCTCGTGGTGAGCCGCGCTGCCGACGTGCCCCCTTTCATTGACACCGTAGTGCCTGTGAGCGAGGGTAGGGTGGGCGAGAAAATGCCTGCCGCCGCCTGGCGCGAGGCCGAGGCTGCCATGCTGCGCCACCTGCCCGCCCTGCCGCCCCTGCCTGCCGCAGCAGTGGCGACGCCTGTGTGCAGCGACGTCATCGACTTCAGCCACGTGACCATACGCTACGGCGACCGCACCATTCTGCACGACCTCACCTGGTGCGTGCGGCGCGGTGAGCACTGGGCACTGACGGGCGAGAACGGAGCGGGCAAGAGTACGCTGCTCTCGCTGGTGTGTGCCGACAACCCGCAGGGCTATGCTTGCGACATCCGCCTCTTCGGTCGGCAGCGCGGCCGTGGCGAGAGCATTTGGGACATCAAGAAGCACATAGGCTACGTGTCGCCCGAGATGGCGGCTACCTACCGCAAGTCGCTGCCGGCCGTCGACATCGTGGCGAGCGGCCTGCACGACACCGTGGGCCTGTACCGCCGTGTCACAGAGAGTGAGCGCGCACGCTCGGAGCAGTGGCTCGCCACCTTTGGCGCAGCGCATCTGGCGCGCCGCGACTTCATGCGCCTCTCCTCGGGCGAGCAGCGCCTCGTGCTGCTGGTGCGTGCCTTTGTCAAGAGCCCTTCGCTGCTCATACTCGACGAGCCCTTTCATGGTCTCGACGAGGCGGTGAGGCGCCGGGCCCGCGCCCTCATCGATGCCTACATGGCGCACCCCTCGCGCACCCTCATCATGGTGACGCACTACGCCGACGAACTGCCCGCCTGCATTGACCACCACCTCACGCTGCACAAGGTGAAGGCGTGAGGCGGCGGATTCCGTTTTCCCATTTTGATAAAAAGAAAAGTCCCCTTGCATGCAATGGCTGTGCAGGGGACTTTTTCATGGGTATTTACATAAGGCGCGTCACTACCGCTGCTCCCTCAATGTCGGGCATGAAGTCGGCGAGGTGGCGGGTGTCGGTGGCGCGTTGCTGTATGAGGTGGCGCGTCATCTGGCCTCGGCTCATCTTGGTGTAGACTACGACGCTGCGCTCGCGGTCGCCGTCGATGGTGCGGAAGTCGGGGGTGACGACGTGCACCTCGCGGCACACGCGGCGCCAGTCGAAGAGGCGCTTCATCTCGCTGCTGGCCAGGTTGACCAACACGCCGTCGTCGGCCTTGGCGGCGGCTATGAGGTGGTCGGTGAGCAGGGGCTGCCAGTGCTTGAAACGGTTGAGGCCGTCGTCGCAGGGCAGTTGGGCGTCGCCCTCAAGGCGGTAGGGACGTATGCCGTCGCAGGGACGCAGCAGGCCGTAGAGGAAGGAGGTGATGAACAGGTGCTGCTGAGCCCAGGCCACGTCGGCGCGCGACAGGCTGGCGGCGTCGATTTGCTGGAACACGATGCCTGTGTAGGCCCACAGTGCGGGAACCACGGGCGTGCTGTCGTCGAAGAAGGCGGCGTAGCGGCGGGCGTTGGCAGCGGCTAACGAGGCGTTGACCCGCAGCATGCCGCCCAGCGTGGCGGCGTCGAGCGTCATGAGGCAGCGGGCGGCACGTTCGGCCTCGGGCAGGAATGCGGGCAGCGTGATGGCCGACGGCGCGTGGGCTGCCTGGCCCATCGTTTTGGCACAGGAAATGAGGATTTGCATGGCGTGGTGAGCGGTATAAGGGGGCGTGGCTCAGCGGCGGCGTTCCAGTTCGCTGAGTTCCTCCATCTTTTTGGTTTCAAGAAATTCGTTGATGCCGCACAGGTGTTCCTTTACGCGGCCGTGGCCGAACTCGTAGACCTTCGTGACGAGGCCGTCGAGGAAGTCGCGGTCGTGGCTCACGCAGATGAGCGTGCCGTCGAAGTCCTGCAATGCCTGCTTGAGCACGTCCTTGGTGCGGAGGTCGAGGTGGTTGGTGGGCTCGTCGAGAATGAGCAGGTTGACGGGTTCGAGCAGCAGTTTGAGCAGAGCCAGGCGGGTGCGTTCGCCGCCTGAGAGCACCTTCACCTTCTTCGTGCTGGCCTCGCCGCCAAACATGAATGCGCCGAGGAGGTCGCGTATCTTGTTGCGCACCTCGCCCTTGGCCACGTCGTCGATGGTCTGGAACACGGTCAGGTCCTCGTCGAGCAGCGAGGCCTGGTTCTGCGCAAAGTAGCCTATCTGTACGTTGTGGCCCAGCGTGAGCGTGCCCTCGTGCTCCAGCTGCCCCATGATGCATTTCACCAACGTTGATTTGCCCTCGCCGTTGCGCCCCACGAAGGCCGTCTTGTCGTTGCGCTCAATGGTCAGACTCACGTGGCTGAAGATGCGCTTCGGTCCGAAAGCCTTGCCCACCTGGTCCATCACCACGGGATATTGCCCGCTGCGGGGTGAGGGCGGGAACTTCAGGCGCAGGGCCGAGGTGTCCTCTTCGTCCACCTCCACGAGTTGCAGTTTTTCGAGCATCTTCACGCGGCTCTGCACCTGGAACGTTTTGGAGTAGGTGCCCTTGAAGCGTTCGATGAAGTCCTTGTTTTCCTGTATCATCTTTTGCTGCTCCTCATACTGCTTGAGTTGCTGCTCGCGTCGTTCGGCGCGCAGTTGCAGGTATTGGGAGTAGTTCACCTTGTAGTCGTAAATGCGTCCCATGGTCACCTCGATGGTGCGCGTGGTGATGCGATCCACGAAGCGGCGGTCGTGACTGATGACCACCACCGCTCGGCCGCTCTGTATGAGGAAATCCTCGAGCCACCCTATGCTCTCGATGTCCAGGTGGTTGGTGGGCTCGTCAAGCAGCAGCACGTCGGGCTTTTGCAGCAGCATTTTCGCCAGTTCGATGCGCATGCGCCATCCACCCGAGAACTCGCTCGTTTGGCGGCGGAAGTCGGCGCGTTCAAAGCCCAGGCCGAGCAGCGTGCGCTCCACGTCCTCCTCGAAGTGCGTCATGTCGATGGCATAAAACTTTTCGCTGAGTGTGGCCACCTCCTCGATGAGCGCCATGTATTCCTCGCTCTCGTAGTCGGTGCGTTCGGTGAGTTGTCGGTTCAGGTCGTCGATGTGGGCCTGCGCCTCGTGCAGGTGGGCAAATGCCTGGCAGGCCTCCTGAAACACGGTGCGGCCGTCCTCCGTCATGAGGTGCTGCGGCAGATAGGCCACCACGGTGTCCTTGGGTGCCGACACGGTGCCGCGGCTGGGTTTGCGCACGCCGGCCAGTATCTTGAGCAGCGTACTCTTGCCTGCGCCGTTTTTGCCCATCAGGGCGATGCGGTCGTTGTCGTTGATGACAAACGAAATGTCACTGAACAAGGTCGTACCGCCAAATTCCACGGTAAGTCCATCGGCTGAAATCATGCGTATTCTTCTGTTTTGAGTGTTTCTTTTTGTGTGTCAAATGCCCTTGCTTCCCCCCTCCTCCTTTTGATGAGGAGGTGAAATGGCACGCTCGCCCGCTGCGTCTCTGCTTCCTTATATATATAAAGGAGTGGGCGGGAGGTTGAAGGGCGTGGCGGGCGGTTGAAGGGCGTGGTTGTGTGAAAAAGGCTACAGCGTGCTCACCACCTCCTCCAGGTTGAGGTCAGGATTGAGCGTGCGCCCTCGCAGTCTCGATCGGTAGTTGTAGACGGTGGCGAGTGAGAAGTTCAGGAAATGCGCAATGCGGGGCGTTTCGTTAACGCCCAGACGGATGAGGGCGAAGATGCGCAGTTCGGTGTTCAGTTGCTGTTCGGCGCGGGGATGGATGCGGGCCTCGGGCACCAGCAAGGCGTTGAACTTCTCGATGAAGTCGGGGAAGAGGGTCAGAAAGGCGGCGTCGAAGTCGTGGTAAAAGCTTTCCTGCTCCTGCTTCACAATGTTGTCGCGCTTCAACTCCTTCAGCAGTGCGTCCGTTTGATGTTCCTTGAGCAGTTTCAGGCAGTTGCGGCGGTAGTCGTTGAGTTTGTCAATGTAGTCGCGGCATCGGTCGAGATAGCGTGCCAGGTATTCCTCCTTCATCTTGTCGGTCAGCCTGAGCGAGGCATACGTCGCCTGCAGTTCAGCGTTGGCCCGTTGCAGGGCGCTGTTGGCCTGCTGCAAGTCCTTGTTGGCCTGCTTCAGTTGGGCGTTGGTCACGGCCTGATTGTGGCGCAGTGCGGAGAGTTTGCGCATCTGCTTCCACAGCGTGAAGGCGAAGGCCGACACGAAGAGCAGCAGCGCTATGGCGCCGTAGAGTATCCAGGCCTCCGTGCGGTCGCGCTGTGCCTGATAAGCTTTGTAGGCGCGGTCGATGATGGGAAATATATTTTGCACCTCGCCGCTGCGCAGACTCGACTTGCATATGGTGGCATCTTCCATGGCGCAGAGCAGGTATTTGTAGGCCCGCGTCACGTCGCCCTTTTGGTGCAGCATGTAGGCCAGGTCCTGCAGGGCCACGTATTCGGTGATGCCGCGCTGCAAGTCGGATATGGCAGTGAGCGCCAGGTAGTAGCACGCCGCATCGTCCTGCCCGAGTGCTTTGTAGGCGCTGGCCAGTGGGTAGCAAATGTAGGCGTCGGGCGCGTCCTCGCCCAGTTTCTTTGCCTGTGGCAGTAGCAGGTTGATGGCCTTCTGCGGGTTGCCTCGGGCGAGTTCCTGGTCGGCCAGAATCACGTTGTTGTCGCCATGCAGACCCTGGAGTGCCAGCAAGCTGTCGCGCATCTCCTGCACCAGCTGCGTCAGCTTTTCGCGGCGCTTCGGCATGGAAGAGTAGGGGAGCATCCAGCCGTAGAGCGTGCGGCGTGTGTAAAGGTACGACAGGTGCAGGTCGCGGTCGGCGTAGGTAAGGGTGTGGCGCGCAGCACTGTCGAGCAGGGCGTGGCAGGTGCCATATTCCCCCGTGATGGTCAGCACGCCGGCCTGCGCTACTACGGCGTGCAGCATCAGGCGTTCGTCGTGCAGCGTGTCGGCCAGTTGGCTCAGTTCGCGTATGTACACAGCAGCCGAGTCCGTCTTGAAGTGCATATACAGGGCTATGATTTCGCGCAGCAAGTTGCCCTTGTGCTGCCCTGTGGCCTGCAGTGCCTGCTTTTTGAGCTGGCCAATTTGCTTCCCTACGCGGTCGTGTGTTTCCTCCTTGTGCTCCACCAGGAAATCAATGCGTTTCAGCAGTTGGGGCGTACGCTGCCGGTAGTCTGTCTGACTCCGCGCCGCCAGCATGCCACACAGGCACCACAGGAGAATCAAGAGGGTTCGCATAGTAGTGGGAGATAAGGTTAAAGTAAACTTCTGCACAAAGTTAATTCTTTCTAAACAATGAGAAGACTGTGAAAATGCTTTTTTCAATAGCCTTTATATTTTGGCGAGCCTTCATAAAACGTAAATGGTTGAAAAATAAAAACATGAACGACGTGGCGCTTTCTATTTTGTTTTTGCACGCTTGTGTCTGCTACGTGCACAGCGTAATTTTGTCGCATAAAAAAGCATTCTACGCAAAACCTGCAACCATGAAGTACCTCCGCCTGCTGTTTGTCCTCTTCCTGCTGCCTGCCTCAGTGCTTGCCGCCCGCAAGCCCGTGGTGGAGCACGTGCACCCCTCCTGCTGGTGGAGTGGCATGCATCACAAGCAGTTGCAGGTGCTGCTCCACGGCCCGCAGTTGGCTGCTTGCGAGGTGACGGTCAACGGCATCGGCTTGGTGGTCGACAGTGTGGTGCGTCCCTCGGGCGGCAATTACCTCCTGCTCTACCTCAATGTGGAGCACGCCGCGCCGCAAACATTCCATATCGCCCTTGCGCAGGGCAAGCAGCGCACCGTCGTTCCTTATACATTACATCCGCGTGAAGTGGTGCAGCGCCACACCTTCGGTCCGGCCGACGTGGTTTACTTGCTCATGCCCGACCGCTTTGCCAACGCCCTGCCCGGCAACGACCGCGTGCCTGGTTTGCGCGACCAGCAGGCATCGCAAGAGCCCGATGCCCGCCACGGTGGCGACCTCGAAGGCATGCGCCGCGGCTTGGACTATCTGGCCGACCTCGGCGTGACGGCCGTGTGGCCCACACCCCTGTTGGTGAACGACATGCCCGCCACCACCTACCACGGTTACGCCATTACCGATTACTACGAAATAGACCCGCGCTACGGCTCGAATGCCGACTATCGCCGCTTTGTGGCCGAGGCGCACGACAAGGGCATCAAAGTGCTGCAGGACATGGTGTTCAACCACTGCGGCTCCTACAACTTCCTCTTTGCCGACCGCCCTGACGACACGTGGTTCAACAACCACAGCGTCTACGAGCAGACGCGCTATAAACTCGCCGCCCTCACCGACCCACACGCCGTGCAGGCCGATGCCCACAACGCCACCGACGGATGGTTTGTGGAGTGCATGCCCGACCTCAACCAGCGCAATCCCCACGTAATGACCTACCTCACGCAGAACAGCATATGGTGGATAGAATATGCGCACATCGACGGCATAAGGCAGGACACCTACCCCTATGCCGACCGCCAGGCCATGGCGCGCTGGTGTCAGGCCGTGCAGGCCGAGTATCCCGGTTTCAACATTGTGGGTGAAACGTGGATCAACAGCAATGTGGCCGTGTCGATGTGGCAAAAGGACAGTCCGCTCGTGCCCGCCGACCGCAACGCCATGCTGCCCACGGTGATGGACTTTCCGCTCAACGGCCTGCTGTGCAGCGCGCTCGACGAGGCCACCAACGAGTGGGACCGCGGTTTGGCCCGCATCTACGAGTACCTGTCGCAAGATGCCGTGTATGCCGACCCCTCGCACCTGCTCACCTTCCTGGCCAACCACGACACGCCGCGCTTTGCCCGCAACGAGGGCGAGGCTCGCAACGAAGCCCGCTACCGCCAGGCACTTGCCCTGCTGCTCACCCTGCGAGGCACGCCCCAGCTCTACTATGGCGACGAACTGGCCATGTATGGCGACAAGAGCCACGGCGACGGTGCCCTACGGCAGAACTTCCCCGGCGGTTTCGCCGGCGACAGCATCAACGCCTTCACAGGCCAGGGCCTTACGCCGCTGATGCAGCGCACCCACCACTTTACGCGCCGCCTGCTGCAATGGCGCCGTCAGCATCCCGCCCTCACCACGGCACCGCTGCGCCACTACAGCCTGCAAGGCACCACCTATGTGTATAGCCGCAGCGCCGAGGGCAGCACCGTCACCGTCGTGCTTAACGGCGCCGACCACGAAGTCAGCATCCCCCTCAGCCGTTACGCGGCCTCGCTGCCCGCCACCACGGCCTACGACGTGGCCAACGATTGCCAGCGCGACCTCGGCAGCGGCACGCTCACCCTGCCCGCCCGCGGCGTGGCCATCCTCTCATTCTGAACAACACAAAGACTAATAACTATATGGTAAAGCGTGTGCAAAAGGTGCATAGAAAGTGTGATAGATAAGGTAAAAAGGATTGTTTAGCGCGCGCACGCTCTGAGAGTGTGACCAATCTCACCGTAGTTGGCGCACGTCTCCCTGTACAGGCTGCTTCGTGAGGAGCGGCCTGTATTGTGTTATGTGCAGGCCGTAGGGCCACCCCATCAGCCTGTATCTTACCCCTCTGTGGCCATCCGTACCGCCCCGCCGCCCGCATGCTCCGCCGCGCAGCCTGTTTGCTCCGTTTCGCCCTTCTTTTGCTCCGCCGCGCCGCCCGTTCACATTCCGTTGCCCCAGCCATGCTTCCCTACGGCGTGGCTGGGGCAAGTAGTTCGGCGCGAAGCTGGTAGCCGCCGGGCCAAATCACCCTACGCCCTGTGCGAACGGGAACAGGTGTAGCAAAAAATCCATGCCGTGAAAACATCCTTGCATGCCCTGCCAAAAAAAATCCCTGCCTTGCCAAAAAAAATTCAAGCCCTGAAACAATTTTTCCCTGCCTTGAAAAATTTTTTTCAAGCCTTGAAAATTTTTTTTCAAGCGTTGGAAAAATATTTTCAAGCGTTGGAAAAAAATTTTCAGGCGTTGGAATTTTTTTGAAAAAGCATGCCGTGGCTTTTGGGCGTAGGGCAGGGGTCGCAGGCGGGAGTGCGGTGCCTGCGACCTCGTTTGGCGGGTGGTGGCGTATGCGCGGTGTGACGGTGGGCCGGCATGGTGTTAAAATGTAAGTGGTGGGACGCGCAACGACGGGTGAGCGCGGTGGAAGAGGCTTGCTAAGTCGTGCGACTGCTTAACGGATGTGGCAAACAAGCCCCTTATTAGGAAAAATTTCTACCCAGCAGATTTATATTTTAAGCGTTTGTGACAAAAAGTCAAATATTTCAAATACAGACAGATAGCGGTTATGTAATTTGTATATAATTTATATCCTCTTTATATCCCATCGTGCTGATGTTACATAAACGCTAATTTTGCCACACGAACTTTATAAAAAGCGGCTTTCGGTAAAGATAAGGAGAGCCGCGGCAACAAAACTAACGTCGAAAACAATACGACTGACATGAAGAAAATCATTCTTGCACTAACCCTTGTCTGCTTCGCCCTGACAGGCCGTTCGCAGGAGTTGGCCTCGCCCAACGGCCAGCTGAAACTCCAATTCTCCATCGACGCCCAGGGACGTCCCACCTACGCCCTACAGTATAAAGGGCTCGACGTGGTGCGCCCCTCGCATCTCGGCATCGAACTCAAGCAGGAAGACCCCAACAAGGCGCAGGACTTTGAGTTCAAAACACGAGCCGACGCCTCGAAACTCGCACAGAAGGCCGACCTCATGACGGGCTTCAAGGCCGTGCGACACGAAACGACCTCTGTGGACGAAACCTGGAAGCCCGTGTGGGGCGAGGAGAGCGAAATTCGCAACCACTACAACGAACTCATGGTGGAACTGCAGCAGCCCATGAACGACCGCATGATGCGCATACGCTTCCGCCTCTTCGACGATGGCCTCGGCTTTCGCTACGAATTTCCCGAACAGTCCAATCTCACGTATTTCGTGATAAAAGAAGAGCGCACACAGTTTGCCATGGCAGGCGACCACACCGCCTGGTGGCTGCCCGGCGACTACGACACGCAGGAGTATGACACGCAGACTTCAAGACTCAGCGAAATACGTGGCCGCATGAAGGAGGCCGTGACGCAGAACTCCTCGCAAACCCCCATATGGGAAGGAGGTGTGCAGACCGCCCTCATGATGCGCACCGACAACGGCCTCTACATCAACCTGCACGAAGCCGCTTGTCTGAACTACAGCACCATGCATCTTAACTACGACGACACGACGGGCACCTTTGAGAGTTGGCTCACACCCGACGCTCGCGGCGACAAGGGCTACCTGCAGGCTCCCTGCACCTCGCCCTGGCGCACCGTCATTGTGAGCGACAAGGCCACCGACATCCTGGCCTCGCGCATCACGCTCAACCTGAACGAGCCTTGCAAAATTGAAGACACCAGCTGGATACACCCTACGAAATATATAGGTGTGTGGTGGGACATGATTACGAACAAGGGCACATGGGCCTATACCAACGACTTCAGCACCGTGAAGCTGGGTGAAACCGACTATGCCCATGCCAAGCCCAACGGCAAGCACTCCGCCAACACGGCCAACGTGAAGCGCTACATTGACTTTGCCGCCGAAAACGGCTTCGACGCCGTGCTCGTGGAAGGCTGGAACGTGGGTTGGGAGGACTGGTTCGGCCATGAAAAGGACTACGTGTTCGACTTCGTGACGCCTTATCCCGACTTCGACGTGGCCGCCATTCGCGACTATGCCAAGGCCAAGGGCGTGAAGATGATTATGCACCACGAAACCTCGGCCTCGGCACGCAACTATGAGCGCCACCTTGACCGCGCCTACCAGTTTATGGTGGACAACGGCTACACTTCAGTGAAGAGCGGCTACGTGGGCAACATTGTGCCCCGCGGCGAGCACCACTACGGACAGTGGATGAACAACCACTACCAGTACTGCGTGGAGAAGGCTGCCGAGTATAAAATCATGGTGAACGCTCACGAGGCCACGCGCCCCACGGGCATCTGCCGCACCTGGCCCAACCTCATAGGCAACGAGAGTGCACGTGGCACGGAGTACGAGAGCTTCGGCGGCAACCACGTGGACCACACCACCATTTTGCCCTTTACGCGCCTCATTGGCGGCCCGATGGACTACACCCCGGGCATCTTTGAAACCGACTGCTCGAAGATGAACCCCGAAAACCACAGCCGCGTGCGCACCACCCTTGCCCGCCAGCTCGCCCTCTACGTCACCATGTACAGCCCGCTGCAGATGGCTGCCGACGTGCCCGAGCACTACCAGGAGCACATGGACGCCTTCCAGTTTATCAAAGACGTGGCACTCGACTGGGACAAGAGCGTCTACCTCGAGGCTGAGCCCGGCGACTACATCACCATTGCCCGCAAGGAGAAGGGCGCTGACCGCTGGTTCGTGGGCTGCACGGCCGACGAGAACGGACACGACGCCCGCATCGCCCTCGACTTCCTCACACCCGGAAAGAAATACACAGCCACTATCTATGCCGACGCCAAGGACGCCAGCTGGGACAAGAACCCCAAGGCTTACACCATCAGGCAGATGACGGTGACGAGCAAGACCAAGCTGTCGCTGCATGCCGCAAGCGGAGGTGGCTTCGCCATTTCGATTAAGTGATTTTGATGATTCTGTAGAAAACGCATAAGGCGGAACGGTACGCCACACGCCAAGCGCGCACCGTTCGCCCCTGCGTTTTCGCCGCCCGAAACATTCCCCGGGGAATGTTCTTTTTGCGCACGGCGCAAAAAGAATAGTGGGTACAAGCCAAGACAATTCAAACTAACCAGTTCTAATATATTATGAACAAGAAATCTCTTCATTCCAAATGGCTCCAGCTCATGCTGGCGGGCGCATGCTTCTCGCTGCCCGCAGCCGCCCAGCAGGTCACCGTCAAGGGACACGTGCAGGACGAGGCTGGCGAGCCGGTAGTCTTTGCCACGGTCATGGTGCCGGGTACCAAGACTATGACCCAGACGGACGCACAGGGTAACTTCCGCCTCAATGTGCCCGCAGGAAAGGACATCCGCGTGTCGTACATCGGCTATAAGACCGCTACGGTGAAAGCCGACGGCACGGTGGTCATCACCCTTGAGGACAACTCTACGCTCAACGAGGCTGTAGTGGTGGGCTATGCCAAGGTGAAAAAGACCGACGCCACAGGTTCGGTGTCGGCCATCAAGCCCGACGACATGACGAAAGGTATCACCACCAACGCTCAGGACATGCTCGTGGGCAAGGTGGCTGGTGTCGATGTGGCTACTGCCGGCGGTACGCCCGGCGCTGGTGCCAGCATTCGCATACGTGGCGGCTCGTCGCTCAATGCCAGCAACGAACCCCTCATTGTGATCGACGGTCTAGCCATGGACAATGAAGGCGTGAAGGGCCTCTCGAACGCGCTCTCCATGGTGAACCCCGAGGACATTGCCAGCTTCACCGTGCTGAAGGATGCTTCGGCCACGGCCATCTACGGTTCGCGTGCTTCGAACGGTGTGATCATCATCACCACCAAGAAGGGACGCGCCAACGCTGCACCCCGCGTGAGCTACAACGGTAGCGTGAGCATCGGTACGGTAGCCAAAAAGTATGACGTGCTTAGTGGCGACGAATATCGCGCACTCATCAACGAGATGTCGGAAGGTAATCCTCCCCTGACACTGGGTGCCTACAACACCGACTGGCAGGACCAGATATTCCGCACAGCCGTGAGCCACGACCACAACCTCTCGGTGACGGGCGGCATAGGCCCTGTGCCTTATCGCCTGAGCTTCGGCTACACCAACGAGGACGGTATTCTCAAAACCTCGAACTTTGAGCGCTACACGCTCTCGCTGAACCTCGCCCCCACCTTCTTCAAGGAGCATCTGGCTGTGACGCTGAACGCCAAGTTCATGTCGGCCAAGAACCGCTATGCCGACGGCGGTGCCATCGGCGCGGCGCTGTCCATGGACCCCACGCAGCCCGTTTACTTCGACAAGAACGACCCCGACGCAGCCTACACCCGCGGCTACTGGCAGCACATGACCGACGCCACCTTTACTGACCCCAGCTGCACGCGTCAGCCTAACACCAAGAACACGGCCAACCCGCTGGCCATGCTCGAACTGAAAAACGACCATGCCAAGAGCCAGTCGTTCATCGGTAACCTGGAACTCGACTACAAGATTCACGGCCTCGAAGACCTGCACATCCACGCCAATGTGGGTGGCGACTACTCGCAGGGCAACCAGTGGACAGAGATTGACCCCGCTTCGGCCTCGAACTTCTACTACGGCTACACGGGCCGCGACGTGAAGTACAAGTACAACCTGCAGGGCAACATCTACGCCCAGTATCAGCACCTCTTCGGCAAGCACAACGTCGACATCATGGCGGGTACCGAGGCCCAGCACTTCCACAACAACGGCTTCAACGAGGGCTACGGCTGGGACCCCTTCCTCGAAGTGAAGAAAGACCCGAAGGACCGCAGCACCACGGCCTTTGCCACGCGTAACTCGCTGCTCTCCTACTTTGGCCGCCTGAACTACATCTTCAACGACCGCTACCTTGCCACCTTCACCATGCGTTGGGACGGCTCGTCGCGTTTCAGCAAGGACAACCGCTGGGGCAAGTTCCCCTCGCTGGCCCTCGCCTGGAAGGTGAAGAACGAGAAGTTCCTGGCCAGCGTCGACTGGGTGAGCGACCTCAAGGTGCGTGCCGGCTGGGGTATCACGGGTCAGCAGAATGTAGGTCTTGACTTCTACTACACCCCGCTCTACAGCGTCGGCGACGACTACGCACAGTATCCTATCGGCAACGACTACATGCACACCCTGCGCCCCAACGCCTTCAACAAGGACCTGACGTGGGAAAAGACGCATACCTGGAATGCCGGCGTTGACTTCGGTTTCCTGAACGGACGCATCGACGGTACGCTCGACTACTACTACCGCGTGACCAAGGACCTGATTTCGACGGTCGACGTGGAAGCCGGTACGAACTTTAACAACCAGATTACGAAGAACATTGGCGAACTCAAGAACTACGGTCTTGAATTTACCATCAACGCCCGTCCTATCCAGACCCGCGACTTCACCTGGCAGGTAACCTACAACGTGATGTGGAACCACAACGAAATCACCAAGCTCTACGGCTCGGCCGGCTATGTGAACACGGGCATCTCGCCCTCGAAGCTCCCCACTGCCACGGTGCAGGTGAACAAAGTGGGCTACCCTGCAAACTCCTTCTATGTGTACCAGCAGGTGTATGATGAAAACGGCAAGCCCATCGAAAACATGTTCGTTGACCGCAACGGCAACGGTAAGATTGACGACGGCGACCGCTACATCTACAAGAAACCCGCTGCCGACGTGCTCATGGGCTTCACCTCGAAGTTCCTCTACAAGAACTGGGACTTCAGCTTCACCCTGCGTGCCAGCATCAACAACTACGTGTACTACGACTTCCTCTCCGACCGTGCCGACGTGAGCCTGGCTGGCCTGACCGTGCAGAACGAGTACACCAACCGCCTGCCGGAACACCTCAGCCTGGGATGGAGCGGTCAGGGCAACTACGCCATGAGCGACTACTTCGTGCGCAACGCCTCCTTCGTGCGCTGCGACAACATCACGCTGGGCTACAGCTTCCGCAACCTCTTCAAGGGCGGCAAGTACGACGGCATCAGCGGCCGCGTCTATGCTTTGGTGCAGAATCCCTTCGTCATCACGAAGTACGACGGCCTCGACCCCGAAATCTCCAACGAAAGCTACAAGGGTGTTGACAAGAGCTTCTATCCCCGTCCTCGCACTTACATGCTCGGCCTCAACCTGCAGTTCTAAACACCTTACGTCTATTATCCATTATCAAAGACAACGATCATGAAACTCGATATGTTTAAGCAGTTTGCCCCTTGGGCCTTGTCCTTGGCATTAGGATTGGGCTTCGCATCCTGCGCCGACGACCTCAACCAGTCGTCCATCGACCCGCAGACCCAGAGTTCGGCCGAACAGAACGGGTACTACGCCAAAATCTACTCCCTCCTCACCCTGTCGGGACAGCAGGGAGCCACCGACAAGCCCGACATCTCCGACGACCCCGGTAAGAACCCCTTCTTCCGCCGCATGTGGGAGCAGCAGGAGTTCTCCACCGACGAGTGCCTCTGGGCTTGGCAGAACGACCCCGGCCAGGCAGAGTTCCTCAACTTCTCGTGGAACGATCAGCACATCTTCACCCGTATGCTCTACAACCGTTTGGGCTACAACATCACGCAGTGCAACTACTTCCTCGACCTCTACAAGGGCCTGACCGACGAAACCTCGAAGACGCGTTGCGCCGAGGTGCGCTTCTTCCGCGCCATGTACTACCAGTACTTCCTCGACTTCTTCGGCCGCGCTCCTTTCAAGGAAACCTTCAACTCCGAGAAACCCGTGGAGAAAGTGGGCGCCGACCTCTTTGCCTACATCGAGAGCGAATACAAGGCCATCGAGGAGCAGCTCCCCGAGGCTGACCCTGCCGGCACACGCTTTGGCCAGGTCAACAAGGCCGCCCTCTACGTCATGCTCTCGCGCCTCTACCTCAACGCCGAGGTCTACACCGGCACCCCGCGCTGGCAGGAGGCTGCCGACTGGGCTACCCGCGCCATCACGAGCGGCTACAGCCTGAGCAAGACGGCACAGGGCCAGTTCAGCGGTTACCAGCAGCTCTTCATGGGCGACAACGACCGCAACCCCGAGGCCATGAAGGAAATCATCCTGCCCATACGTCAGGACGGTCAGAAGATGAAAACCTACGGCGGCACCTGGACCATCATCTGCAGCTGCTACGCCTCCGACTGCGCCAACTTCTACGGCACCAACGACCCCTGGACCTGCATCCGTGCCCGTTCGCAGGTGGTTGACTTCTTCTTTGCCGACCGCGCCAATGTGCCCATGTCGCAGGAGCGCTACGCCATTGCACAGGCTGCCGGCGACGACCGCGCCCTCCTCTTCGGCGGCGACGACCGCAAGATTGAAACCGAGAAGGTGGGACAAATCAAAAACGGCCTGGCCATCATCAAGTGGACCAACGAGCACGCCGACGGCACCACCGACTACCACGACCCCAATGTGCCCGACACCGACATTCCCTTCATCCGTCTGGCCGAGGCTTACCTCACCCGTGCCGAGGCTAACTGGCGCATGGGCAAGCCCGCTACCGATGTGCTGGCCGACGTCAACGAGCTGCGTCAGCGTGCCCATGCCACCGCTTGGACGGGCAGCGACCTGAACGAAATGAACTTCGTCAAGGAATGGGGCCGCGAGTTCTATCTCGAAGGACGCCGCCGCACCGACCTCCGCCGCTTCGACATGTTCACCACCAACAAGTACCTCTGGGACTGGAAAGGCGGTGTCTACGAAGGTACGGCCGTGGCCAGCTACCTCAACCTCTACCCGGTGCCCGAAAACGACCTCTCGAACAACCCCAACATGCACCAGAACGAGGGTTACTAATCAGCATCAGCGCCGCCGCCGCACCTCCACGCGGCGGTGCGGCGGCAGCCCTCTCCACTCCTTATTATATATAGGGGCCGCGCCGGCCACCACGCAGCGCACGCCTTATATATAAAGGAGTACACCCAACCACTTATTCTTAAAGAAACAGCATTATCATGAAAAAGATAGCCAGCCTTTTGCTTCTGGCCCTCACCCTGCCTTTCCTGGCTTGCTGCGAGGACGACACAGACAGCAATCCCGTGTTGCAGCATCCCGCCTCGTTCGTGCTGAACGTGCCCCCCTTCGCTGCCAACAACGTCTACGACCTGGAAAACTCCAAGAGCGTAGAACTCACCTGCACCCAGCCGGCCTACGGCTTCACGGCAGCCACCAACTACGCCGTGCAAGTCACCCTCGACGAGGCTTTCACCGAAGCCACCGACGAGGCTGAGGCCAACTACGTGGAACTCGCCACCTTCTACACCACCGCCCGCATGGACGTCGATGCCTACGAGCTCAACTCCGCCATCATCTCTCTGTGGGAAACGGCACACCCCAACGACGAACTGCCTGCCGACGTAGCCGTCACCCTCCGTCTGCGCGCCTACATCGCCTCCAGCACCGGCACCGACTGCTTCTCGACCCCCATCACGCTGCCCCATGTGCATGCTGTACGCATGGCTGCTCCTGTGGCACTGCCTGAGAGCATGTACATCATCGGCAGCCTGCCCGCCGCCGAGAACTGGAGCAAGTGGGTGAAGTTTGCCGCTGTCAACGGCCAGCCCGGTGTCTTCTTCACCGTGGTCTACTGCAACGGCGACACCAACTTCAAGATTGGCCCCGCCGAAAACGACTGGGAGGTGGCACGCACCTACGACCAGCTCACCTTCACGCCCGAAGCAGTGGAGAATGCAGGCGCCTGTCGCGGCACCGACAGCGGCAACAGCGCCGTGTCGAAGGCCGGCTGGTACACCTTCATCGTCACCACCAAGGTGCAGGGCAAGGAAGTAGCCTACACCGTCGACATCCGTCCCGCCGAGGTTTACCTCATCGGCAACGCCACGGGCGGCAGCTGGGGCTTCGCCGACGAATGGAAGTTCCAGATGCCCGAGGGCGACGGCGAGTGGGTATCGCCCGCAGCCACGGCTTCAGGCGAATGCCGCATGGCCGTCAAGGTTCCCGAGGCCGATTGGTGGGCCACCGAGTTCACACTGCAGGACGGCAGCACCATCTTCTGGCGTGAAAACAACAACATCGTGTCAGGCTGGGCCGACAACAAGGGTGCCGCCTACAGCGTCGACCTCTCGGCCGGCAAACGCGTACACCTTGACTTCACCCACGGCACAGGCTTCGTCGAGTAAACACACATGAAACATCCGTGCGCTGGGCAGGCCGCAGCCCCTGCCGCCGCCTGCCCGCGCACTCCTTAACAAGCATTCCCCATGAAAACACAAGCCCTTTATGCAGGTATCCTCGTGGCCGCTCTCGGCTTCACGGCCTGCGATGAAGATTATACCGACTGGGCCGCTCCGCAGAGCAACGCCCAGCAGGACCCCTCGGCTGCCCTGCAGCTTGAGATAGGCGCTGCCAGCACCGATGCCATCGACCGCGAAACCTGCGCCGACACCGTCGACCTCGTGAGCGTCGTCAGCATGGTCCAGGCGCCCGCCGGCAGCAGCGCGATCCTCAGCACCCTCACCGTCAACGGCTCCTACACCGTGCCCTGCACCATGCAGAAAGGCGTAGCTCGCGTGGCCGTAGCCCAGCTCGACAGCGTGGTGCGTCTGGCCTACAACAGTCTGCAGCGCACCGAGCGCACGCTCTCCATCTCGGCCACGGGCACCATCGTCACGCCCTCGGGCCAAGCCTTGCGCGCCGCCTCCAACGAGGTCAGCGCCACCTATCTGCAGGTAGCCCCTCCCGCCACCGAGCAGGCCTACTACATCCTGGGCGACTTCTGCGGCTGGACGGCCGAGGCTGCCCTGCCCATGCAGGACTTGGGCAACGGCGTCTTCCAGTGTGAGTTCTCGGCCACCAAGGACTCCTGGTTCAAAATCCTGCCCCAGAGCGGCATCGTCAACGGCGGCGTGGACTGGGGCGCTGTCCTTGGCAGCAGCGTCGACGGCGACACCTCCACCGACACCTTCGTCACCTGGTCGGGCGCACAGGCATTCAAGGTGGGCGAGGGCGACTACCGCCTCACGATCGACATGGTCAACTGGACGTACAGCCTGCGCACCGTGTCGCCCGAACTCTACATGACGGGCAGCGCCTACAAGTGGGGCAGCACCCCCGAAGACTGGCTCCCCCTCGTGCCCGTTTACGACCACAAGGGTGAGTTCTGGAAAATCGTCTACCTCACTGCTGGCGACGAGTTCAAGTTTGCCCCGCAGCGTGGCTGGGGCGGCGACTTCGGTGCCGACCAGCTCACCATCGTCGACCACGCCGGCGCAGCACTTAGCGGCACGGGCAACGTGGTAGTGGGCCAGAGCGGATGGTACTTGCTCTACGTCGATGCATCCAACAAGGTGCTCGAAACCTACAAGCCCGAGGTCTACCTCATTGGCAACACCGTAGGCGCTTGGGAACTCAAACCCGAGAACTGCCTCAACGTGCCCGAGGGCAAGGACGGCGACTTCCTTTCAAATCCGCTCTCCGCCGACGGCGAACTGCGCATGTGTGTACATCCCAAGGACGACATCGACTGGTGGAAGATGGAATTCATCATCCTCAACGGCGAAATCGTCTACCGCGGCTCAGGTCCCGACCAGGAACGCGTCAACGCCGGTGCAGGTCAGGTTGTCAGCCTCAACTTCACCACAGGCAAGGGTAGTGTGAAGTAATTTTGCGACCCCACCTTTTGCACATGTTTATAGCAAGGAGGCCGCACCGCCTTGGCTCACCCTCACGGGCGCAGCGGCGGGGCGGCCTCTGCCTTTGTGCTGTGGCAGGCATGTGCAGGGCAGTTTTCCCCTCCAATAGTTTCTTTTACCCTATGAAACAGTTTCTTCTCCTTCTCTCCCTTCTCGCTCTCGGCGTGCGTGCCCAAGTGCCCGAGCAGAGCGAGGCCATCATGCTGCAGGGCTTCTACTGGAACTCGCAGACCGAAACGGGCTGGCAGCAACTCCTCGACCACGTGCCTGCCCTCAGCAGCACCTTCACCCACGTGTGGCTTCCGCCCTCGGCCTCGGCCGAAGGGGGTGGCGCGGTGGGCGGCACCAACGTGGGCTACCATCCACGCGTCTGGAACGACCAGACTTCATGCTGGGGCACCGCTTCGCAGCTCAAAGCCCTCATCGCAGCCTTCCACGAGCACGGCGTGCAGGTGCTGGCCGACGTGGTGGTGAACCACCGCGCGGGCTACACCTCGTGGGGCGACTTCCCCCTCGACGATTTCGGCACCTACGGCTCCTACCAGCTCACCGCCGACCACATCTGCTCCACCGACGAAATGAACACCGACCCGTCGGCCGGCTCATGGTATGGCAAGGCTAAGGGCGCACCCGACTCGGGTGAAAACTGGGGCGGTGCACGCGACCTCGACCACACCTCGGTCCAGGTGCAGAACGCCGTCACCGCCTACCTCAAGTGGCTGCGCGGCGACGTGGGCTACGACGGCTTCCGCTACGACTTCGTCAAGGGCTTTGCCGCACAGTATGTGGGGCAATACAACCGCGAAGCGCAACCCACCCTCTCCGTGGGAGAGTATTGGGACGGAAGTTACGACAACGTGTGGGCATGGATTAAGAACACCGGCTATGCCAGCATGGCCTTCGACTTCCCCATGAAGTATGCCGCCCTCAACAACGGTTTGGCTCGCGGCAACTACGCCGCCATGGCCTGGGCTGAGGACAACGCCACTTGGCGCCCCGCCGGCCTCATACACCACCACCAAAGCGCCCCCTACGCCGTCACCTTCGTCGACAACCACGACACCTACCGCAACAGCGACAAGTTTGGCGGCTACGTGGAGCAGGCCTACGCCTTCCTCTTCTCATCGGCCGGCATACCCTGCGTGTTCTGGCCCCACTGGACGCAGTATGGCACCACCCTCGCCCGTCAGGCCGCCGTGCGCCGCGCCGCTGGTCTGCACGCCGCCTGCCAGGTGGAGGTGACGCAGCGCAGCACCTACTACGAAAGCCTTGCCACAGGGCTGCGCGGCACACTCATCACACGCATTGGGGCAGCAGCTCCCACCGACGTGCCCGCAGGCTACTACCTGGCTGCCTCGGGCACGGGTTGGAGCATGTATCTGAGTGACGGCACGCAGGGCATCACCGCCCAGCCTCAGGCGCGCCCCGCCCAGGTGAGCCTCACCGGCGGCCGCCTCAGTGTGCAAGCCGATGGCATCCGCCGCATCACCCTCTACGACGCCGCCGGCCGCCAGCTGCACAGCGTCAGTGCCGCGCACCTCACGCTCTCACTGCCCCACGGCACCTACGTGCTCTGCATCGAGGGTGCAGCCCCGCAGCGCCTGGCGTGGTGAGGGCAGCGCCCGGCGTCGACCCAGCGCCCGTTCTGTCCCATTTCACACCCGGCCCTTTCTTTTCTGCCATAGCGCAAGGCGTTCTTGGAACGGGCTTTGGGCGTTGCTGTCAACCGACGGCAATGTGGCCGCCAGTTGGTGGCAACGCCCGAGCCCGCTTTTCGTCACGCCGAAGTGCCTTGCCAAAATTTACGTAGCATCTATTTTCGGCGGGGTGGGGGATGGGAAAAAGGAGATGCTACGTAAAAAAACTCACGTAGTACGTAAAAAAACTCACGTCGTTCGTAAATTTT
>SFEP01000091.1 GCA_004557185.1 Bacteroidales bacterium
TAACCTCAAAAGAGCCATGAGGCTCCTTTTGTGCCTTTTCAGATGGTTCATCAAGAGGCTCATGGCAGAGGGGCAATGGCCAGTTAACACATGCAATGCTTGTACATGTGCTCATGCATAAAGTTTTTAAGGCTTGACTATATAGAATAAGGAGTGCTGCCCAGACATGAGACAGTGGCGGGCGTCGAGGTGAGCGCGTCGTGGCTTGGCGGACGTGGAACGGGGCGGGGTGGGGGAGATGCAGCGTGCAGCGTCGTAAACAGTTTGCGACATGTGCTGTCATTTTCAATCAATCCCGTATTGTACCCGCCTCAGGTTGATGTGCCTGCCCCAGACAGGCATCCGGCAGTCGCGAAACCGGCATTTGTGGTAGACGTGTGCGGCACGTGGGGGCATGAGGGAGCGTGAAGCATGCGGGTGGCGGGGGCACGATGCCGCCACCTCTTGCTTGTGGTGTGCGTTGGCCAGTGTCGTTCTTGTAAATTCTGAACCTCCTATCCGCTTCGGCATCTCCACATGAAAGCAGGCGCGACAGCCAACAGCACACCGTGAGGCAGATGTCACAAACTGTAACATCCGCGTGTCAGATCCATGGAAAATACCGTCAAGTCCCCTCCGCAAGCCCTCTTTTTTAAATGAAATTACTTTCAATTCAAGAACTGAAACTTTGTAGACATGATTGTAGACATTCGTTTTTAGGGCATTTTACAGGTGTTCTATAAATTCGCAGCCATTCCCCGTGAGGCCATCCAGGTTCGTCTGCCATTTCACCCATCTGGAGTGCACACTACGTGCAGGAGGATTTTTAAGAAGCGCGCACGGGTGTCAACCTCTCCGGCCAAGCCCCCCAACAGGGATACGCCACATTCAGGTTTCAACCTTCCACGGTGTGCCGCCGCGCATTCCCGGCCGCCGTGCCGGTCTGGCAGCAGATAGGCTCTGCAATCCTTTGCACATACCACGTGCCGCGTAAAGCATAGCAGTGAGTGAAGACTTAAAAAACCTTAACCTCTACACTCTGCAAACGCTATCAGTTTTCCACCCTCATCACCGCGATTGGGTAGGAATGGTGAAGGTATTGCTGCGTGGGAATTGCATTGAAAAATTTATATTCATACATAACTCCTCATTGATTATGAAAGCAAAGAATTTATTCCGTCTGCTGCCATGTGTTATGCTACTGATTGGCGGCCTGTCGTTCGGTGCCTGCTCCGACGACGACAACGATGGCGGCAACGGCAACGCCGACATCGACACCGAAGAACAGGCCGTTGTGGCCGAAAACGAGTTTGCCCGCATAGCTTCCGTGCTGGCCCAACCTTCCGAACTGGGCAGCAACTGGGCATCGCAGACACTCAAGCCCGCAGTGGGCCGCCCCGTGGAGGGCAACACCAGCGTGCGCATGGTGGCTGTGGTAGATGAAAAGGAAGCCCTCGATTTCTACAATGGTCTTACCGGCCAGCACCTGCCCGCAGGCACCACGGGCAACACGTGGACCTATCCTAGCATCGGTTCGTTGAGTTACGAAAAGCGCGGCGAGGCCGACTGCTACGCCGTCATCCACGTGGACATCCGCCAAATCCCCACCCTCAAGCAAATCAACCTCGTGCCCTCCTCCGTGCTGGGCGACAACGCCGCCGGCGAGGCATACTACAATTTCGGCGACGTCATCTACGACACCCGCGACGACTCCTACTGGGTGTGTGGCCGTCCCGCTGCTCCCCAGTTCGGCAAGGACAAGAGTTGGTGGTTCAGCCTCTACATCCCCGATGCCAACGTGAAGAAGGACGTCAAGGCCACCGCCAAGGTCGATGGCAAAAAGCAGAAGGTGGTGGTGGGTAACCTGCCCTACAAGCTCAACGGCACGATAGACAAGGTCACCACCTTCGGCGAGATGCTCACCCTCATTGCCCGCCCCGATCTCTACTACGTTTATGTCCATGTCGATGGTGCGGTAAAATACCATGGCCATACGCATGGGTTAGGTAACATCGTAGACAAGACGCCCAAGTATATGGTGAATTACTTCAAAGACGTGAAGTACTACTGGGAACAATACAAGCTGCTGCCCGAAATCTTCCCTTTCATGAAGGATGCGGGCATGGGCGAGACGGGCATGTCGAACGAGCGGATGTTTGAGATTTTGGCGTCGCCCTTCACCATCTTCTACGCTGGCTACAATGTGAACAGCAGCGGCAACATCGTGCTGCCCGCATGCAACTTCAACGGCTACACCTCCAGTTTAGAGGGCGATTCAGGGCTCGAATACCTGCACACCACCCCGTACGACTTCGTGCTGAGCCCAGGTGAAGAGACCTTCGACATCACCACCTGCATCGACCGCGGCAGCACCGAAGGCCACAACATAGACGACCCGAGCCTGAACCCCGTGGCCTTCGTCATCCGCGTGAAGGACGGCCAGCAACTCTCCACCAACTGGCTCTTCACGCCCAGCCCCACCAAGGCGCTGCCCGGTGTGGACAAAGGCGTGCTCGTGGAGAAGTGGCGTGCCAACGAGTCCATCCACATTATCCTGTAACACGCGGATGGGAGTGTCAGTCTGCGGCCTCGCGCCGCGGCTCCTCCACTCCTTATATAATATAGCCACACCGACAATCCTCATTTCCATGTTTCACTACCAACATTTCATGACTATGAAAGCAAAGACCCTCTTCCGCATACTGCCCTGCGCCCTGCTGCTGGCCGGTGGCCTGTACCTTACATCATGCAGTGACGACGACGACGTAAGCGGCGCCGCCAACCAAGAACTCACCGACGTAGACTCCGACACGGCCGACAAACTCTCGCGCATGCTGGTGGCCCTCTCGCCCTCGAGCGAGCTGGGCAAGGGCTGGGCGCAGCAGACCTACGAAGTGGTGGAGGGCGAACCTGTGGACGGCAACCACGCCGTGCGCATGATAGCCGTGAGCGGCGAGGAGGAGGCACGCTCCTTCTACCAGAGCCTCACGGGCTACCTGCTGAAGCAGGGCACCACGTCCGATACCTGGCACTGCGACGGGCTGGGCGACCTCACCTACACCTGGAAGGGGCAGAGCGACTGCTACGCCACCGTCGACATCAGCATCAAGCAACTGCCCGGCATCACGCAGATGCGCCTGGTGCCCGCCGCCATGCTGGCCGACAACGCCGGCGGCCGGGTCTACTACTCCTACGGCGACGTGCTCTTCAACAGCAACGACGGCACCTACTGGATTTGCTGCCGTCCCGCCGCCCCGCAGTACGGCAAGAAGAAGAGCCATTGGGCATGCCTCAAGGTGTCTGACGACCACATACGCGAGGTGACCCTCAAGAACGCGTCGGGCTATATCAACGCCCCTTACAAGTTGCGCACCACCATGGCCCTTGCCAAAGCCTTTGGCCAGATGCTGACCCTCATCAAGTGCGCCAACCTCTACGACTTCCAGGGGCAGGACGCACTGGGCGGCACGGAGACCCCCAGCGGCCCGCAGCTTGCCCGCACACACGCTGAGTGGTTCACCGAGAACTACGCCAAGGTGTGCCAGGATCTGCACGGCGAGGGCGAAGACGGGGAAGACCCCGGTTACTTCCTGCCCCTTGCCGCCATGGCGCTCGACTATGAAAAGCATGCCGGCTTCTCGGAGAAAGACTACGACTGGCTTACCGGGTACTTCATGATATTCTACGACAGCTACAGCAAATACAACGGCGACACGGTGGGCATGCCAGCCGCCTACTTCAACAAGGACAAGCTCTTCGACTTCCGGGCTGATGGCGTGTATCTCATCAAGCACGACCTCGACACGTCGAGCGAATGCGTGTTCGACATCCAGAACTACATCAACTTCCATAGCCGCGGCGACATCAAGGTGGGTAACGAAATGCTTGCCCCCAAGGGACTCGTACCCATCATCAAGACGGGCTACGAAATCTCCGCGAAGAAGATTGGCAACCCCTCCGTCACCGAGAAACTCCCCGGCGATTACCTCAAGGAGGTCTATGTCTATACGCAGAAGTATCAGGACTAATCGCCCAGAGCGAAGCAACCGTGCATTCTATTCACCCTCATCACACATACCACAATGAAGACTTTGTGTAAAAACCTGCTTTGGGCAGCCCTCGTGCTGGCCGGCAGCCTGTCGCTGGGCGCTTGCAGCGACGACGATAACGACGGTGGCGGCAACGGCAACGCCGACATCGACACCGAAGAACAGGCCATCGTGGCCGAGAACGAGTTTGCCCGCATAGCCTCCGTGCTGGCTCAGCCCACGGAGTTGGGCAGCGACTGGGCATCGCAAACGCTTGAGCCCGCAGTAGGTCGCCCCGTGGAGGGCAACAGCAGCGTGCACATGGTGGCTGTGGACGACGGGCAACACGTGGACCTATCCCGGCATAGGTTCGTTGAGTTACGAAAAGCGCAACGAGGCCGACTGCTTCGCTGTGATTGACGTAGACATTCGGCAAATCCCCACCCTCAAGCAAGTCAAACTTGTACCCTCCGAGGTG
>SFEP01000038.1 GCA_004557185.1 Bacteroidales bacterium
TTTTGACAAAGGGGGCTTGTCCATGATAAGCCGAAAGCCACACTTCTGTTTCTCGGAAAGTTAGGGGTGTAGTCTTAGGGTTTAGCGGACAGTAATAATTTGTCAACTATTTTCTCTCCTTTATCCCTTACGTACTGCTTTTCATGATGCTATTCGTCAATTTCACGCATTACGCCCCACACGGCAGCCTTAGCTTTACAAAAAATCCCACGAGGCGGCTCGTGGGATAGGCTGCGGATGCAGGCGTTTAACGGATAAAGGGCAGGAGGAGCAGGCGGGGAAGCAGCCACGCACCGCGTCCGCCAAGGCGCACGTAGTGGTAGATGGCTGTCAGGGTGGCGCCCACGAGGGCGCGGTGCAGAACGTGCAGGTGTGTGGCGATGGCCTGCCGCGTGGTGCGCAGCAAGTTGAGGGAGGCTTCTGCGGCATGCTCACGCCGCAACGTGCCTGCTACAATGGCCGTGCGCAGGGCATAGGCCACCAGGCAGCGGCAGCGGGAATCGGCGGGACGCATGGGGAGCGTGAGATGGAACGAAGCCGTGCTGGGCAGTAGCAGCGGGGCGGGCTGCGGAACGGCTGCGGGGGCTGCGGCGGGCATGGCCAGGAGCTGCTGCCACACGCAGTGCAGGGTGGCTGCTATGCGGTTGTAGGCCGGTGCAAAACCGCTGCCTGTGATGCTGGCGGCATGGCGGTAGATGGTGTGGTACGTTTTGCCCCGCATCCAACTGACGCGTGCCCCGTGCAGCAATGCACGCACGCCGAGTTCCCAATCCAACCAGATGGTGAGCGCCTCATTCCACCCACCGATGCGGCGCAGAAAGTCGGTGCGCAGCATCATGCTCTGCGTGCACAGCGGCACGGTGAGCAACTGGTCGGCCAGCGAGGCGCTGCAACGGCTGTAACGCTGCATGCGGGTGCCGTCGGGCAGTTGCAGGGTGTTGACGCAGGCCAGCACATCAAGGGCTTCGGGCTGGGGCGCAAGTACCTGCAAGGCATCGGTGAAGAAGTCGGGCGAGAGGGTGTCGTCGGAGTCGAAGAAGTAAACCCACTGTCCCCGCGCCTGGCGCAGACCGGCATTGCGGGCGGCCGAGGCTCCTGCGTGCGACATCGAGATGAGGCGTGCCTCACCAGTCTCCTCACCACGCGCCGCACGCTTACTGAGATAGTCGCGGCAAAGGGTAGCCGAGGCATCGGTGCTGCCATCGTCGACGAGCAACAACTCTACGCCCCGCAGGTTGACAGCATCGAGGCTGCGCAAGGTGCGGGGCAGAAAATCGGCGCGGTTGTAAAAAGGGATGATAAGGGTGAGAAGCATAACAGAAGTATGACGGAAAGGGGAGTAGGCATGCTCAGGCCGACACGATGTAGCGCACGCCCTGCCACATGTGGTGCAAGATGCGAAAGCGCTGCATCAGACTGCAGGAACGTAGCACGCTCACCTGCCACAGGCAACGGGCCAACGCCCCCCAGAAGCCATAGAGCATGGCCAGCACGGCTCCCTTGGAGCGCTGCACAGCGGCATCTGTGAGAAACCGCGTGCCCGTGGTGCCCGCCGACGTCTGCACCATGACTTGCGGCACGTATTCTATAACATATCCCCGCCCGTGGGCCTGGTGCAGAAACACATCTTCCTCACCACAACACAGGTAAGGGGCACCGAGGCCGAAACGCTCGTCGAAAGCCAACACAGTGGCTGCTCGGCGCATGCACATTTCCACCGAAGCCACATAAGCCCCTCGCGGCAGGTGGGGGTAACGATAAGGCGCGGCAGGATAACTGCGCAGAGGGCGCCCCTCGGTGTCGGCAGCCTGAAAGGCTATGATATGGGCATGCGGGGCTTGAGCAAAGGCATCGCGTATGAGCTGAAAGGAGGCAGCGGTGTAGCGGCAGTCGTCGTCGGCCAGCACCAGAATGTCGCCCGAGGCATAGGTCAAGGCATGGTTGCGGTTACGAGCCAGTCCCCTACCCTGCTGGCACACCACACGCACATCGTCGCGCCCCCGCAAAGCCTGCGGCACCTCAGCATGCTGCACCTGGGGCACCTGCCACGAGATGAGGTAGGAAACGCCGGGCATGGGCGGCAGGAGCATGGCGGGCACACGGTGTATGCCCTCGCCCTGGGTGCACACAAGCAGTTGGATGCTCTCCATAGTTAACGTCCCGTGCGCTGCATGTAACGTATGCCCTCGGCTAGGTGGCGCATCATGGGCAGGAAGTGGCAACAGCCACGGCGGGCACTGTTGAAGGCAAAGCGCAGGCATACGAGCCAGGCACGGCTGCCATACATATAATAGGCTATAGCGCCACGGCTGCGCTGCACTCCCGCATCAACGTAGACCATCGACTTTTTGAGCATCGTTGAGGTTTCCACAATCTTGATGGGGAAGTAATGCATCTTCAAGCGGGCACGCAGGGCATCCTCAAGCCACACTTCCTCCTCGCCGCAGGTGAGGAACTTGGTGCCAAGGCCAAAGCGCTCGTCGAAGCGGATGCGGCCCTGCACCTTGGTGCGGCGACACACAATCTCCAACGCCGAAATGCTGAAGCCGGCCGGCCGGGCCACGACCTCAAAGTTATCCTGCGGATAGTTCTTGAGCGGCTTACCCGTGTAGGTGGAAGCGCAGAAGAAGGCTACGTCGAGATGAGGGTTGAGCTTGAACTGCATGGTGACGAGTTCGGGCGTGTCGGGCAGCAGACGAGCGTCGTCGTCAGCAAACATGACGATGTCGGCCGTTGCCTTGTCGAGCGCCAGATTACGGTTGGCCGAGAGGCCCTGTCCTTGATAAGTATAAACGGTGACATCGTCGCGCTGCTTCAGCACCTCAGGTATGAGGTCGAGGTAACGTTCGTCGGTGTACTGGTAGGAAACAATATAGTGCACACCCTCCTTAGGCGGCAAGAGCACATCCTGCACACGCACGATGCCCTTGTTGAGCGAACAAATCAAGACGTCAAGTGTCATACGCATTATGGATTTTCAGATTATAGAAGGTTCACGCTGCTCAGTGACAACAGATTGCAGTAAAAATAGAAAGAGAAAAGGAAAGGCTGCCCCGTGCATCAGCCAAAAGCATTCATAACTTCACAGATGTGCTGCACCTCGGAGAGGGTGAGCAAAGGGTGAATGGGCAGACTCAGTTCGTGCTCTGCCCAACACTGCGCCTGCTGGCAGGGCTGGGGTGTGCGAAGACTGGCACTGAGCGCCGGCTGCTGCCGCAGCGTGCGGGGATAGTGGATGAGCGTGTCGATGCAGTGCTCGGCCAGGTAGCGCTGCAAGGCATCGCGCTGCGACGTGCGCAAGGGATAGAGGTGAAAGACACTCTGCGTGACGTCGCCGCCGTAGGGTAAACGGTACATGCTACGGTCGAGGCCCTGCGCATACCACGCAGCCACCTGCCTACGGCGGGCATTGTCGGCGTCAAGGCGGCGCAGTTTCACACTGAGCACGGCCGCCTGAACCTCGTCGAGGCGGCTATTGATGCCAGGATACTCGTGCTTGTACTTCTGCCGGGCACCGTAGTTGGCCAGTATGCGCACATGTTCGGCCAGTTGGGGGTGAGCCGTGGTGACGGCACCACCGTCGCCCAGCGCGCCCAGATTTTTCCCTGGATAAAAACTGAAAGCGGCCATGTGTCCCCAAGAGCCAACGGGGCGGCCACCGACGCTAGCACCATGAGCCTGCGCAGCATCTTCGAGCACGAGCAGTCCATGCGCCTCAGCCCAAGCCATGAAGGCGGGCATGGGGGCTGGATGGCCATAAAGGTGAACGGGCACCACGGCGCGGGTGCGGGCCGAGAGTACACGCTGCGCTGCCTCGGGAGTGAGCAGTCCGTTGTCGTCGACATCGGCGCTGACGGGCACCAAACCCGCACGCACCACTGCCAAGGCCGTAGCCACAAACGTCATGTCGGGCACAATGACTTCGTCGCCGTCGCTCCAATCGTAGCACTGCTTCATGGCCATGAGCGAGAGCATAAGCGCGTCGAGCCCACTGGCCACTCCCACACAATGCGGAGCCTGTACGTAATGGGCAAACTGCTGCTCGAACTCGGCCAGCGCCTCACCATTCAGATAATACCCACTCTGCACCACGCGTTGCACTGCCTCCGTAAGTTCAGAACCATAGGAGGCCGTGAGGCGTTGCAAGGGGAGAAAGGGTATGTGGCACATGATGGGGAAGGTTTTTCATGTATCGGGAAAAGAAAGGAGGCCGAAGGGTGGTCAGTCCTGGCCAAGCGGAAGGACGTAACTGTCATAACACACGGTGCGGGCACCATAGCCCTCCTTTTGGAAAATGAGTCCCTCGTTGAGCACGCTCCCACCCTGCTCGGTGGAGATGCCAAAGTCGAAATAGCGACTGCCCGGCGCCACTTGCTCAATGTGTGCGAGAAGGTGGGAGAAAAGATAATCGAGCGCACCGATGGCACGACCCTCATCGCTTGCCGCTATATACTGCACATGCGCCACACAGCGGGTAAAGTACATCAGGCATCCAGCACACAGCCGCTTGCCGTTTCCCACGTGCACGGTGAAAAGGCGTATGTCTCGGGGAAAGCTCTCCATAAGCATCTGCATCTCGGCCAACGTGTGTACGGGATGCACGCCGTGGCGGGTGGAGAGCACCACATCGAGCAGTTGCCAGAAAGCCGCTACGTGGGCTGCATCACTCTCAACGACTAACGCAGGTTGCGAAGCGGCCTTGCGCACTTTGCGGCGGCGCAGCGTGCTCCAAGGCAAAGGCTGGGCAAGACTGATGACCGACGAGGCGGCACGCGTGCACAGACGACCCTTCAGGCGGAACAGGGCGTAAAGGTCTTCCTCGGCTGGATACTCCTTATATATATAGGGCGCAGGCTTGTAGATGAACTCGCGGTAGCCCTGTGCCGCATAGTGACGGCAGGCTGCGCGAAGCATGTGGCACGCCAACGAGGTGGTGACGGCGGAGGTGGTGAGCAGGCCGCCGTAGGTAAGGCCTGCGTGCGACACCACGACCGAAGTATCGGCGGGAGACTGACAGGCTGGCAGCACAGCCAACAACTGGCCGCGTCGTGCATAGAAGAGCAGGGAGGCATCGGTGAAACGCGAAGCATGATAGTCCATGTAGGCACGGAAAAACAGGAAACTTGCGCTGCGCGTCTGCGCCACGCATGCATTCCAAACCTCCGCCGCATCGGGCGTGTAAGACTGGAGCGTAAAGGCCTGTTCGTCGTAATCACTCATCACCAGTGTGTGCTTCGTTATGTGCCTTGGCCAGTTGCAGGAATTCTTGATAATCCTCGATATAATCCGTACGGTCGTAACTGCCCGAGGCAAAGCACAGGCACACGGCATCAGCGGTGAAGTGCGAGAGTTCGCACCACACGTAAGGTGGAATGAGCAACGCCTGCGAGGGAGAATTCATGCAAAATGTTTCGGGTTTGTGCAGGCCATCATCTACCACCACAGAAAAACTGCCACTGACAGCAATGATGCATTCGCAACAGGTTTTGTTGGCATGCACGCCACGACTCCCGCCATCGGGCACGCCGTTTATCCAAAAGGCACGGTGCGGCTTGAAAGGCAGCACGTTCTGCCAATCGAAATCGGTGACCGTGAGCGTACCACGGTCATCTGTATGCGTTTCAAGAGGAATTATCAGATGTTCAAGCATGTCAGTATTGCAATATCAAACGCCTCGCTGCAGGAAGCGTGGCACGCTCATCCTGCTTTTCACAAAGAAAAACAATTGAACGAGCGGGACAAAGATAAAAATTATATATTCAAGGCCATAGGCATTTATACCCGCAAATTGCAAATATATGCCACAAGCAATGAGTTCGAGGGAAAGGGCAAGACAGGGAGGACCCTTTCAAAGCCCTGTTACAAGACAGGTCATGCGCACATCGAAAGGCTCGGCGGGCACATGAGAGAGCAGTTGGCAGGGATAGCCCACACCTATCTTCGGAACATTCTGCCATAGAGCACGGGCAAAGAAACGGTCATAGAAACCTTTGCCGCGCCCCATGCGGTTGCCCAGCTTATCGAAGGCCCGCCCGGGCACGATGACCAGGTCGGCAGCCACATCAGCGCCGTGGTCGGGACACGCTGGCTCCTGAATGCTGAAAGCACCCACGGTGAGCGGCACTCGGGCATCGAAGGGGCGTGCCCACATTTCACCCTCACGTATCACGGGCAGCAGCAGTTGCTTTTCATCCTGCCACATACGGAACAGCGGCGTAATGTCTGGCTCATCGGGAAGGGGATGGAAGAGCAGCACGCTGCGAGCCTGCTGACAGAACGGATGGGACGCCAGCGCCGACACTATGGCCTGGCTCTGCGCCTGCCTCTCGGCGTCGGTGAGTTGCAGAATGGTCTGGCGCACGGTGCGGCGCATGCTTTGCTTCGCATCAAAAACTGAAGGACTGTTCATAGGCTGCGATGCTTTCGGTTCCTTGTGATGGCTACGAGCGCCCGGCGTGCAGGCTGCCGGCATGCGCCACGCTGCGGAAGGTATGCTTGGTGGAGTTTCTGCGTCTCAGGGTATCGTGGCGCGCACTGAGCGTGAAGAGTTGGTGGCGGAAACGGTTGGCCTCAAGCGAGAGTGCTGCCTGGACCGCATGCCACTGCCCCACCCCATGCTGCCACGTGGCAGGAAGGAGACGCGCCTCGGCCTTACCCTTGACACGGCCGGTTGCCACCTTTTGAGGGAAAGCCTTGCCCTTGAGCAGCAACGATGTGGCTTGCTGCACGGCTGGGTCGGATTGTCCGGTATAGGCGGCAGCCATATTCTCATCAAGGGCATCGGAGAGGATGGAAGCTGTGATGTATTGCTCTAAGAGTCTGTAGGACTTACGTATCATAAGGTTGCGGCGCTTCAGTCCTCCCTTTTCAGCGAAACGCACGAACTGCTCCACCACACCTTTACGCCTTAAGTAATTCTGCACTGCCTTATAGTCGGCACATTTGGCCAAATCCTTACGGTGCATGTCGGTGAACTCGTAGGCAAACTGAAATAGGAGACCGGTGAAGTAGGCTTCCTTGAAATAGGTGGTCATGCCGAGTGTGTCGCGTGCCACAAAGATGTCGGGGATGATGCCACCGCCACCGTAGACCGTGCGACCAAGGCGTGTATGATACTTCTCGCCCGTCGTCTTCACACTATCGGCCGAGAAATACTCGCCATGTTCGGCACGTGTAAGCAGGTCGGCTTCATAGTCTTCCTCCTGTCCTGGCGTGTAAGGCTTCTGCACGCAACGACCCGAGGGGGTATAGTAACGGGCTGTAGTAAGGCGGAGCATGGAGCCATCGGGAAACTCAATGGGCACCTGCACGAGGCCTTTACCGAAACTGCGCCGCCCGATGATGGTACCGCGGTCGTTGTCCTGTATGGCACCGGCAAAGATTTCGCTGGCCGAAGCCGAGGTTTCATCCACCAGCACCACAAGGGGCAACGACTGATAAGCACCGCGCCCATCTGTGCGGTACTCCTTACGCTGCGACTTGCGACCTTGGGTGTAAACAATGAGTTGGTTCTTAGGCAGGAACTCGTTGACTAACTGCACGGCCGTTTCCATATAGCCGCCTGGATTGCCTCGCAGGTCGATGATGAGGTTGGTGAAAGCATCGGTTTGCAACTGCGCCAGCGCTGCCAGGAACTCTGCGTAGGTGGTTTCGCCGAAACTACTGATGCGGATGTAGCCCACACCTGGGGCGGGGCTGTAAGTAGCATCTACCGTTTTAACAGGAACCTCGCCGCGGGTAATGCGATACACCTTCTCGGCCTTGATGCCGGCACGGCTAATGCCCAGCTTGACTTCGGTGCCGCCTACGCCACGCAGGCGCTTCATGGTGCCGTCGTTGGTAATGCTGTCGCCCACATATTTCTCGCCATCGATGGTGACGATGCGGTCGCCAGCCTGCAAACCCACGTACTCAGACGGACCGCCCTTGAGCACCCGCACCACGCGGATAGTATCCTTATAAATGGTGAACTGCACGCCGATGCCCGAGAAACTACCGCGCAGTTCCTGCATGCTCTGCTCCACCTCGGCCGCAGAGATATAGGTGGAGTGCGGGTCCAGTTCCTTGAGTATCTTCGGCAGAGCCTTTTCCACGAGATCGGTAAGATTGACGGAGTCGACATACTGGTCGTCTATGAGATGGAAAAGGTCGATAACCTTGTTGCTTGAATTGTTGACAATGCTCAGCCGTTTGCCAGCAAAATGGTTGGCAAAGAAACTACCCAAGAGGATGCCTACGACCACGCCGCACGACAAGAAAAAGGGCACGAACCTGTTTTTGTTTGCTTTGAGCATAATGTGATAATCCGTCTGTTCAGTTATTCGGGGCACTCGATTTTCCTTACTTCCACACCAGCCTCACGCAGCAGGTCGATGCCATCAGTCAGACGATAACTGCGGGCATAGACTACTTTCTTGATGCCAGCCTGTATGATGAGCTTGGCGCATTCTATACAAGGGGAATCGGTGACGTAGAGTGTAGCGCCGTCGGAGTTATTGCCCGATCGGGCTATCTTGGTGATGGCGTTGGCTTCAGCATGCAGCACGTAGGGCAAGGTAAGTCCGTCTGCGCCCTCGCACACATTGGGAAAGCCTGAGGGCGTACCGTTAAAGCCGTCGCTGATAATCATCTTGTCCTTGACTATCAAGGCGCCCACTTGGCGGCGGGTGCAGTAGGAATTCTCAGCCCATATCTTGGCCATACGCAGGTAGCGCTGGTCGAGCAGGGTGTTCTTTTCGTTTGCCTCGATATCCATAATACTTGGTTGTGTAGGTGTCGGTAAATGATTTACTTGATTCCGTCACGTTCAAGCAGGGCCTCAATGGTAGGCTCCTGCCCGCGGAACCGCAGATAGAGTTGCATGGGCGGTTCGGTGCCGCCGCGCGACAGAACGTGCTGACGGAAGGAGGCGGCCACCTCGGTATTGAAGATGCCATGCCGCTTGAAGTAGGCAAAGGCATCGGCATCGAGGAGTTCGGCCCACTTGTAACTGTAATAGCCCGCAGCATAGCCTCCCGACATGATGTGGCCAAACTGCACCGTCATGCAAGTGCCATCTACATGCGGCAGCAGTTGGGCGCGTTGCCAGGCTTCGCATTCGAAGGTCTTCACATCCTGCGTGAAAGGCTCCTGCAGGGTGTAGTAAGCCATATCCAGCAGTCCGAACGACACCTGGCGCATGCAAGCATAGGCGGCCTGGAAACGGCGGCTTTTCTGTATGCGGTCGATGTAAGCCTGCGGGATGCACTCGCCTGTCTGATAATGGTAGGCAAAGCCGCGCAGGAACTCGGGCTCGACTGCGTAATTCTCCATAAACTGTGAGGGCAGTTCCACAAAGTCCCAATACACCGACGTGCCACTGAGGGCCTCATAGCGGGTCATGGCGAAAATGGCATGCAGGGCATGGCCAAACTCGTGCATGAACGTTTGCAACTCGCCGAGCGTAAGGAGTGAGGGGGTGTCAGCCGTGGGTTTGGTAAAATTCATCACAATGGCCACGTGCGGCCGGCGGGTGTTATCGGGCGTGGGCTGCTCATTGTCGGGTGCTAAGCAGGCTTCGTCCTGGAAACTCGTCATCCATGCACCACCCCTCTTTCCCTCGCGGGGAAAGAAATCGGCATAGAACAAGGCGAGAAACTTGCCCTCGGCATCAAACACCTCATAAGCCACCACATCGGGATGGTAAACGGGTATATACTTGTTCTGCTTGAAGGTAATGCCGTAGAGGCGCGTAGCCAGTCCGAACACGCCGCGCTGTACCTGCGACAGTTCAAGATAGGGGCGCAACATGTCGGGGTCGTAATCGTAGCGCTCCTTCTTTATCTTCTGCGAATAGAAACTGAAGTCCCATGGCATGAATTCGAAGTCGTCGCCCTCCTCAGCCACGGCTCGTTCGCGCACCTCCTGTACCTCGCGCTCGGCAGGTTCCTTGTAATGGACAATGAGGGTGTCGAGCAACTGCATCACGTGTTCCTTGTCGGCAGCCATACGGTGACGCAACGCATAGTCGGCGTAGTCAGTAAAGCCCAGCAACTGTGCCTTTTCGCGCCGCAGGTTCACGATATTCCGCACCACGTCGAAGTTGTTGGCATCGTTAGCGTGCGTGGCCCTCGTGTGATAGGCCATATAGAGTTCACGCCGGCGCTTGCGGTTCTCTGCATACATCATGAAAGGTCCAAAGCTCGGGGCTTTGAGGGTAAACACCCAGCCGCCAAGCCCGCGCTCTTTGGCTTCCTCAGCGGCGGCCTTGCGGTGCATGTCGGGCAAGCCAGCCAGTTCTGCCTCATCGGTGATGTGCAACACGTAGGCGTTGGTTTCTTTCAACAGGTTCTGCGAAAACTGAAGGCCGAGCGTGGAGAGTTGCATGCTGATGTCGCGGTAGCGCTCCTTGCCTGCAGCATCGAGTGCTGCTCCCGATCGCAGGAACCCGTCGTACGTATTATTCAGCAACATGCGCTGTTCATCGGTCAACGTGGCTGGTGCGTGCTCCTTGACGTAGCGCACACGGTCGAACAGAGCCTCATTGAGCATCATGCGGTTGCTGTGCTCAGTCAGCATGGGTGCCACCTCGTTGGTCAGGGCATCGAGTTCGTCGTTGGTCTCTGCCGAAGCCAGGTTATACATAATGGCGGTAGCACGCCCCAGCAGGTCGCCGCTCATGGCCAGCGGCTCGATGGTATTCTTGAATGTAGGCTTGTCTGCGCAGGCCAACAGACGTTCTATTTCTTTATTCTCTTCGTCCATCCCCTGCATGATGGCTTCGCGCATGTCCTGCACCGAGATGTCGGTGAAAGGGATGCAGCCGTGCAACGTATCGGGAGGTGTTATGATGGCGTTCATGATGGTGAATGAATGTGCGTGGCATGTGCCACAAAGCGGATGTTGTATTCCTTATATATATAATGGGGGGAGCAGCGTGCTATTGCAGCAGGCGTTCCACCTCTTCAAACTTCTTGCCTTCGTTAAGCCATAGGTAGAGTTGGTAAAGCAGGGGTGCCCAGCGTGCTTTGTCATCGGGCATGCGGCGGCGATATTCCTCAATGCTCTCCATGGCCTTACGGTAATAAATCTGCTGCTTTTTGTGTGCCTGCTTATAGGCCGCCGAACGTGCATCCTTAGGCAGGGAGACCATCGCGCCGAGTGCCGCATCGGCGGTACCCATATAATAATAGGCTTCGGCGCACAGCGTGTCGCATTGTTGCAGTTGCTCCGCCGTAGCCACCACTTCGTCGAAACGGCGCAAGTTCAGCAGGGCGTTGCAGCGAGCCACATAGGCCGCGGTACGCAGGGTATCAACTTCAAGCTGACGGTCACACAGGGTGAGCACGCGGGCATAATCGTGCTGTTGCAGATAGTAGTCGGTAAGACGTAGAAAGAAGGGCTGGCGTGTGGGATAATCCTCCCAAGCCTGCGTCAGGTAGTGCAGATACTGCGCTGTGTCCTTTCGGGCTTCGGCTGTGAAGGCAAGGCACTCCAACAGGTGGTCGCGCAGCCCTGAGTCGAGCATAGCCTGCACTTCGTAGCGGTGCACCTCGTCCCAGCACTGTGTGCGGTAGGCCGCCGACAGGTAGAGGGCAGCCTGCTTGCTCACCAAGGCTGGGCTGCGCTGCTCGCTGGGCAGGGTACGCTCACCCAGCGGCGAGAGCATCACGCCCACCGCCTCGCGCAGCAGAGGCATGGCCTGTGCATATTTGCCCTGTCGGTAAAAGTAGCGTGCGCCGGCATTGAGGTTTTTGAAATAGGTGCGCAGCATGTCCTGCACGAGTCGTTGTTGGCGGGGCTTAGTTCCCTCGTTGTCAAGGGCCGCCTGCTCTATGGAGTCGAGGCGCACTGCCTCGGCAATAATCTGATGGGTGGTGTTGAAGAAGGCTGCCGTGTCGTAGGGCTGCTTCAGGTACAACTTGGTGTTTTGCGCGTCGTTCAGGCCGCGCTGTGCCTCGATGGCGTATTCACAAAGTTTCTCGTCGTTGCGATAAAGGGAGTCTTTACGCAGTTCTGCTATTTGCTTGACGGCGTCACTGTATTTCTTTTCCTTCAATGCCGTCTTGATGGGCTTCAGTGCTTTCTGCGCATGGCCCGCTGCCGGACATACCAGCAGCACGAGACACACCGTCAGGAGCACCATTGAATAGCGTTGGATACAGTTCTTCGTTGACATGGTTTGGTCAATCTTGTTGTAGTCGATGTGTGTTTGGGGGTAGCAGTTTGCGGCTGCTGCGGTTAGGATAGATGGCGAATGCAAAAGTGAGTTTGAAACAGGCGCGCAGTGCTTGGCTGCTGCTTGCGCTGTGTGCACTGCGCGCCGTTTCTGATAGTAGGAAGCTTAACTTATGCGTAAGTCGTCTGCATGTTAGTTGCCAGCTTGGTTAGCCTGTTCCAGCAGTGCATCCATTTCCTTGGCTTTGTCCTTTTCGCCCAAGTTGGAGTAAACCTGCTGCAGGGGCGATGCCCAGCGCTTGGGGTTGTCGGGCATGAGTTCGCGCAGGTGTTCCAGATAGCCCAACGCGCCCTGGTATATGGCACGTACTTCAGCCAGCTCCTTGTCGTAGATAGCCTTAGCCTTGGCATAGCCTGCTTCGCCCTTACCGGCGATGCGCTTGCCCGTACCTACATACTCAAACTTGCCGCTCTGAATGAGCTCGTATGCCTTGTTGATGTAGGCAGCACCGATGTTATAGAGGGCATCGGCAAAGTCGGGGTCAATGGCAAGTGCCTTTTCAAAGCTGGCGATAGCCTCGTCATACTGGCGCTTGATGTTGAGTTCGATAGCGCCCTTCATGAACCATGCGTTCTTGTTGTTGGGGTTAGCCGTTACCATCGACTGCGCCAGCTGTTCAGCCTCGGCTGTCTTGTGGTTCTGCATGTAGTAGTACAGCAAGTTCTGGCTGAAAGTAGTGGCCCCCGTGCGCTGGGCAGCTTCGGCCAAGGTCGAAACCCATGCGGCGGTGTCCTTCATTTCGCCCAAGGCAGCAAGTTTCATCTGGTAGTAGTCGTGCAGCGATGCCGTGTCCTTCAGGGCCTCGTCGCAACTTCTCACCACAGCCTGCCAGTCTTTCTGCTGGTAAGCCAGGTAAGCCAGGTTGAAGCGCGTCTGCTGGTAGTTGGCAGCCTTCACGCGGTAGATGGAGTCACTCTCCTGCTGGGTGAACACGGGGTTCTTGGGGAAATCCAGGTACTTCTGGAAGTATTCCTGGCTCTTCGCCTTGTTGCCCATAGCGTTCATAAACATACCTGCGTAGTTGTAGTAGTCCATCATCTGCGTCAGGTAGAGTTTGTTCATGGTGGCAATGGTCTGCTCGGGTGCTACCTCACCTTTCTTATTGGGCTTGTTGTTCTCCTCCACGCTCTTGGTGAAGTAGATGACCGACTTGTCAAGATGGGTGCAGAATGCAAGCGTATCGAAGGGCAGTTGCTGCGCTGCGCGGTTGAGTTCGGGCGAGAACATCTTCTGGTGCAACTGGCCACCCAGGCTGTAGAGTTTGGCAAAAGCCGTGGTCTTAGGGTTGGCCAGGGCTGCCTCGAGCGTAGCGTCGGCTTCGTTATAAAGCACAAAGGCTCCGGGCTCGTCGTTGGCCTGCAGCAGGTTGTCGGCCTTCTTCATTTTGTCCTGCACCTTCCAATAAGCATTGTTTTGTGCAGCGGCGCTGCCGGCTACCAGAAGCAGGGCGGCACCTAAAAGCAATCTTTTCATAGGAATAAATTATTAAGGGGTTTTTGAATGCTGTTTTACTGCCCTCACACCTCTTCGCCTACTTCTGCGGGCTGGTCATCGGCAGCGGGCTGCTCGGCAACGGTTGCCGTAGTATCTGCGCCTTCAGTGTCAGGCTGCAGGGGCTGTGCGTTAGGGTCGACTTCGGTGTTTTCGTCCTCGTCATCCTCGTCAGCGCTCACCTTGCACACGCTCGAAATCACGTCGCCGCGCTTCTTGAGGTCGATGAGCTGCACGCCCTGCGTGGCGCGGCCCTGCACCTTCACCTCGTTCAGGCGCAGACGGATGGTAATGCCGCTGCGGTTAATGATCATGAGGTCCTCGTCGTCGCGCACGGCCTTGATGGCAACCACCTTGCCCGTCTTCTCAGTCACTTCAAGCGTTTTCACACCTTTGCCGCCGCGATTGGTGATGCGGTAGTCGGCCACGGCGCTGCGTTTGCCATAGCCGTTTTCGCTCACCACGAGCACGGTTTCCTGTTCGGGGTCGTTCACGCAAATCATGCCCGTTACCACGTCCTCGCCGTCCTCGTCAAGGCGTATGCCGCGCACGCCGGTTGCCGTACGTCCCATGGGGCGCACCGTTTCTTCGTTGAAGCGGATGGCGCGGCCGTTGCGGTTGGCTATGATGATTTCGTCGTGGCCATTAGTCAGTTCTACGCTCACCACGCGGTCGTCGTCGTTGATATGGATGGCCGACACACCATTGGCACGCGGACGGGAATAGTCGCTCAGGCACGTCTTCTTGATCACGCCTCTCTGGGTGCAGAAGATGACGTAGTGGCTTTCGCAGAACTCGGCGTCGCCCAACTTGCGTATGTTGAGGCAGGCGTTCACAGCGTCGTCGGGCATAATGTTGAGCATGTTCTGTATGGCACGGCCCTTGGCGTTCTTCGCGCCCTCGGGAATGTCGTACACCTTGAGCCAGTAGCAGCGTCCCTTGGCGGTGAAGAAGAGCATGGTGTTGTGCATCGTGGCGGGATAGATGTACTCAATGAAGTCAGCATCGCGGGCAGCGGCTCCCTTTGAGCCTACGCCACGGCGGCCCTGTGCCTTGAACTCGGCCAGCGACGTGCGCTTGATGTAGCCAAGGTGCGAAATGGTAATGACCACCTCGTCGTTAGCATAGAAGTCTTCGGGATTGAACTCGTTGGCAGCGAGACAGATTTCGGTGCGGCGTTCGTCGCCGAAGCGCTCCTTGCACTCCAGCAGTTCGTCCTTCATCACCTTGTGGCAAAGTGCCTCGTCGCTGAGAATCTGCTCGTAGTAGGCTATCTTGCGTTCCAGCTCCTCATACTCGGCATGCAGTTTCTCCTGCTGTATGTTGGTCAGCTGACTCAAACGCATATCTACAATGGCCTTGGCCTGCACGTCGTCGAGCGAGAAGCGTTCCTTGAGGTTGGCAGTAGCCTCCTGCGGTGTGCGTGAGGAACGGATGATGTGCACCACTTCGTCTATGTTGTCGCTGGCAATGATAAGACCCTCTAAGATGTGGGCACGTTCTTCGGCCTTGCGCTTGTCATACTGCGTGCGGCGTATCACCACCTCGTGGCGGTGGTTCACAAAGTGACGGATGCAGTCCTTGAGCGTGAGCAGACGGGGACGGCCCTTGACGAGCGCGATGCAGTTTACGGCAAACGACGTCTGCAGCGCCGTCATCTTGAAGAGTTTGTTGAGCACCACATTGGCGTTGGCCTCGCGCTTCACATCGATAACGATGCGCATACCGTCGCGGTCGCTCTCATCGTTGATGTTGGAGATGCCGTCAATCTTCTTTTCGTTCACCAGCGAGGCGATGCTCTTGATGAGTTCGGCCTTGTTCACGCCATAGGGTATCTCAGTCACCACGATGGTATCGTGCTGGGCGCTGCTTTCTATCTCGGTGCGGGCGCGCATCACTACGCGGCCGCGGCCTGTTTCGTAAGCGCTCTTCACGCCCTGCATACCCATGATGTAGCCGCCCGTAGGGAAGTCGGGGGCCTTGACATACTGCATGAGTTCCTCAATGCTGATGTCGGGGTTGTCGATGTAGGCCACGCAGCCGTCAATCACTTCACCCAGGTTGTGCGTGGGCACATTGGTAGCCATACCAACGGCAATACCGCTGGCACCGTTCACCAGGAAGTTGGGAATGAGCGTGGGCATCACCTTGGGCTCGTCGAGGGTGTTGTCGAAGTTGCGGTCCATGTCTACGGTTTCCTTGTCCAGGTCCTGCATCATGGCCTCGCCCACCTGCGAGAGTCGTGCCTCGGTGTAACGCATGGCAGCGGCGGAGTCGCCGTCCATCGAACCGAAGTTTCCTTGTCCCTCTACCAAGGGATAGCGCATATTCCAGTCCTGCGCCATGCGCACCAGGGCGCCGTACACCGAACTGTCGCCGTGCGGGTGGTACTTACCGAGTACGTCACCCACGATACGTGCGCTCTTACGTGTCGGTTTGTCGTGCGTAATGCCGAGTCCCATCATGCCGTACAGGATGCGGCGGTGCACGGGCTTGAAGCCGTCGCGCACATCGGGCAGGGCGCGGGCCACAATTACCGACATGGAGTAGTCAATATAAGAGGACTTCATTTCTTCCTCTATATTGACCTTAATAATTCTGTCTGCGTCTATCATTATGCGTTATTGAATAAATAGTTTTCTTGTTTGTCTGGCACGTGGCTGCCTGACGATGGCCTGACGATGGCCTGCTCATGGGCAACTGGCACGTGTAAAACAGTTGCAAAGGTAGTGCTTTTCTTTTACTTTTACTTCTTCGCCGTGATTTCAAAAGGTACCGAAACGCTCAAAAATAGCGTTTTTTTGCGTTCTAAGCGATTTTTACCAGTCTGGTCGAGTGTTACGCAACGGCCCCCGAGGCATGCTGCCGATGCTGGCAGATGGCAAAACTTTTACATGTCTGGGCTGTTTTTTACCTCCATACGCCAGTCATCGTCCTTGCCTCCCTGCATCCGATAGGAAGCCCTGCATTCCCAGTTCTAAAAGGCAAGTAACCATGCTCCTAAGGGGCTTCATACGTTGCCACGGGCCCATAACAACATTGCCACGGGGCCATAACAACGTTGCCACGGGCCCATAACAACGTTGCCACGGGGCCATAACAACGTTGCCACGGGGCCGTAACAACGTTGCCACGGGGCCGTGGCAACGCAGCACAAGGCACTTGACATCGGGAACGTGCCTTGTAAGCACAGATACAGGCCGACTCTTTTCCTTATCTTATATAGGATTATTGTCCTTTCCCTGTGTGTGCTTCATGCGGGCACCGCTTTTTGTCCCCTGCTATCGTGCGTAAGGTACACACGGCGGGGCATAGAAAAAGGTGGTGAAACGCGGTTCCGTGGTACAGGAAGGGACGTTTCACCACCTTTTTCATGGTAGATGCCGAAGGACTGACTTCAGCGTATGCCGAGGTATTTGTGGGTTTGCAACGACAAGCGCCAGGCAGGATGCTGCAGGCAGTAGTCTATGGTGGCGCGCAGCGCTTCGGCCGTACGGGCAGGGTCGCCGTCGTAGGCACAGGGCTGCACAAAGCGGTGGCGCGCGGATATGTGACTGTAGTCGGGCAACGGCTGGCCGGTGTAGACGCATTTCAGTTCGTCGCAACGGGTGAGCACCACGCGGGCCGCCTCAGCCGGCACAAAGGCGTCTTTGGGCGAGAGGGTCACCCAGTCCACACCGTCGGGCAGCGCGTGGGTGCCGTTGGTTTCCACCGCCACGTATTTTCCCTCAGCATGCAGCTTGCTGACGAGCGAGTCCGTGAGTTGCAGCGCGGGTTCGCCACCCGTGATGACCACGTGGCGCGCGGGATAGCGGGCGGCGGCCTGCACGATTTCGCTCTCGGTCATGTCGTGCCCTTCGTGGTGCTGCGTGTCGCAAAAGGGGCAGCGAAGGTTACAGCCCGACAGGCGAATAAAAATGGCAGGAGTGCCTGTGTAGTAGCCTTCGCCCTGAAGCGAATAGAAGATTTCGTTGACTTTCATGACTGGCGGCTGGGAAGGGTCAGAAGCACACGTGTTCAAAACCTGGCTTCACGTAGGCAGCCACATTGCCCTCCGACTCTTGGAAGGTCACCTTGTAGCACTGCGGCACCTGGTCGCAGAGCCAGCGCGCCAGGTTCTCGGCCGTGGGGTTGAAGTCGAACACGTCGTTCAGGCATTTGTGGTCTAATTTCTCCTGCACCATCTGCTTGATGTGTGTGAAATCCATCACCATGCCCTGGTCGTTCAGGCTTTCGGCGCAGCAGTACAAGGTGATAACGCCGTTGTGGCCGTGCAGGTTGCGGCACTTGCTGGTATAATCGAGGCTCAACTGGTGCGCATAGGCCACCTCAATGCGTTTGGTAATGTAATACATGGGGTTTGTCGGTTTGCTTGTGCGGCGGAGCGGTATGGAGGCGGCTTGCAGCCTTTACTCCTTATTATATATACGCCCGCCTTGGTTTTTGTGCGGGCAAAGTTAAGGCTTTTTCGTGAAGTAGCGCGATGCGGCCCAGTTGCAACGTGGGCGGCTCACGAACGGCAAGCCACCGTCACATTGCGCATAAACCCGCACCTTTTCTTCATTATTTATTCATAACAGCCCATCAAACACGCATAAAGAAATACGAATAGCGGCATTTGCTTGCATTTTGTTTTGTTAAATAGCGTAATAGTCCTACCTTTGCGCTTGAAACAGTATGCAAGTGGCCCACTGTTTTCTTCGGCACACTTGCACACCTCGGCCCCAAGGAACAGGGCTACCGAACCTGACAGACACAAAAACAAACTTTATACCCATGCTCTACAACGAAGCTATGCTGCGTGCCTTCTACGCAGCCTATACAGCCAAAGTGCAGGCCGCCCGCCACGCCGTGGGCCGCCCACTGACGTATGCCGAGAAGGTGCTCTTTACCCATGCCACCACCCTGCCCCCACATGGCGGCTGGAAACGCGGCAGCGACTACGCGCTCTTCCACCCCGACAGGGTGTGCATGCAGGACGCTACGGCGCAGATGGCCATTCTGCAGTTTATGAACGCAGGACGCTCCACCTCTGCCGTGCCTGCCACAGTGCACTGCGACCACCTGATACAGGCGTACCGCGGCGCGGAGGCTGACTTGGACAAGGCGTGCCAAACGAACCGCGAGGTGTACAACTTCCTGCAGTCGGCCTCGGCGCGCTACGGCTTTGGCTTTTGGGCTCCCGGTGCCGGCATCATCCACCAAGTGGTGCTTGAAAACTACGCTTTCCCCGGCGGCATGATGGTGGGCACCGACAGCCACACGCCCAACGCCGGCGGTTTGGGCATGGCTGCTATAGGCGTGGGCGGCGCCGATGCCGTCGACGTGATGGTGGGCACGCCCTGGGAACTGAAAGTGCCTCGTCTCATCGGCGTAAGGCTGCGCGGCAGGATGTCGGGCTGGACGTCGCCCAAGGACGTAATACTGGCCCTGGCCGGCCGCCTCACCGTGAAGGGCGGCACGAACGCCATCATCGAATACTTCGGCGAGGGCACGGCCACACTGTCGGCCACGGGCAAGGCCACCATCTGCAACATGGGTGCCGAGGTGGGCGCCACCACGTCGATGTTCCCCTTCGACGGGCACACGGCTTCCTTCCTCGAGGCTACGGGCCGCGCCGCCGTGGCAGCGTGGGCACAGGGCGTAGCTGCCGACCTCTGCGCCGACCCAGAAGTAGAAGCCGAACCGCAGCGCTTCTACGACGAAGTGATTGAAATAGACCTCGCCGCCTTGCAGCCGCATGTGAACGGCCCCTTCACGCCCGACGCGGCCTGCACCGTGGCCGACATGCCACAGCGCGTGCAGGCCGAAGGCTTCCCGACCGCCGTGGAGGCCGTGCTCATAGGGTCGTGCACCAACTCCTCCTATCAGGACATGGCACGCGCAGCCTCGGTGGTCAAGGCCTTGCGCGCTGAGGGCCACGCACTGCAGGCGCAGCTCATCGTGTGTCCCGGCTCGGCCCTTATCCGCGCCACGGCAGAGCGCGACGGTTTGCTGCAGACCTTCCGCGAGGCCGGCGCCGTCATCATGACAAATGCCTGCGGCCCCTGCATCGGGCAGTGGAAGCGCGAAACCGACGACCCGCTGCGCCGCAACAGCATCGTCACCTCCTTCAACCGCAACTTTGCCAAGCGTGCCGACGGCAACCCGAACACGCACGCTTTCATCACCTCGCCTGAGGTTGCCGTGGGCTACGCTTTTACGGGCACATTGCTGGAACATCCCTCCTTCACGCCGTCGTGGCAAACCGTACTGCCGCAGGGCGACGCGCTGCCCGTTAAGGGCTACGCCGCCGAAGCTGCCGAGGTGGAGGCGCTACTGCCACCCTTGCAGCAGGAGCCCGACAGCGCGGTGCAGGTGGTCATTGAGCCCAACAGCGAACGCTTGCAACGCCTCGCGCCCTTTGCACCGTGGGACGGCCACGACTTCACCCGTCTGCCGCTGCTCATCAAGGTGCAGGGTAAATGCACTACCGACCACATATCGATGGCAGGCCCCTGGCTGCGTTACCGCGGACATCTGCAAAACATCTCGCGCAACATGCTGCTTGGCGCGCTCAACGCCTTCACGGGCACGACGGGCACGGTGACCGATGCGCTGACCGGGCAGGACGTGGAAGTGTGGCAGGCTGCTGCCGACTACCGCGATGCCGGCACGGGAAGCATCATCGTGGCAGAGGACAACTACGGCGAGGGCTCGAGCCGCGAGCACGCTGCCATGGAGCCGCGCTACCTGGGGGTACGCGTGGTGCTGGCGAAGAGTTTTGCCCGCATTCACGAAACGAACCTCAAAAAGCAGGGCGTGCTGGCGCTGACCTTTGCACAACCGTCCGACTACGACCTGGTGCGCAACGGCGACACGCTGAGCGTGGCATGTAGCACCCTGCAGCCCGGCTGCCCCGTGACCGTCACGCTGCACCACGCCGACGGCAGCACCGAGAGCATCCTGGCGCAGCACACCTACAACGAGGCGCAGATAGCATGGTTCAAGGCCGGCAGCGCATTAGGTGCCATGCAGGCCTGAGGCGGCGCCGCGCTCTCCTTGGATATAGACCGATAGCGCACAGGCTCTCCTTATTTATATATAGCACGCATACCCCTTATCATTATATATAGCACAACCACACCATGAGCAAGATACAAGTCATGAGCGACGGCACGCTGCAAGTGCCCGCACACGTTGAAGTTCCCTTTGTAACCGGCGACGGCATAGGCCACGAGGTGACGCCTGCCATGCGGAAGGTAGTGGACCAGGCCGTGCAGCAAGCCTACGGCGGTGAGCGCCGCATTGTGTGGCAGGAGCAACTGGCCGGCCAGCGCGCCTTCGACGAACTCGGCACTTGGCTGCCCGAGGACACGGTGAAAGCCTTTGCAGACTGCGGCGTGGGCATCAAAGGTCCGCTCACCACACCCGTGGGCGGCGGCATACGTTCGCTCAACGTAGCCCTGCGTCAGGGGCTCGACCTCTACGTTTGCCTGCGACCCGTGCGGTGGTTCAAGGGCGTAGCCTCGCCCGTGCTGCACCCCGAAAAGGTGGACATGGTGATATTCCGCGAAAACACGGAGGACATCTACGCGGGCATTGAGTGGCCCTCAGGCTCACCCGAGGCGCAGCGCCTCTTTGCCTTCCTGCATGAGGAACTGGGCGTGGGCAAGGTTCGTTTCCCCCAGACCTCGGCCTACGGCATCAAACCCGTGTCGAGCGAGGGAAGCAAACGACTGGTACGCGCCGCCTGCCGCTACGCCGTAGCTCAACGCTCGGGCCACGTGACGCTGGTGCACAAGGGCAACATCATGAAATTCACCGAAGGCGGTTTCAAAAACTGGGGCTACGAGGTGGCCAAAGAGGAGTTTGACGGCCAAGTGCGCATGGACGACTGCATAGCCGATGCCTTCCTGCAAAACGCCCTGCTCTACCCCGACCGCTACGACGTCATTGCCACCCTCAACCTCAACGGCGACTACATCTCCGACATGCTGGCGGCTCAGGTGGGCGGCATCGGCATTGCCCCTGGCGCCAACATCAACTACGAGGCCGGCCGCGCCCTCTTCGAGGCTACCCACGGCACCGCGCCCGACATTGCAGGCCACGACAAGGCCAACCCCTGCTCCATTCTGCTCTCGGCCGTCATGCTGCTCGAACACCTGGGCTGGAACGAGGCCGCCACCCTCATCACGCAGGCCATGGAGCACACCTTCGCCGCGCAGAAGGCCACGGCCGACCTGGCCAGCCTCATGCCGCACGGAAAGGCGCTCGGCACCAAGGCCTTTGCCGACACGCTGTGCGAGGAAATCGTGCGCTGAACGGCAGGCACAGGGCCACACGCCATCCCCTCCCCTTTTTGACTTTCACCTCATAAGCAACGACACATCATGACTGACAAGACTGAATACCTTATCTACAAACTCTCCGACCAGATGAAGGGCTGCATCAAGATTGACGCAGACCTGTTCCGCAAAATGGACGTGAAGCGCGGCTTGCGCAACGAAGACGGCACAGGTGTGCTGGTGGGACTGACCAACATTGGTAACGTAGTGGGCTACGAACGCGTGGCCGACGGGTCGCTGCTGCCCATCGAGGGCAAACTCTACTTCCGCGGCTACGAGATAGCCGAGATTGTCAACGCCGTGCTGGCCGAAAAGCGCTGCGGCTTCGAGGAAGTGGCCTACCTGCTGCTCTCAGGCAGTCTGCCCGACGCCGAGGAGTTGGAGCAGTTCCGCAGTCTGCTGGTGCGAAACATGCCCCTCATGCCCAAGACCACGCTCAACATTGTGGAGCTGGAGGGCAATGACATCATGAACATTCTGGCACGCAGCGTGCTCGAGCTCTACACCTACGACGCCACGCCCGACGACATTTCGCGCGACAACCTCATGCGGCAGAGCGTGGAACTGACGGCCAAGTTCCCCACCATCATTGCCTACGCCTACAACATGCTGCGCCACAAGTCGCTGGGACGCTCGCTGCACATACGCCACCCCAAGGAGGAGTATTCGCTGGCCGAAAACTTCCTCTATATGCTCCTCGGCACGCACTACACGCCGCTCGACGTGCAGACCCTCGACCTGCTGCTCATTCTGCAGGCCGAACACGGCGGCGGTAACAACTCCACCTTCACCGTGCGCGTTACCTCGAGCACCTGCACCGACACTTACTCCTCCATTGCCGCAGGCATCGGTTCGCTCAAAGGGCCCAAGCACGGCGGCGCCAACATTCGTGTGCACAAAATGTTCCAGCACCTGAAGCAGAAAATTAGCCACTGGGACGACGAGGAGGAAATCTACCACTACCTGTGCCGCATCGTGAAGAAGGAGGCCTACGATGGCACGGGCCTCATCTACGGCATAGGCCACGCCGTGTACACCCTCTCCGACCCACGCGCGGTACTGCTCAAGCAGATGGCTCGCAAACTGGCCGAGGAGAAGGGCCGTCTGGAAGAGTTCGAGTTCATCGAACGCATCGAGCGCCTGGCCATACAGGCCGTGTATGCTGTAAAAGGCGAGGGCAAGAAACTCTGCGCCAACGTCGACTTCTACTCAGGCTTCGTGTACGACCTCATCGGTCTGCCCATCGAAATCTACACGCCGCTCTTCGCAATGGCCCGCATCGTGGGCTGGTGCGCTCACCGCAACGAGGAACTCTGCTTCAACGGCCGCCGCATCATACGCCCCGCCTACCGCTGCGTGGCCGAACCCCGTCCCTACGTGCCAGTCAAAGAACGGTAAACACCCGCCGCATCATACGCCTCCACACAACACCCCACGCCCGCCGTCCTTGCCATGTGCAGGGGCGGCGGGCGTGGCTTGTGTATGCGCACGATGGAAAGGAGGTGTGACATAGGGGTTTCCCGTTCTCAGAAGGCACTTGCGCAATACGATTACGGGCAGGGAAAACGCACGAAATTTAATCATCATTTTCTTTGTTATTTTCATTGATTTTCAATGTGATAAATTTGTTTATCTCATTGATTATTAGTAACTT
>SFEP01000001.1 GCA_004557185.1 Bacteroidales bacterium
GGTGGCGTCGTAGGTCTTGCTGGCCCAGCCAGTGGGCAGTTCCTCCACCTCGGCCAGCGCGTTGAGCACGCGGGCGGCGGCACGGGCCGTCTGGCTCTCGGTGTCGGTCAGTTCGGTGTCGGCGATGGATGCGTTGTCGTCGTCATCGCTGCAGGCGGTGAAGGCCATGCTGCCCATCAGGAGCAGGGCGGCAGGCAGAAAGAGGAATTTCTTCTTCATGATGAAAGGCGTTTGGGTGTGAATGGTGTGCGGCGGAGCAGGGAGTGCCAGCAGTGCAGGTGCGCCTCGCTGCTCCCCGAACCACAGGCCGCGGGCTGCGGCGGTGAGGCCGTGCCCGCGGCGTGTGTGACAAGCACCTCCTATGAACTTAGGGCAGAAGGGGCTTCTGTATATAGATAGGAGTCAGCTTTTTGCCCGTGCCAGGGAGTTCCTTGTCGTAGTCAGGCGTTTCCCACAGGTTGGTACTGAGCTGTTTGCCGGTGCGCATGCGCACGGCCAGGCCGCGGCGGGGCAGTATCAGGTTGCTGGTGTTGGCCAGCAGGTTGCCTTCCTCGCCCGAGGCAAAGTAGCCGCTCATGTCGCAGTAGGACTTCTTCATGTCCCACGTCAGCGTGGCGGTACTGCTCTGGTTGATGTCGCTCTCCTGGCCAAACAAGATGTTGAGCACGGGCAGGCTCATCGTGCTGCCCGACTTGCTGTATTCGTCGATAAAGAGCGTGTAGTTGGCAAAGTAGTCAAGATAATCCTGCTTGAAGCCGTCGGGCAGCACTTGGGCAAACTTGTTGCTTGCGTTCCAGTCGCGGGCAGCAGTGGTCACCTGCTGGGTGGCAGCAGGACCCCAGTTCTCGAGCGACGAGCGGTAGGTATCCAGATACTTCTCAATGGCCGCGCTGTTGTCGCCGTAGGAAAGCAGGTGGAGCAGTTCGGCAAAGACGAGCGTCTTGTCAGACGTGGAGTTCAGGTTCTTCACCACCAGCTGCGTCTTGTACTTGCTTCCATCTACCTTGTAGTAGTTCTTGTTTTCCTTGATGTCGAAGCTGAACCAGTACGTCTTCTTCTTGCCAAGGTTGGGGTTGGCGGGGCGGCCGCAAATCCAGAAGGACTTGTCGTTCTCGTCGTAGAGCACGTCACCCCACGAGTAGTAAGGCTCCTTGCCGCCGTCGTTGTCGGGCAGGAGCGAGGGGTCCACCAGTCGGATTTGCTTGAGGTTGGGCATGAGTGTAAATTCCACGTCGATAAGGGCGTAGCAGCCGGCCTCGGTGCTGGGGCGCAGGTTGAGCGTGCCCAGTTTGCCCACGCTGTAGCTGGCGGTGGTGGTGCCGTCGGCCAGCGTCTGGCCGGTGATGCCGGCAAAGTAGCTGCTGGCTTCGGCCGCGTTGGCCACGGCCAGCGTGCGCACGGTGGGATTGGCGGCATCAAGCTGCTCGCCCACGGTGGCGTCGTAGGTCTTGCTGGCCCAGCCAGTGGGCAGTTCCTCCACCTCGGCCAGCGCGTTGAGCACGCGGGCGGCGGCACGGCGTCATCGCTGCAGGCGGTAAGGGCCATGCTGCCCATCAGGAGCAGGGCGGCAGAAAGGAAGATGGATTTCTTCATAACATGAAGGTTTTTGAGTTTGTGTTGAATGTGGGTTGTTGGCGTAAGTGCCTGTTTCGCAGGAAAGTGAGGGGGCTGATGAAAACACCCACGCTTGCCGTCAAAAACATCAAAAATGGAAGGTTAATGCCATTTATTGGGGAATTTATTTCTTTACCATGTCGCGGTAGAGGTAGATGTGCTCCAGCGTGCCGTTGTGCACGCCGGGGAGCTCCTTGGCAGGGTCGGGGGTGCCCCAAGCGCTGGTGGAGAGCTGGTAGCCCGTCTTCATGCGCGGCGTAAAGGCGTGGAAGCATCCCCAGAAATCGGAGTCCTTGGACGTAGGCGTCTTGGTGTTGGTGCCGCTCTTGTACTTGTCCATGTAGTGCCTGATGTTGAATTTGTCGTTTTTGGCAAAGGTGAGTTTCGTGCCCACGTACCTTAACCAGTCATCCAAGTCTGAGCCGTTAGAGTAAGGATTGAAGACAAGAACGGGCGCGTAGTAGTTGCCATGGTCTTTGCCATAGGTGTCATAGAAGATGGCGAAACTATAGCTGAGATATCTGAGCGTTGTTTCCACGTTCTGATTCTTCCACGAATCCCACAGCAACGGGCACACGTGCTTCTGAATCCAAAATTCGCGTATGTTATAGAGCTCGTCCTGCATGGCCTGGCGCTCCTCTCGTGTGTCGCTGGGGCAGATGTCGCCTAGGCCATCGGGGCGCTCGTGCAGCGTGAAGTACTCGGAAGTGTAGAGTTCTGGCTTGCTGATGAGGGTGAGCATCTCGCCCAGCGTGAGGGTGCGCTCCAGTGTGGATCCCAGTTTCTTGGGGAGGTATAGTCCCGGCTCCTTGTTTACGGTATACGTGTGCGAGTCCTCATCGAGCTGGAAGGAGAACCAGTAGGACTTGGACTTGCCGTATTCCGAGCTGGCGGGGCGGGCGCATACCCAGTAGGAGTTGTCGCGGTGGTTGAGGATGACGTCGCCCCAGTGGTAGTAGGGCTCGAAGGCGGCGTTGTTACCCAAGGCCGAGGCGGGCACGAGGCGTATCTGCGTGAGCGCGGAAAGCTGGGCGATGGCCACGTCGATGGTGGCGTGGCAGGCGGGCTCGCCCTTGTAGGTGTAGGTAAGGCTGCCGAGGCCGGGGCACGACCACGTGTGCTGCCTGGTGCCCTCGGGGAGATCCTCTCCGCAGAGTGAGGCGTAGTAGCTGAGCGCTTCCTGCTCGCTGGCCACGGCCACGAGGCGCACGCTGGGGTGGGCGGGGTCGGCCTCGCCCTCGGTTATGGGATACTGCGTGGTGGCCCAGCCCTCGGCCACGTCGGAGGTTTCGCTTAGCACATTGAGCAGGCGGCTGAGCTGGCCGGCGGTGGGGGAGTCGGCGTCGGTGAGTTCCTGCGAGGGGATGGTGGCGTTGTCGTCATCATCGCTGCAGGCGGTGAAGGTGGTGCTGCCGAGCACCAGCAAGGCGGCAGGCAGCAGGCGGATGAAGCTGTTTGCTTTCATGACATGTAATGTTTGCGTGAATGATGTGTTGTACTTGCGGTGTGCATGGCCCGCAGGCCGCGGAACGTGCGCTGTGGGCGGGAAATGATGAGCAAAAGTAGTGCAACCTGCGCAAAGCAAAAAAAATCAGAATATATACAAACGTGTCTACAAACTTACAATTCATGAATAGAAAGTCGTTTTTTCGGCATTTTTCCCCGAAAAATAGGCGCGGAGGCCCCGCAACGGATCTGCTGCCGCATCCGCACAAAAAGGGCCAGCCGGCGCAGGGGATGCGGACGGCTGGCCACAAACGCAGGGATAGCAGTTGTTCAGTGGGATCTGCGTTAGGGGGCGTAGCGCTATATTATATAAGGAGTGCTACGTGACGAATGGGGCACGGTTCACTGTGCGGGGTTCTCGTTCTTGTAGACGTAGACGTCGGTGACGCCGGGCAGCTTCTTGTCGGTGGCAGGGTTGCCCACCTTCTGCTTGCTGAGCTCGTAGCCCGTCTTGATGCGCACCACTGCACCGAGGTCGGTGAAGGTCCACTGTTTGGTGTAGTCAGGGCTGAGCCAGCCATAGTTGAAGGACTCAAAGGTTCGTTTATAATGCTTGAACAGGATGATCAAAGCCGATTCCCAGGAAATGGCCTGGTCGAGGCCGAAGCCCATCCCCCAAAAGTATTTCGAGAGGTCGGTGCGCTCTTTATGATCGCTTTCCGGCTTCAAGAGAAAGTCTTGCTGGATGCCGTCGTAGTAACAGCTTTCGGTGTATTCTTTCCCCCTGTCGGGAATGTTGCAGTAGAGGGATTGTCCCGTGTATCCGAAAGTACCGTCGCCCAACTTGACCTTATTGCTTTTGCCATAGAAGATGGTGAAGGGAGACTCGAAGAAGAACTGGAACGGATGCGTATCCATTTTTTCTATTTCCGAAAGATTCTTGAAATCATGATTCTGGAAGAGATTGGGGAAAAGCAGCTCGCCCAGTCCGCGCACCTGCCAGGCAGCGGCAGACCGGTACAGCTGTGCCTCCACCTTATCGTCGGGCAGGGGCAGACCGCAGAAGCCCTTGGCGTGGTCGGCGGATTTGTGGAAGTGCTGGAACAGTTCGTCGGGCTTGAACAAAGCCATGAGCGTGCGGTTCACGTTCTTGACTTGGTCGAAGTGCGAGCCCAGGTTCTTCAGCACGGTGATACGCTTGGATGTCTCGTCCTTGGGATCCTCGTAGACGATGGTGCGGAATTCATCCTCCCGCCCGTGGAAGTCGAAGCTTGCCCAGTAGGACTTCTTCTTGCCGAGCGCCTCGTTGGCTGGACGTATGCAGAACCACATGGTGCCGTCCTTGTCGCGCTTCACAATGTCGCCGAAGGAATAGTAGGGCTCGGGCTTGCTGCCGGCGTTGATGCCGAGGCTGGCGAGGGGCACGAAGCGGATTTGCGTGAGTTCGGGCATCTGCTTGAGGTCTACGTCGATGGTGGCGATGCAGTCCGGCTGTCCCACGGCGTGGAAGGAGAGCGTGCCGAGGGCGGGGTCGCTCCAGGTGGCGTCGTCGTGGACGTCGGCCTCAAGCTGCGAGGTGAGGGCGGCGAAGAAGGTGCGGGCGTCGGAGAGGTCGAAAGTGACGTAGGAGCGCACGTATGGCGTGGCTTCGTTAAGGACGTGGCCCACGGTGGGCTTGTACTGCTGCGAGGCCCAGTTGGTGGGGAGTTCGGACTCCTCGGCCAGCATGCCGTAGACGTTGCACGCAGTGGCGTAGGTGTCGTCGATGATCTCGACGTCGGCAATGCCGGGGCCGCCGGCCTCGTGCTCGTCGTCGCTGCAGGCGGTGAAGGTGGTGCTGCCGAGCGCCAGCAGGGCGGCTGGCAGCAGGCGGATGAGAGTGTTTGCTTTCATGATGTGTGATGTTGACGTAAATGATGTGTTGTGTTTGTGGTGTGCATCGCCCGCTGGCCGCGGAACGTGCGCAGTGGGCGGGAAATGATGGGCAAAAGTAGTGCAAGCCGCACAAAGCAAAAAATTCTGAATATATACAAACGTGTCTACAAACCATAATGGCCATAACGAAACGAGCAAATCTTGTGTTTTTTTCATGGAAAAGAGAAGAACCCTCTACTACGTGTACATTGGCAGTCTGGTGTCCCGACGCATTGCCCCACGCAAGCTCTTTCTTATCCTGCTCCCCCCTTGGAGTGGGTCAAGGAGAAGCAGGAGGAGTGAAATGATGCCTCTTTGTCTGACGTTCTCATAAGAGAAAAGGCTTTTCTCGCACATTGAGGGAAAAAAGGAATGGCCTTCCCCTTCACATAGATTGTGAAGATGCACGGTAGCGCGGATTGAGAAGTCAGTGCTGCCCGCATTTGTATGCCTATGTTTACTGATGGAGCCTTCACTCCATCGCACAGCAGTGACGGGATCGCAGGTAGCTGTTTCGGGCATAGGGCCGGCCGTGGCTGGAACGGACTTTGTTCGTTGTCCTTGGCCGAGTGCAACGTTGTCCGTGGGCGAGGGCAACGTTGTCCGTGGGCGAGTGCAACGTTGTCATCGGCCGAGTGCAACGAAGAAAGGCAGATTTTAATACGACGAAGCCCGTTTCTGTTTTGGAAAATGGTGTAGGTTGTATGGGGCTAGTGGTTGTGTCTCAGGGTGATAGGATATAAGCTTTCTCAGAGCGTGTAGGGATGTGAAGAAAGGGCGTCAGAAATGAGGCTCACGGCATGTGTGTGCGAAGAGCCACCCTCCTTCGCGTGCGTAACGGATGGAGGGTGGCTCATGTGGGAATAATCGAAAGTATGGGGGAGGGCCTGTGGATGGCTGCTCCCTGTGAGGCACCATTATGCCTGTGGGGCTGTGGGTGGCTGTGGGTTACCTTTTAGCAAAAAGCGCAGGTATAATTGCAGGAAGCGTGGGGAGCGGCATTTGGCCGTGAGCGCAAGCGTGTGGCGCAGCACATAGTAGTGGTGGGCCAGGAGGTGCTGCCAGCCTTCCGTTTCGCAGGCGGCGGCGCACCGCAGGTAGATGGCGAAGCGAGTGAGCAGGCGCGAGGCATCGCGCACATCGTTGGAGAAATCCTGCTCGATGCTGAAAGGGAGCAGGAGGAAGCGGGGCGAGTGGCGGCGCACATGCATGAGAAACTGAAAGTCGGAGAAGTCGAGCGTGATGCGTTCGTTGTATCCGCCAGTTTGCTTGAAAAGGGCTACGGGCACGCACATGCCGCTGTTGATGACGTAGAAACGATGCAGGGAATACTCGCCTGCGCTGAGCCCCGCGGGAGTGCGGTGGCGCACTGAGGGGTCGTAGGGGCTGAAAGTTTGACCTTGTGCTGTGACGGCCAGCGGTGCAGTGACGCCCGTGTAGCCCGCAGCGTGCTGGTAGCAGTGCCAAGCTTCGGGCGGGAAGGTGGTGTCTTGGTCGAGCAGGAGCACGCGGGTGTAGCCCCATTCCTCAGCCTTGCGCGCAGCAAGGTTGTAGGCGCGCGGCAGACCGCTGTTGGCTGTGTCGCGCACATAGAGCGCTTCGGGGCAGAGGGCGGTTATGTCCTCTTGCTCGAAGTCGGCCGGGGAGTTGTCGTACACCACAAAGCGGCTGATGCCTGCGGCGCGGATGAGCGATGTGTAGGACGCGGCCTGCGACAGGCGAATGCGGTAGATGACAATGACGGGGAGTATCGTTTGCATGCGTGTAGGTGCTTGGTGAGGGCCGGTGGCAGCCCTGAGGTCGTGCGAAGATAGGTAAAACTTTGCGATATGTCCGTGGCGTCCTCCGCTTTTTGCAAAAGGAGAGCGCTGTGATAGCGATCCTGAAGCATGCACGATGATTATTGTTTCTGTTGTATGTTGTCTTTGAGAGCATGACTATTTGCCATGAATAGCAGTAAGGGCGGCAGGTGTAGCGGTTTCATACCCTGTTTTTCTTTCCCCCAAGGGTTGGTCTCTTGCTACTTTCCACTACCTTTGCCGCCGCTGTTGCCGTAGTGTGATGGGAGAATGGGGTCGGCTAAGGGTCGGCGCGACTTTCACACCAGGCGTTTTCAGTAATCAACAGAAATCCTGTCCACGAAGAGCAGGAAGAAGCATGACTCGGTAGAACATGATACAACAAACCACCCTGTGCCTCAAGGCACGTCAGCGCGGTTGCCACCTGATAACGCAGGAAGTGCTGGCCCATCTGCCGCAGCCTCTGCCCGAGGTGGGCGTGCTGCATCTGTTTGTACAGCACACCTCGTGCGCACTCAGTTTGAACGAGAATGCCGACCCCGATGTGCGGCGCGACATGAACCGCATTCTCGACCACTTAGTGCCCGAACGCGCACCCTATTATACCCACACGATGGAAGGCGACGACGACATGCCCGCACATGTCAAGTGTGCGCTTGTGGGGGCATCGCTCACCATTCCCATCACGGCTGGCCGGCTCAACTTGGGCACGTGGCAGGGCATTTATTTGTGCGAATTTAGGAACCATGGCGGCAGCAGGCGGTTAGTGGCCACTGTGGTGTCGTGAGAAACAAAGGAGAAACTGGTGAAATGAAACACACGACGCGCATTGAAAAAGAGAAACGCATTGTGGAGCTGATGGTGCGGATGTATTGCCGCCACAAGTTGCATGTGGCAGAGATGCCGCCCGCCTATGCTGAATTGTTGGCTTACGCCCATCGCCGCCTCGACAAGTGCCGCTTTGGTGAAGCCAAAAAGGCTTGCAAGCGTTGCCCCGTGCACTGTTACGCCCGTGCCCAACGCGAAAGCATGCGGCAGGTGATGCGCTGGTGTGGCCCTCGCATGTGGCTTTATCATCCGCTCATCACGCTCAAGCATTACTTGGGCTGAAAGCGCTGCTTTACTCCTTTATTATATATAGGAGGTTTAGAGAAATAGCCTCCGTCAAAAAGATAAATCGTTGTGTATTGTCGTTTTGCCATCTAAGTCCGAAAGATGGCAAAGCGAATTGATAGAATCCGCCTATAAGGAAAAGAGCTTAGCCCCATCACCGTGGCCGCCCGTGCCCGAGGCATCTACGAAAAGCATCTGCCGCAACCCTCACAGCTGTGAAAGTTGCGGCAGATGCATGCATAAGTGCGTAGGGTGGGGCGGAGGTCAGAGGCTGTTGCGCTCGCCGATGGGGAAGATGACGGCGGGCTTGTAGGTGCGTGCCTCTTCGTCGGTCATGAGGGCGTAGGCCATGATGATCACTTCGTCGCCCACTTGGAATAGCCGCGCCGCTGCCCCGTTGAGGCAGATGCAGCCCGTGCCCCGTTCGCCGGCAATGACGTATGTCTCGATGCGTGCGCCGTTCATGTTGTTCACCACGTGCACCTGTTCGCCTGGCAGCAGGTTGGCAGCATCCATAAGGTCCTGGTCGATGGTGATACTGCCCATGTAGTGCAGGTTGGCCTCGGTGACGGTGGCGCAATGTATTTTTGATTTCAGAATATGCAGCAGCATGGTGTGAGGCTTTGTGTTAAGGGGCAACTTTGTATTTGATGTTATCGATGAGACGCACGGGGCGGGCACCGCAATACACGGTGATGCATCCTACCACCGACTCGGCATCACTCCACGCCTGAATGGGTTGCAGCGAATCGCCGTCCACAATTTCGAAGTATTCCACTTCCAGCCCTTGTGTGGCGTTGAGGGCTCCCACTACGAAGTCGTGCGTTTCCTGCACTGAGTGGTCTTTGGCAAAGGCCACGCTCGTTTTAAGTGCCTGCGAAATGCATACGGCAGTGCGGCGCTCAGCCTCGGTGAGCAGTGTGTTGCGCGAACTCAGTGCCAGACCGCTCTCTTCGCGTACAATGGGGCAGGGACGTATTTCGACGGGCAAGTGGAGGTCGGCCGTCATGGCGCGCACCACGGCAATCTGCTGGTAGTCCTTTTCGCCAAAGTAGGCGCAGTCGGGCTCTACGAGCATGAAGAGTTTGCTCACAATCTGACATACGCCGTTGAAGTGGCCAGGACGGCGTGCGCCTTCCATGACGGTGTCGATGGGAGGGTAGGAAAAGGCGCGGGTGTCAGGTTCGGGGTACACCTCCTGCACGCTGGGCGCAAACACGATGTCAGCCCCGAGCGTGGTGAGCAGGTCGCAGTCGGCTTGCAGGGTGCGAGGGTAATTTTTTAGGTCGTTCGGGTCGTTGAACTGTGTGGGGTTAACGAAAACGCTGACAACGGTGACATCGTTCTCGGCTACGGAGCGCTGCACGAGCGACGCGTGGCCCTGATGCAGTGCCCCCATGGTGGGCACGAGGCCAATGTGTTTGCCCTCCTGTCGGGCTTGGTGGAGTGCAGCCTGCAACTCCTTAACGGTATGTAGTACTTTCATGACGTATGAAAAGCAATAAATCGGCGTGACGGGCTGTTTGTTCAGACGTATGGCCTGCTGCCTTGCGGCACAGCCCTCGGGTGTGCTCATCGTGAGGGTGACAGTGGCGTCGGGTGAACCTCAGTTGCGCACGTTTTCTTTTTGGGTGTGCAAAATAACAGATTTATTACCATATACAGACAATGAAAAGTGCTGAAAGTTGCATTTTTTTGAATAAGATGAGGCTTAAAGCTGGCTGAAAATCTGACGTTCCCGAAAAAAAACGTACCTTTGCACGTGAAAAAGCAGACCAAAATGGAATCAAAGAAGATCTTATTCGTGACACAAGCCATGACTCCCTATGTTCCGGAGGATGCGGTGTCGCGCGATGGCAGAAAATTGCCCCAGGCCTTGCAGGAACAGGGTAATGAAATACGTACGTTTATGCCTCGCTGGGGCATCATTAACGAACGGCGTAACCAACTGCATGAAGTTATTCGCCTTTCGGGAATGAACATTATCATTGATGATACGGATAACCCTTTGATCATTAAGGTAGCTTCGCTCCCCTCGGCTCGCATGCAGGTGTATTTCATTGACAATGATGACTACTTCCACAAACGCCAGATGATGGTGGATGCACAGGGCGAGGAATATGGCGACAATGTGTGTCGCGCGGTGTTCTATGCTCGTGGCGTACTTGAAACCGTGAAGAAATTGCGCTGGTGTCCCGACTTGATTTACTGCCAGGGCTGGATGTCGGCAGTGGCACCGTTCTATATCAAGACGGCTTACCGTGAGGATCCGCCTTTTGCTCAGACCAAGGTGGTGTTCGCACCCTATGGCGAGATGCCCGATGCACACCTGACCGACCGCTTGCGCGAGACGCTCGCTTTCCGACAGGCCGACATGGCTGCCGTGGAGGCTGCGGGCGTAGACCTCACACAGAGCGATGCGCTGGGGCGTTTGGCTGTAGCCTTTAGCGACGGTGTGATTGAGGGCGAGCAGGGGAAACAAAGCGTGTTACTGGATTTGGCTCGCCAGATGCAGAAACCTGTGCTCGAACGCCCTGCTGACGAGGAACTGGCATCAGCCTACCAGAACTTCTTTGCGTCGCTGTTCTGACGACAAACTGACGTGCTCATGCCACGCCCAGCGCGAGGACCGTGCTGAGCGTGGCATGTCTGTTTTGTGGTGCTGCTATACGCCGCTACTGTGACGTATGCGGCCTGGTAGCCCTACTTCCTTCTTAAATAATGTGAGAAACCCCGTGAAGACCACGTGCGCTTGCTGCGAAATGCCTACTTTTGCGCTGCAAACGGGTTAACACGTCCACAGGCATGCTTTCTGTGCATAGCGCCACACCTTACAGGCGGCCGAATGGCACGCTGCTGGCACGTAAACCGACTTACAACTACATCCACCCATCATGACGAAAAAATTACTTGGAGCTTTGCTTATGGCCTGCACGCTTGTGGCCTGCGATGACGACACCGCCCTCGTGGGAACTGACATCATGCCCGACGGGGACAAGATGACGGCCATGGCCAAAATATTTCCCATGTCTACGACCACGTGGCAAACCGACTCTGTGCTGGCCAACACGGGAGAATGCTACTTGGGCTGCATTGTTGACCCAGAGATGCATGTGCGTACCACGTGCGATTTTCTGGCCCAGTTCCATTTGCCCCAGAATTTCCGCTTGCCCTCGCAGGATATTATTTTCAAAGACCCTGTAACAGGCAAGCCTGAGGCTGACTCGTGCGACATCTATTTGTACTTCAAAGAGTACTATGGTGACTCGCTGGCCACGATGAAGCTCCGCGTGATGGAACTTGACAAGGAACGCGTGATGGAGGAGGGGGTGAAGTATTACACCGACATCGCCCCCGCCGACTACGTCAGCACTGCCCCCGGTGCCGTGAATCTGGCACAGACGTACTCCATCAGCGACTTGGCGCGCGAGCAGAATGCCATCAACAGTTCCTCGGGCTACTACAGCGTGCAGGTGCGTCTGCCTAAGAATTATGCCCAGAAGATGATGGATTTGTATTACGAGAACCCTGAATATTTTGCCAACTCTTATGCCTTCATACACCATGTTTGCCCGGGCTTTTACTTCAAGTGCGACGGCGGTGTGGGTTCGGTTCTTTCAGCCGAAATGATGGGGCTGAACCTGTATTTCCGCTATCACACAAAAACTGAGGCCGGCAACGACACCCTTGTGGATGGCATGCAGCGCATGGGAGCTACGGAAGAGGTGTTGCAGAATACGCGCATTGTAGACGATTACCCCGATGCCATGACACTCGACGAGGTGCAGCAGCAAAATTGCACCTACATGAAGACTCCGCTCGGTCTTTACACCGAAATGACCTTGCCCGTGGCAGACATTGTGGCTGGTGAGCATTACCGCGACAGCATCAACCAGGTGCAGCTTTCGTTGCGCCGGTATGTGCCGACCTCGGGATCGAAGGATGTCTTTCCCTGTCCCCAGAATGTGCTGCTGCTGCGAAAGGCCGACATGTTCACATTCTTTGAAAAGGATAAGTTGCCGGACTCCAAAACCTCGTATCTTACACAATACAACGCGTCCACCAACGTCTATCAGTTCGCAAACATTGCCACCCTTGTTGCTACTCTGAAGAAAGAGCGCGATGAAGGTGCTGGCGTGATGCCCACCGACAGCGAGGAAGAGCGCAACCGCAAGTATGCTGCATGGGAGACAGAAAATGCCGAATGGAACAAGGTGGTGCTTGTGCCCGTGCGGGCCGACTACACCAACAGTACAAACATTTATGGCATTTCCACACAAACGCTGCTGCGTGTGCGCAATATGTTGGGGCTGACCTCTGTGAAGCTTGAGGGCGGCGCTGATACGCCGATACAAGTGCAAGTGGTGTACAGTAGGATTGCGCGCAAATAGCATCATCAATGAGAAAAGGGCCGGCTGCTCTCTCCGAGTAGCCGGCTCAGTTATAGATATAATAAGGAGTTTGGATGAGAAGAGAAGGCTTCGGCGTTATATAATAAGGAGTGCAACTGGAGCCATGCGGCTGCTGCGCAACCTACATCCTAACATCCATAGAAATACCCCGTAGGATATGAATGCCATGATTTTCGCTGCTGGTTTGGGTACACGCCTCAAACCGCTTACAGACCACATGCCGAAGGCCTTGGTGCCCGTTGAGGGTGAACCTTTGCTTGCCCATACCCTCCGTACGTTGATAAAGTCTGGGGCTAACGAGGTAGTGGTGAATGTGCATCATTTTGCCCAGCAGATTGTGGACTATCTGCAAGCACATCCCGTTGACATTCCCGTGCGCATCAGTGACGAAAGCGATGCGCTGCTCGATACGGGTGGGGGACTGAAAAAAGCCGTCTCGCTCTTCACCGACAAGGCGGCACCGATACTTCTTCATAATGTCGACATCCTCTCGAACGCCAACCTCCGGCATTTTTACACGGAACATGCTACACACGATGCAGCCCTTTTGGTTAGCGAAAGGCAAACCACGCGTTACTTACTCTTTGATGACGACATGCGACTGATGGGATGGACAAATATCGCAACGGGCGAAGTGCGTACGCCCTATTCTTCGCTCGATGTGGATAAACTGCATCGTTATGCCTTCTCGGGTATCCACTTGTTCGGCCAGCGACTGGCGCAGCTAATGGTGTCGTGGCCGCAGAAATTTCCGATCATGGATTTCTATTTGTCTGTTTGCCATCAGGCAGATATACGAGGTGTGCTGCAACCAGACCTGCGTTTGCTGGATGTCGGCAAACTCGATACGCTTCACGCCGCCGAGGAGTTTGTCCGCACCCTGCGTGCTTAAATCTGTAGGGATACCTTTGTAATTCTTGGAAGAGTAAATCCTGATAGCTCGTTGCCTGGTTTGATGAATGCCAAGGTTTTGTTCCTCTTTCCTGTCAAGGGAGGGTTCAAAAATACTTCTAAGTGCCTTATTTTTATAAGAGAAAAGTTGTAAGGCCTGTTTTTTTTTCGCACTTTTGCAACGTGAACCTGCAAAATAGGAGCGTGGGAACTTCTATATGTTTGGTTTATTGTTGTTTGGATAGCTTCATCCTGTGTTGTTGACCTTATTTTATACTATGCAGTTTCCAATTAAGTCTGTGGGGTTATGCCCATACGTAACGGATGATAGAGAGGAACGTGTGCAGTGAGGATAGGGCTTTCAGGGCAGCATGAAGGCTGTGTGTATTTGGGATATATGCATGCACCAGACAATTACTTGGAAAACATCTTCAAACTTATCAATCTATGAAAAGAAAACAACTCTTTGTCGCCATGCTTGCAACGGGTTTGTTTACCGTAGCTCCGGCTATGGCGCAGACGTATGCTGTCAAGATGACCACGGCCAAGGCTGTGGGCGAGAGCATCACCCTGCAGGTAAACCAGACAACGGCAGGCGTGACGGTGGACTGGGGTGATAACAACCCCGTGGCCTATGCCGCTACCAACGACGACCTGCTCACGATTGAGGGAACCGTGAAGGGTAGTACCATTGTCCTCCAAGGTCACAAGCGTATCAATACGTTGGTATGCGCAGACAACAAACTGACGGCTATCGACGTGTCGGAGATGCCTTCGCTCCGTTCGCTCTATTGTCAGAACAACGAGCTCACCACACTTGATGTGGCAGGTTGTGCCAACCTGACGGACCTTAACTGCGCTAATAACAAACTGCAGTATGTAACTATCACTGAGAAAACTAATGCTGCTCTCGAAACTGTCAATTTCTCAGGAAACGACATGAAGAGTAACACAGGAGCTGGTGCATCCTTCTCGCTGAAGACAGCCAGTTTGCAGTACATCGATATCAGCAACAATCAGTTTGCTTCGGCTGCGCTGCTGACGAATACTAACATCGATGTGCTGAAGTGTAGTGGGAACAAGTTTACGGGTACTTTGAACCTCGGTTACAGTCCTGAAGTTTCCGTGTTGCTTTGTTCGGATAACGACATTTCTACGCTGAAGCTTGCCTCTGACGGTATGACTGAAATGCGTACCCTGATGGCTGACAACAATTCACTTGCAACACTCGACCTTAGTGCTTCCGCTCTGTTGAATGACCTGTGGGTGGCTAACAACCAGCTTACAAGCGTGGCATTGCCAGCCAAGTGCAAGTTGAACTCCTATTCGTGCGGCGGCAACAAACTGTCGTTCGCTTCCCTGCCTTCGGCCAGCAACCAGCCCGTGCATCTCAGTTACACTCCGCAGGAACCTACAATTGACATTACGTCGGCTTTGCAGCAGGACACCCGTGGCTATTATGTGCCCCTCTGTCCCAGTTGGAGCGACCGTAACAAGGAAGAATACATTGTCAGCTTCCGCGACTGGCTGCTCGATCCGGATGGAGCAAAAAGCATCAGCTACACTTTCTATCACGAGAATGAAGCGGGTGAAGCTGTCGAATTCGTAAAAGCAAGTTCTTCGAACAAGACGGGTGACTGGTATCCTGCCACTGGCTCTAACACCTATGGCAACATGACTTTCTTGCAGCCGTACACCAAAGTTTACGCAGTGCTTAAGAGCAGTGTTTATCCCGATTTGACCTACACCACCACCACCTTCCGTGTGGGTAAGGACACCTCTACGGGCATTGCAACCGTGCAGGCCGGACAGGCTGCTGGCTTGAGCGTTACGCCTCGTCGCGGTGCGCTTGAACTCAGCGGCAATGCGCAAGGCTTGACGCGTATCGTGTCGGCTAACGGCAGCATCGTTTGGCAGGGTCGGCTCAATGGCCAGTCTGTTAGCGTGAACCTCCCGCAGGGCGTTTACGTGGTCGGTGGCAAGAAAGTAGTGGTCTACTAAAACCTCGGACACGGCGTATTATTTAACCATGAAAGTTCAATTTACTATGTACAATATCAAACACATTATCACCAGTGCCGCTTTGCTGATCGCCCTTATGGCTTTCCAGCCCATGCAGGCACAGGTAACGTTGCCTGATGGAGCTGCCCCCGTGATTGTAGCCCCCCACAAGCAATTGGTAAGTTTCCGTGAGCGTACACTCTGCTATGACATCACGGCCAATGTGCCTTTTACCGCTACAACCGATGCTGAATGGATATCGGTGCGCACGGCGGCTGACGGTACTGTTTATGTGCATTTGCAGGAAAACGTGAATCCCACGTCTCGTGTGGCTAACGTAGTCTTTGCAAACGCAGAAAATGGTCTCTCAGAAACTCTCGTGATTACGCAGGGGCGCAATGAGTCGATTGCCGACATGACGTCCGATGATTCCGTGCTGCCTGTTTCCGCTACCGCCAACAACAACGAGAGCGGATACGGTATCGAAAAATCCTATGACAACGACCTCAGCACGTTCTATCATACTGCATGGACGGGTACAAAGTTCGTAGTGAGTGCCGAGAACCCCGCCATTCTGACTTACAACTTCCAGGATGTTGAGCGCATCGACTACGTCAACTACATCACGCGTAATGATAATACGGACAATGGCTGCTTCGGCGAAGTAGAGATTTACGTGAAATGCCAAGGCGATGCCGACTACCGCAAGGTGGCTACGGTAGACTGGGAAAAGGCTCAGGGCACGTATCGATACGACTTCGAAGGTGGCCTTCAGAAACCTGAGTCCATTCAGTTCAAGGTACTTTCGGGTAAGGGCGACTTCGCTTCGTGTGCCGAAATGCAGTTCCGTATCGACAACCTCAGCGGTCTGTTCGGTCTGTTTGCAGACAAAGCTATGACCAAGTTGAAAGATGGTGTTACGATGCAGCAAATTGAAGCTGTCGACGACGATTTCATCCAGACGCTGGCTAAGCAGTTGTATAACGGCACCTACGACAAGAACTACCGTGTGGCTGAGTATGTGTGCCGCACCTCGCCCCAGACCTTCTCCGAACAGATGAACGCTCCAGGCAAATTCTACGACCAGCTTCAGGGTGTGACGGGTATCAACATCACCAAGGGCAAGCATGCCATTGCTGTGAGCGGTCTGCCCGATGGCGTGTCAGTGCCCCTCAAGGTCATGGCTTGGTATGTGGGAAAAATTGGTGGCAACTTCGATGGCGGAAACCCCGAAGTTTCTAATTTCTCCTTACACAACGGTCTGAATGTGATTGATTACACGAATTCAAACGATGGTCTTGCCTACGTTTGCTATTATGCCGATGCCAATGTAGCTGCCCAGCCCAAAATCACGGTTCACTTTATCAATGGCCACGTAAACGGCTACCTCGACCTCAGCAAGACAAACGAGGAAATGCATGAAATCTGCCGTGTAGCACCTAACAAGTGTCTTGACGTAGTGGGCGAAGCAGTACACTCCATATGGACAGCCCGCGGTGTGAAAGACGACTTTCCCGACCAGCGTTCAAAGGGACTTTATGGCAACTGCTTGGCTACCGACGGCACCTCGCTTGGCTACCGCCAGTTTATCCATGTGCTTGACAGCCTTGCCATTTGGGAACACGATATTCTTGGTCTGCATAAGTATAACAAAGCTCCCGACAACCGTACAGCGGCCTACGTCAACTTTACGTACTACATGTTCCAAGGCGGTCTTGGCGTGTCCTTCCATGTGGATCAGGAACCTCGCGTGCTGAGCTGCAAGACGCTTGTCTACAATGATGAAGACTGCATCTGGGGTCTGTCGCACGAGTGGGGTCATCAGCATCAGATGCTGCCTTATTTCTGCTGGTCTGGCCTGGGCGAAGTAAGTAACAATATGAACTCTTACTTCAACATCAAGCGCATGGGTTATCCCAACAACCGTATGACAAGTTCCTGGGACGGTTCTGTGAAAGCAGGCAGTTCGTATGATCTTGCCCGCAAGATTTTCCTGCAGGGCGACTACAGCAGCATCGCTTCTATGGAGAGCAACATGCGCCACCTCGCTTATCAGTATCGCAATGAACTCGTGAGCACGGAAATGCGCAAGTTTGCTGAAACGATGAAGGACTCCATCATCAAGGCTCCCACGCTGAATGCAAAGAAGGCCATCTCCATACACGAGGTTGGCGTGGGCGAAACCCTCTGCCCCTTCCTCTTTGTCTACAACTACTTCGTGCAGAACGGCAAGCCCGACATTGCAAAGGACTGGTACGAGAGTCTTCGTCAGAATGATGATGAAAACGGTTCTCAGGTTGAAAAGCAGGGCGCTGTTGACAAGTATGAGCTCCTCGCTTCGGCCATGAATGGCAACAAAAATGGTAAATATTCCCAGTTTGTGGCTAATTATCCCAACTCCTGCTGGGTGACAAAGGGTTATCTCGTCGAAGGTAACAACTGGTATCAGAACTCTGCCCCCTTCATGATGAACTGGGTTCGCAAGATCTCCCGTCTCTCTGGCTACAACCTCATGCCTTACTTCGAGCAGTGGGGCTTCTTCCGCCAGGTTGCACTTCGCATCGGTGACTATGGCAACAAGTGGATGATCATCACCCCCGAGATTTATGATGAGTTTAAGGCCGATATGCAGGCTCTCGTTGACAACGGAGAAATCAAAACCATGCCTGAAGGTATGGTTGAGCGAATCTCCAACGCTCCCGAACTCATTCAGCCGAAACCCGTCTTCGAGAACTAATTTAAGTGTCAGCACCCATGTCTGCTTGCAGGCTCGTGCTACATAAACTACACAAACCACGCCGCCCGTGCCGTTTAGGTTCGGGCGGCGTTTGCTTTTCCTGACCTGGCATCGTGCGGACACGCGGTCCCCCGTTCACACCTTATTATATATAGAAGCATAGAAAAAAGCCGTTGTTGCAAGGTCAACATTCCAAAAAAGTAGTATTTTTGCGAGCAAAACAACATTAAAGGTAATATCATGGAAAACGAATTGGAAAAATCCTATGTGATAGGCTTGGACATGGGCGGAACAAACTCCGTGTTCGGCATAGTTGACCAACGCGGCAACATCAAGTCGCAGACCGTCATCTCAACCCGCGCGTACGCAGACTTTGACGACTATGTGAAGGCTTCCGTCGAGGCTCTCCAGCCGGCACTCGATGCCGTAGGTGGCATTCAGAATGTGCGCGCCATGGGTATCGGAGCCCCCAACGCCAACTATTACACGGGCAATATCGAAAATGCCGCCAACCTCGTGTGGAAAGGTATCGTGCCTTGCGCCGAGAAGTTTGAGAAAGCGCTCGGTATTCCCGTCCGCGTCACCAACGATGCCAATGCTGCCGCTATGGGCGAGATGACCTACGGCGTTGCCCGTGGCATGAAGAACTTCATCATGATCACCCTTGGCACAGGCGTAGGTTCTGGCATCGTGGTAGATGGTCGCGTGGTCTATGGAAGCGATGGCTTTGCTGGCGAATTGGGCCATTTCGTCATCGATACCACCGACAAAGCACGCACCTGCGGCTGCGGTCGCAAGGGTTGCCTCGAAACCTATACTTCTGCCACGGGTGTAGCACGCACAGCCCGCGAGTTCCTCGAAAACAGCAGCGAGCCAAGCGAACTACGTGCCCTCAAGCCCGAGGACATCACCTCCTACGATGTCTTCAAGGCTGCCGAGAAGAACGATGCCATTGCCCTGCGCATCTTCAACTACACGGGCAAAGTGCTTGGTCGCGCCTGCGCCGACTTCGCCACTTTCAACTCACCCGAAGCCTTCGTTTTCTTCGGCGGTCTGACCAAGGCTGGCGAATACCTCATGAAGCCCCTTCGCGAAGCCTATGAGGAGCACGTGCTCTACACGATGAAAGGCAAAGCCAAACTCCTCGTCTCTGCCCTCAATGGCAGTGAGGCTGCCGTACTCGGTGCCAGCGCCCTTGGTTGGGAGTAAGCATCGCTTCCATGCACGGTAGCAGGTGTGGGGTGGGGAAGGTAGTCCCTGTTCTTCCGCCCGTCTGCCACACACTCGCCTCTGCTGCCAGCATTCAAGCATGAAGCATGCGGTTCAATAGCACAATAGCATCTCGAAATTCCCATAAAAGGTATCGAAAATGCAAGAGTTTTGCTATTGAACCGCATTTGTTGGGCAAAAGCGTTGTGAGATAGAAAAGAAATGCGTATTTTTGCGCCGCAATTTTGCAGAAATAACAACTTACTAACACATCAACCTATGATGAATCAGTACGAGACCGTTTTCATTATGACTCCCGTTTTGTCTGACCAACAGATGAAGGAAACGGTCGCAAAAATCAAGGATGTCCTCACTGCCCAGGGCGCTGAGATCATCAACGAGGAAGAATGGGGCCTCAAGTCGTTGGCTTATCCCATCCAGAAAAAGTCCACCGGTTTCTACCAGTTGCTCGAATTTAAGGCCGAGCCGCAGGTGGTTGAAAAGCTCGACATCGCTTTCCGCCGCGACGAGCGCATCATCCGCTTCCTGACGGTGAAACTTGAGAAGTATGCTGCACAGTATGCAGAGAAACGTCGTAACAAATATAAGAAGGAGGACTAATCATGGCACAAGCACAATCTGAAATCCGTTATCTCACTCCCCCCACTGTGGATGTGAAGAAAAAGAAATATTGCCGTTTCAAGAAGAGCGGTATCAAGTATATCGACTACAAGGATCCCGAATTCCTCAAGAAGTTCCTGAACGAGCAGGGTAAGATTCTTCCGCGCCGCATCACCGGTACGTCACTCAAGTACCAGCGTCGCGTGGCACAGGCCGTAAAGCGCGCCCGCCACTTGGCACTCCTGCCTTTCGTAACCGATTTGATGAAATAATAAAAAGGAGGTAAAGACATGGAACTGATTTTGAAAGAAAACGTGGTAGGTCTTGGTTATAAGGACGATATCGTAACCGTGAAGAACGGCTATGGCCGCAACTACCTTATCCCCACTGGCAAGGCCGTCATCGCATCTGAAAGCGCCAAGAAGGTGCTGGCCGAGAACCTTAAGCAGCGTGCTCACAAGTTGGCCAAGATCAAGGCTGATGCTGAGGCTCTTGCTGAGAAACTCTCTGCACTCGAGCCCTTGAAGATCACCACCAAAGTGAGCGCAACGGGTGCCATCTACGGCTCTGTTAACTCACTGCACATCGCTGAAGAACTTGCTAAGCTCGGCTTCGAGATTGACCGCAAGACCATCGTTGTGAAGGACGTCAAGGAGGTTGGTTCATACACCGCCACCGTCAAGCTCCACAAGGAGGTTTCTGTAGAGATACCTTTCGAGGTGGCTGCTGAGGCAGAGGCCTAAACGTTATTTGGCAACGAATACATCAGGCCGGTTCATCTGGCACATGCGTATCGTGGCCGTGCAGGTTAGGGACACATCCCTCCTGCACGGCCCGATTTCGTTCAAGTCTGCTCATCCGCGTCCTCCGTGCCCTATCACGCGACAGCCTTTTGGCGCAGCAGGCGTTCTTCAAGTTACACCTCTGTTTTTCCCAAGATTTTCGTGCGCTATTTTATCAGACTCTCCTACGACGGAACACAATACCACGGTTGGCAAGTGCAGCCTAATGCCGTGAGTGTGCAGCAAACACTGCAGGATGCGCTCGCTACCCTGCTGCGCGAGCCCGTGAGTGTAACAGGTGCCGGCCGCACCGATACGGGGGTGCATGCCCGCATGATGGTGGCTCATTTCGATTCAGTCCAGTTCATCGATGGCGACCAACTTGCCTACAAACTCAATCGTCTGCTCCCCTCCGACATTGCCGTGCAATGCATCGTAGCCGTGCCAGCTGAGGCACATGCGCGTTTCTCTGCCACCTGCCGCACGTACCATTACTGGGTCTATACGCACAAGGACCCCTTTCTTAGGCACTATGCTGCTCGCATCACCTTCCCTCTGCGCTTCGACCTCATGAACGAGGCTGCTGAACATCTGCTTTCGGTGCGCGACTTTACCAGTTTCAGCAAGTTGCACACCGATGCCAAAACGAACATCTGCCACGTCACCCGTGCCCATTGGGAGGAGGTTGAGCCTGGCCTGTGGCGCTTTGAAATTGCCGCCGACCGCTTTCTGCGCAACATGGTGCGCGCCATTGTGGGCACCTTGGTCGATGTGGGGCGTGGAAAAATCACACTCGCAGAATTCGACCGCATCATAGCTTGCAAAGACCGCTGTTCGGCTGGCGACTCCATGCCAGGGCATGCCCTTGCGTTGGTGCGCATTGACTACAATGGCGTGGCAGGGCTGGAACACTTCTACGATTAAGGCGCGTAGCACCGTGTTACGCATAAAAAATGCTAACAACTCATCGCAAAGCATGGTTCTGCCCGCAGTTTCCATTATATTTGCATCAATTTGAGAGTTGCACATGTCTCAGTGGCAAGGCACCACGGCTTGCTTGTGGTGCGCAGAGTTGCTTTCCCTGACATGCACCCTACCCATCTAACCCATATCACTCATGAAGAAATTACTCTTGTGCTGCCTGCTTGCATGCATGACGCAGGCTGTTCTCGCCCAGCGTTCCGCCGTCGACCAACGCTACTTGGCAGGCGCCGTACCCCTTGTCAATGGCTTCGTACAGTTTGATTCTACCTACACGGTGGCTGGTAAAAGCCGCGGCGAACTCTACAGTGCGCTCAAGCAATATGTGCAGAGCGCGCTGGTCAATGGTCCCGAGCATTTGCCCCAAGCCCGCATCACCGAAGCCGACAGTCTGAACGGCGTCATAGCGGCCAGCATCGAGGAGTACCTCTACTTCAAGCGCACGGCGTGGAGCACTCACCGCGTACGCTTCTACTACCAACTCGTCTATCAAATAACCGACGGCCAATTCAGCGTCAGCATGCGTCGCCTGCACTATATGTACGACCCCGAGGTGTCACCCGTAGGCCAAGAAGCCGACTACCGCGCAGAACAGTGGATTACGGACAAAGAATCCCTGTCAAGCAACGGCACCAAGCTCACCCGTGTGGGTGGAAAGTTCCGCCGTTTCACCATCGACCGCAAGGATGAAATCTTTGCTGCCTCCATGCAGGCTGTGAAATAGCTAATCGAGTGCATCTCACCGTGCTCCAAACAACAAAGGATGTCCTGTACGCTCCGTGTGTATCAGGACATCCTTTTCCTTTGTATCTGATAAACTCCCCTTACGCTTCTCTCCGCGCGTCATCCTGCAATTGCTGTTGCAAATCCGCCGCGCCGTTTCGCGGAGGAGTGAAACCATTATGGCAACGGGCTTTCTTCGTTGTCCGCGGCCGTGTGCAACGTCGTGCACGGCCGTGTGCAACGTTGTCCATGGCCGTGTGCAACGTTGTCCTCGGCCGTGTGCAACGCGCGGCAACGGAATTCTACATGGCACTTCCTGTTTCCTATATGGATTTCAGTAATGTGTGTATCTAAGTCTCTATGATAAATCAAGGCGTTAGAGGGGCAAACATCGGTCGCTCATGTGTTTACCATACAATTTTTCTCAAAAATTCTCCCGCCGATATACTATAACGCACGAGCAGTTACCTGTATTCTCCCGTGAAGTGGATGGTGATGGGAAAAGCGGTCGAAACCGTGTCCGTATGTGTTTGAGAGAGATAGGGAATACTTATTGCTTCATACCCTGTGCTGGCAGCACGAGTGTCTGGCCTATGGTAATATTGTCGGCATTGCGCAGGCGGTTGTGGCGGAGTATGGTGGGCACCATGGTGTCGGTGCCGTAATAGCGGCGAGCGATGCGCGAAAGGTTGTCGCCAGGTTTTACCTTATAATAAATGTTCTGTGGTGTGGCGTCCGTGTCGGACTGTTTGCTGTCTTCCTTTGCTGGTTTGGCGCTGACAGCCTGTTGGGGGGCAGAAGGGTGAGTGGTGGCCTTGGTGGACTGCGCTACATGTGTTGTGTCATGAGATGCCGGCTTGGCTTGTTTAGCCTGCGGCTTGGTGGTCAGCGAGTCGGTGTGGCGTGATGCCGAGGGCGTGGCGGGGGTGGCACTGCGCACCGTTTGACGAACTGCTTCCTGTTGTGCGGCGGGTGAGTCGTTGAGGGTAACAGTGTCGAAGAAGTTGCAGGGGCAGAGCAGACGATAGTAGCCTGCAAAGTAACTGCTGACTGAGAGGAGTAACATTAGGAGGATAAGCCCAGCCCACTTTAATGCACGGTATAGTTTCTTGTTCGATTTCTCCGTGTAAGTATAGGTAAAGGGCTCTGCTGCTGTGGTAGCCTGTGCTAACTCGGGCTGGTTGTTGATGGGGGTTGGTTCTGACACAATAATCTCCTGCTCGGTATCGTTAGCATACGTTTCGGCGCTGGGTGCCGATGCGGGTTGCTCGATGGTTGTTTGCGGGCTGGTTGCTATGTCACCGACCTCGGCGGGTGTTTCTTCTTGTTGCTCAGTCTTGGTTTCTACCGGCATTTCTTCAGAAGCCGGTTGGGCAGTCGTGTGGTGTTCGGTGGCTGTTAGCGTTTGTGGTGCGTCAGTCACTTCGTCCTTGTTTGCTGGGACGTGCACGGTGATGGGTGTTTCGGCGGGCGTTTCGTCGTCTGCCTCCACCTTCTCGGGTGGAGTGGGTTGGGCCGATGGGGCTGGCGAATCTGTATCGGCGGCTTCTTGTGCAGAAGGTGTGGGCTGCGCCTCGGTTACGGCAATCAGCATTTCTTCTTCATCGTCAGCCTCATCGTTTGTCTCCCAAGTAGCGCTTTCTTTATCAATGGCATCCAACTCCTGCTGTGTGGTATCATCGTTAAGGTCTACTGTTTCAAAGTGCGCGAACGGCTTGTTTACCATTTCCTTGAGAGCCGTGTCGGGCACAAAGGCCATTTTGGAGTGTCCGCCTATCTGGATGCGTTCGCCCGTTTTGATGTTCACGCTTTCGCGTTCTCCCACTGCTACCAGTTTGAAGGTGCCAAAACCTTTGATTTTTACAAATTTGTCTTCAAAAATACCCTGCTCAATGAGGTCGAAGAAAGTGCGCACGAAGAGTTCGGCTTTCTTTTTAGTCAAGCCTTCGCGAGCAGCAAAGTGCTCGGCCAGTTCCTGTAGGAGTATCTTTTTCTTCATGTGGTGGGGTAAACGGGTGGTACGGGGGTGGTTGGCTGGTAGCAAGGAGACGGATAGTGGGCGTGGCTATTTGAGTTTCTCCTTAAGTACGGCACTTGGTTTGAAGCCCATTACGAGTTTGGGAGGGATGAGTTTGCGCTGCTTGGTTGCAGGGTTGACAACGATGCGCTCCATTTTCTTTTTCACCTCAAAACTGCCAAAGCCCTGTATGGCCAGTGTGCATTGGTCGGAGGTGTCCTCGGCAATGAGTGCAATCAGTGACTCAGTGAGAGCCTGTGTCTCTTTGGCCGTGCGTTCCGTTCGGGCAGCAAGCGTGTTGATGAAGTCTTTGTTGTTCATAATGCCTGAAGAGTTTTGTATGACAACGTGTTAACAAATGACTTCGCCATAAAGGTCGAAGGTGTCAGCCTCGGTGATGCGTACTTGATAGAACTCGCCGATGTGCAGTGTTTTATCCTCCGTTTTGGGGATGAGTACCTCGCAGTCAACCTCGGGAGAGTCGTATTGTGTGCGGCCGATGTAGTAGTCGCCCTCTGTGCGGTCGATGATGACGCGATAAGTTTGGCCAGTTTTCGCCTCGGCAAGTTCGCTCGCAATGCTTTCCTGCAAGGCCATGAGGCGGTCGAGGCGTTCCTGCTTCACTTCCTCGGGCACATCATCCGTATAGTGCAAGGCTGCCCAGGTGCCCTCTTCTTCGCTATAGGCAAAAGCGCCCATGCGGTCGAAGCGGGTGGTGCGTACAAAGTCGAGCAACTCGTTAAAGTCATCTTCGGTTTCGCCGGGAAAGCCTACCATGAGTGTGGTGCGCAGGGCGATGCCTGGTACTTCGCTGCGTATGTGGCGCAGCAGCTCGATGGTTTCGTGGCTTGTGATGTGGCGCTGCATGCGCGAGAGCACAGGATTGGCAATGTGTTGCAAGGCCATATCGAGGTATTTGCACACATTGTCGTTTTCGCGCATCACACGCAAGAGGTCGAGCGGGAAGTGGGTGGGATATGCATAATGCAGACGTATCCACTCCACACCGGGAATATGTGCCATGCGCTCAATGAGTTCGGGTAAGCGCTGCTCTTTGTAGAGGTCGACGCCATAGTAAGTAAGCTCCTGCGCAATAATCTGGAACTCTTTTACACCACATGACACGAGATGGCGCACTTCTTCCAAAATATCCTCGATAGGACGGCTTACGTGTGCCCCTGTGATAATGGGAATGGCGCAGTAGGCGCAATGGCGGTCGCAGCCTTCGGATATCTTGAGGTAGGCATAGTGGGGAGGCGTGGTGAGCATGCGGTGCGATGCGGTGCTTTCGTCGAAACGACTGCTTAGGTCGGCCAGCAGGTTCTTCCAGTTGAATTTGCCGTAAAACTTGTCAACCTGCGGAATTTCGTGCTTCAGTTCACTCAAGTAACGCTCGGACAGGCACCCCATTACGAAGAGGTGCTTCAGTTTGCCTTCTTCTTTTAAGGCACACAGTTCCAGAATCATGTTGATGCTTTCTTCCTTGGCATCGGCTATGAACCCACATGTGTTGACTACGGCAATGTCGCCGTGCATCTGTGGGGGATTATGGTAGACCTCAAATCCGTGCGTCTTGAACTGATTGAGAAGCTGCTCCGAGTCGACCAGATTTTTGGAGCATCCCATGGTGATAATGTCAACCTTGTGCATGCAGTGGGGTAGGGTGCGCTAAAAGTGAAAAGGGGGTGGGAGGGTGAGAAACTGAAGGTGCCCGCTGTGAGGGTGAGGGGAGAGCGTCAGTCGAAAAGGGAGGCAACAAAGTCGGTGCGGCTGAAAGGTTGCAGGTCTTTCATTCCTTCGCCCAAACCGATGTACTTGACAGGTACTTGTAACTGGTGCGAAATACCAATAACTACGCCTCCTTTTGCAGTGCCATCAAGTTTGGTGATGGCGAGCGAAGTGACCTCGGTTGCCTTGATGAATTGCTTGGCTTGCTCGTAAGCATTCTGCCCCGTGCTGCCATCAAGCACAAGGAGGACCTCGTCAGGTGCGCCCTCGACGACCTTTTGCATCACACGCTTGATTTTTGTGAGTTCATTCATGAGCCCCACTTTGTTGTGCAGACGGCCGGCAGTGTCAATAATCACGACATCGGCATCGCTGGCTTTGGCAGAACTTACAGTGTCGTAGGCAACGCTTGCGGGGTCGCTTCCCATTTTCTGCTTTACAACGGGAACTCCTACACGTTCGCCCCAAATGACAAGTTGCTCAACGGCAGCGGCGCGGAACGTATCGGCGGCTCCCAATACAACCTTCAATCCGGCCTCCTTGAACTGATAGGCCAATTTGCCAATGGTGGTGGTTTTGCCCACGCCATTCACGCCAACCACCATGATGACGTAGGGTTTGCGTCCTTCGGGAATGACAAATCCTTCGCCCTCATCGTTACCGCTTTGGGTGAGAAGTGCACCGATTTCCTCTTTCAGGATGCGGTGAAGTTCGGACGTGCCTACGTATTTGTCACGCTGCACGCGTTCTTCAATGCGGTGTATGATGTCAATGGTGGTGTCCGTGCCCACGTCGGAGGTGATGAGTGTAGCTTCAAGTTCGTCCAACACTTCATCATCCACCTTACTTTTGCCGGCAATGGCGCGTGTAAGTTTGCTAAAGAAACTTGTTTTTGTTTTCTCTAACCCGGCATCGAGTACTTCTTTTTTCTCTTTTTTTGAGAAGATATTGCTGAAAAATCCCATAAGTATATTTTTCTAATCATGGTGGTTTGAAATCTTCTTGCTGCTTGTCGATGCGCAACTTTGCAGACTTCGGCTTCCTGATGTGCCTTGCGCTTAGGTGTGGATGTGGCACGGCAACAGGAAACGCCTCCTTTGAAATTGCAAATTTACGTAAATACTTTTGATGTAAGCAGTTCTATCCCTTGAAAATGCACATATGTGTTGCCGTGAAAGGTTCAGGGAATAAAAAAGAAAGATATGTCAGCGCATATCTTTCTTGAAAGAGGTACCCAGCAGATTCGAACTGCTGTACACGGTTTTGCAGACCGCTACCTAGCCACTCGGTCAGGGTACCATTTGATTTGGCGGTGCGTACGGGACTCGAACCCGTGACCCCATGCGTGACAGGCATGTATTCTAACCAGCTGAACTAACGCACCAGGGGGAAATGATTGTTGTTGCTTTTTGCGAGTGCAAAGGTATGACTTTTTTGCTAACGGCCAAAGATTGATACCATGTTTTTTTATAGTATCTTCTGAAAAAGATAGGCATCAACAAAAATCCCGTCGATACAATGCCATTCTTTTAAGGTGCCTATGTGTTGGAAACCTGCACATTGGAAAAGACGTAATGAGGATTCGTTGGAGATGCTTACATGGGCTATAAGCGTATGCAAATGCAGGCGGTTCTTGGCTATTTGGCAGATTTGGCGCAAGGCTTTGGTGCCATAACCGCAGCCTCGGTACTGCTTGAACAGGGTAATTCCAACCTCGGCATGAGCGTGTAGGGGTGAGAAGTCCATGATGTCGACCAATCCTATGGCGGGGGCAGGCTCGCAAACATTTTTTGTTTTGGAAAAATCAGCATCGTGGTTCAGTGTAATGGCGAGCCGCAGGTTGCCGCATTCATGGAACGATGACTGCTCGGCAATATACTGCCTCAATGCATAGCGAGAGTAGGGAATGTCCGTATTGGAGGTGTCCCATAAGGCTGTGTCGTTCTCGATGGAGTACAGCCAATCCAAGTCTTCTGGTTCTAAAGGACGTAGGCGTAGGGTCATGGCGTCTTAGTGATAGGTGCGGTTACCCGTGATAAGAATATCGGTGTCGGGGTAATACAGACCAATGTGTGCATGTCGCGGCTGTTGAAGGCGGAAACTCTCCAAAATGCAGTCAGTGCTAAAATCGGCCATGTCATACACGATGTGCAGGTACGGAGCCGTGTCGATGTGGCGGTGTCCTTGGGGTAGGGTGCTTTCGTCGGCAGCGATGCAGCGTACGTCGAGCGAATAGTTGCCAGCAAGACGCAGGAAATCGTCCACATGGCGGCCTACATACAGAAAACGCTCTTTGCGTCGTGTTACATTGGGGTTGAGAAACTTCTTGAGCAGGCGAATTTGTTGCAGAAGCAAGGCCAAGAGTGCACGCAGCACGATGGCGCACTGGATGGGTAGGGTGTAGAGTAGGCTGTAGTGGCGGAAATGCTTTCTGAAAAAGATAAGCATGGCTTCATAAAAGACGTGTACGTAGCGGTAGGAACTTTTATGTGTGCTTTCGCCTTTGTAATGAAGTATGGTGGTAGGACAATAATAGTTCTGAAGCCCTTTCAGCAACATGCGGTAGGAAAGATCAATGTCTTCGCCATACATGAAGAACTTCTCGTCAAAAGCCCCACACTCGGATAGTGTTTGCGCTGTGGTAAGCATGAATGCGCCCGACACGATGTCGATGGGTGTGGTTTGCTCCTGGTCAAGATACTGCATGTAGTAACGCCCGAATGTGCGGCTGTGTGGGAAAAGGGTCGACAGACCTGACATTTTGCAGAAAGCCGTCCAGGGAGTAGGAATGCCTCGGCGCGATTCCGATGCAAAACGCCCGTTAGTGTGAAGCATGCGTACTCCGATGCAGCCGAAGTTGTCATGTTTACGCGCCACCTCCAATACGTCGCTGAGGGTATGCGGCGTAAGCAATGTGTCGGGGTTGAGAAAGAGTATGTATTTACCCTTGGCTTGTTGTAGCGCTTGGTTGTTAGCCTTGCCAAAACCTGCGTTAAATTTGTTGGCAAGAATGTGTACTGCGGGGCGTGACTGTGTGCTGAAGCGTTCGCGCAGATAACTTACAGATTGGTCCTTTGACAGGTTGTCAATCACAAATACTTCCACCTGCGCAAGGTCAATGTGCTGACTTTGCTCTATGGAACGCAGGCATTGCTCTACGAAATATTTTACATTGTAGTTGACAATGATAATAGAAAGGAGCATGGTGGAAGGGGAAGGTGTGAAACGTTACTTTTCTTTGTTCTCGGCGTCAGGCAACTGTTTGGGATAACAGAATACGAAGCCAATCAGGGATATGAGCAGGCAGTAGAGTGCGGTGGAACGCAGGGTGCCGTAATACACCGCAAGGTTGATGTACACGGCCACTGTCATGAGGATGGCGCTTTTGCACTGAATGAGGGCGTGCTTCCGTTTGTCGGCGGCAAGCTGTTTCTTGGCGCGGGTGGAGGCAGGTAGTCGTAGTGCGGTGTAAGTGTTCAGCAGCGTGATGAGGATGCAGGTGATATCCAGTCTGTAATGTTCTTCTGCGCTGTCGGCGTGCAGGTAGGCAGGAGGCACAATGTCCAACTCGCAAAGGATGGCAAAGAGAATGGCTATGCCACCCATTATATAATATAGGATGCGTGCGTGGGGTAAAGTCAGCATAAGTGGCGTATATGAAAAGGTGTTTATGCGGTCAGTGTGGTGCGTGCCATGATGGAGCGTCCCAAGGTAACTTCGTCGGTGTATTCCAAATTGTCGCCCACGTTCACGCCGCGTGCCAGCACCGATATTTTTACACCCGTGTGTGCCAGTCGGCGTGCTATGTAAAAGTTGGTGGTGTCGCCCTCCATGGTAGGGTTCAAGGCCAAGATGATTTCCTGTATGCCTCCCTCCTCAACACGCTGAAAGAGTGAGTCTAATTCCAAATTGCCGGGCCCGATGCCGTCGATGGGTGAAATGACGCCACCCAGCACGTGGTAAAGGCCATGAAACTGCCCCGTGTTCTCGATGAGCATCACGCTGTGGATGTTTTCCACCACACATATCACGGCAGGGTCGCGCCGTGGATTGCCGCAGATGTCGCAAACGTCCGTGTCAGCTATGTTGTGGCACACGCGGCAGTGTTTCACGTCATCGCGCAGTGCCGTGAGGCTTTGACTCAGTGCGTGCACCTCATCTGTGGGGCGGTTCAGCAGGAAGAGTGCGAAGCGGAGAGCCGTTTTGCGGCCTACTCCGGGCAGTCGTGAGAGTTCCTGCACAGCCTGTTCCAGTAGTTTTGAGGGGTATGTTTCGTTTATCATGACGCCTTAAACCGGCTTGCACGCGCCGTTTTGTGTGTTTCAAATAAATAGAAAAGGAGGCAAGCCCCTGTTGCCAGGCGGTCATACCTCCTCTTTTTGCTTCGATTAGTGAAGATGTAGCGCAATTAAGCTTCTGCGGGAGCTTCAGCTGCTTCGGTCTGCTCAGCAGCTTCTGCTTCAGCCTTAGCAGCGGCTTCAGCCTCGGCCTTGGCGGCAGCGGCAGCAGCCTTCTTCTCGGCCACCTTCTCTGCAATCTGTGCGTTAACTTTCTTTTCAGCCTCGAGGCGAGCGGCTGCGGCAGCCTGCTTTTCAGCAGCGTTCTTCTCGGCAGCAGCGTTTGCCTTGGCATCCTTAGCCTGCTTCCAAGCTTCAAACTTAGCCTGTGCAGCAGCCTCGTCGAAGGCACCCTTGCGAACGCCGCCGTTAAGGTGCTTCATGAGCATTACACCTTCTTTCGACAGGATGTTGCGTACGGTGTCAGTAGGCTGTGCGCCGTTTTCAACCCAATAAAGGGCGCGTTCGAAATTCAAATCTACTGTGGCGGGATTGGTGTTGGGGTTGTAAGTACCAATCTTTTCAGTAAATCTACCATCACGTGGTGCTCTTGCGTCGGCGATTACGATGCTGTAGAAAGCATAGCCCTTGCGGCCGCGACGCTGCAATCTGATTTTTGTTGCCATTGTGGTTTATGGAATAAAATAGGTTTGAATAATGCCGCTATCTCGTAACGGCGGTGCAAAATTACGGCATTTTCTATTTGCAGCCAAACTTTTGTGGCATAAGATTAAACTACTTCCTACTGACCTTGGTTGAAATCTACGGGCCTTTGGTTGCACCGTTGCTTATCAGAATAAATGAGATAGCCCCTTGGCGATGCGTTCGCCTATGGATTCGCCGATGCTGTCGGCTGCAACCTCCGAGGTGGCTCTGCCTAAGATGGAGAGCCAGGGGCGTTTGTTTTGTTTCCTATATTCGTTCATCGCCTCAATGGCGGGCTTGTACCCCCAGTTGGCTGCTATCTTCAGGTGCTTTATAGCCAGTTCCTTGTCTTCGGGGAATGCACCTCGTCCTTGGATGTAGTAGAGTGCCATAGAGAAAGCTGCTAAGGGGACTTTCGCTTCAAGCCCCTTCAGCAGGTAGTAGTCGGCTAAACTGCAGACCATAATTTTGAATGCTGAGGTGAATGGAATTAGCTGGGTGAATACCGTTTTCTTCTTTAATCTTTTGATTGTCCTGTCAAAGTCGCTTTCAAGATGGAAGGGGTCTACTTCTCGTTACGCTTTATGAGTACCTTTAATTTTGAACTATTCGGAAATTTCGAACGGATGCGTCTTGGGTCGTATCATGCGCATATATGATGGGGAGCACTTTTCAAAAGGTAGGGCTAACACGATGTGCTCTGTGCGGATGCTTCACGAAACTGATAAGGCAACTTTTGCGTAAAAGAAAAAGGAGATAAACAACTGCAACGTTCTTTATCTCCAATATTTTGATTTCTCATGAAGTGGTGCCACCAGGAATCGAACCGGGGACACAAGGATTTTCAGTCCTTTGCTCTACCAACTGAGCTATGGCACCGTGTGCAAAACGTCTGACTTTTTCTGAGAAAAGTGGTGCCACCAGGAATCGAACCGGGGACACAAGGATTTTCAGTCCTTTGCTCTACCAACTGAGCTATGGCACCTTTTCGTTTTGCGAGTGCAAAGGTAGTACTAATATCCATACCAGCCAAGTTTTTCTGTGCCTTTTTCGGGATAAACGTTTTTTTAGACTCTAAAACCGGGGCTTTCGCAAAAAAAGTAGCAATTTCGCTGACCTATGAAGAAGCCGTGTGTAGCAGGCATTTGTGCCTGAAAGTCCGCGGTGAGCATTGTGTCAGTAATTTGGGCTGCCAAATGTGCTTTGTTAGATGAAAAGGTGATTCATGTGGTAATAATAGACCGTTATGCAAAACAAAAGGTTCACGCCGTTAGAACAAGTTTCTATTGATAAAATGATGAAGGCCGCTGCTCTCGAAGGCAGCATGTTGTCGTTAAGTGATGACTTGCTGGTGCTCGACGACGTGCATTGTGCCGACCTTCCCCGTTTGCCGCTGCAAATGGGTTTCCTGCTCATTGGCATGTGTACCTCGGGTTCGGCAGACTTCCGCCTTTCGGGCAGGGAGCACCATATAGAAAAAGGGGGGCTCCTCATCGCCTTGGGCGACCAGGTGCTGGAGCACATACATTGTTCGCCCGACCAGCATTACACCTTGGTACTGATGTCGCGAGCTTATGCGCAGGACTGCGTGACAGGTCTTAATTATTTATGGCCTTATTTGCTCTACATCATGGAGCACCCCGTTACACCTTTGACCGAAAAGGAGCAGGCCTGGATCATGGAGTGCTATGGGCTGTTGCGCAAACGCTTGCAAGAGCCCCCTATGCGTTATCTGCGTGAAACCATCGTGGCTCTTACGCGCGCTTTCTATTTTGAAACGTGCAACCTGCTTAGCTCCCGCAGGCCAGAACCCAATACCCTCAAGCAGCGTTCGTACAGCATATTTGATCGCTTTATCCGTTTGTTGTCGCAGAATTGCAGGCGTGAGCGTAGTGTGGAGTGGTATAGCAGCGAACTGTGCATTTCGCCGAAGCACCTCAGCAAGGTGGCCAAGCAGGTGAGTGGCCGCACGGCGGGGCAATGGATTGCTACCTTCGTCATTGTAGAGGCCAAGACCATGCTGTCGCATTCGTCCCTTAGTGTAAAGGAAATAGCGCAGGAACTGAATTTCCCCAATCAGAGTTTCTTGGGCAAATATTTCAAGAATGCGTGTGGCATGTCGCCTTCCGAATTCAGGCACGACATGGCTTCGCGTGGCTGAACGAACTTGTGTCAGGCTGATGCCGTGTGAAAACGTATGCACTTGTGGGCTGCAAGATGCTCATATATGCAGGCCGTTTTCGCACGGCATCCTTTTTGTTGACTCCAGCATGCCATCTCCTGCAGCCGTGCCGCATTTTGTAGGTACCTGCTGCGCGCCCTCGGTATCTGCAAGGCACTTCACCGTATCTCAGCTCCTTCTTGCCATCACAAGATGCCGTGTAGAGGGTTGTCCATGGCCGTGGACAACGTTGCACACGACTGCGGACAACGTTGCACACGGCCGCGGACAACGTTGCACACGGCCGTGTGCAACGAACACTGTTCTTTGAGCTCCTCTACATTCGTTAGCACCTTTTACCTCAACGCTCCTCCGCTGTATGGGTGAAGGCTCGTGTGTTTCTGGAGAAATTGATTTCTTGCACAAAATAGTTTTGAATGTTGTGCAGAATGTGCCAAAAGCATTACTTTTGCAACCGAGTAAAGACAAAGGGGTGCCGTTGCCTGATGTGCGGCGGCTGAGAATATACCCTTAGGACCTGATGCAGATTATGCTGCCGTAGGCATTGTGTTACCCAGTCTGCCTTTTTTGTAGTTATTGGTGTACGCGTCTGGCAGCGCGCAGTCCTCGTATCATTCTCCTTGTCATTCGTAGCCTTGCAGCCCCCAGCAAGGTGATTGGTGTGGCTTGTCGTGTCAGTTACTGGGCATGCCAGGCATAAAAGGTTTTTCAGTATGAATGTATTGCTAAACAACAATTCCGTCTCTACCACAGCCTGCACTTTGCAGCAGTTGGCCGACGAACTGCAGTGGCCCGCAGCGGGCGTGGCAGTTGCAGTGGACAATCAGCTTGTGCCCCGTAAAGCATGGGCAGAGAAAGAACTGACCGAAGGATGCCGCGTCACGCTGGTGCGTGCTGCCTGCGGTGGGTAGTGCGTGCATCTTAACCTATATATAAAGGAGTGACAAACATGGAAAACGAACAGACAAAACTTGTGATAGCAGGACGTGAGTTCCACTCGCGCCTGTTCCTCGGTACGGGGAAATTCCGCAGCAATCAGGAAATGAGCGCGGCCATCGAGGCTTCGGGCTCCGAAATGGTCACGGTGGCCATGAAGCGTGTGGAACTTGACGATGCCAACGACGACTTGCTGAGCCACGTGGTGCGCCCGGGCTTGCAGTTGCTACCCAACACTTCGGGAGTGCGCGATGCCGATGAGGCTGTGTTTGCAGCAGAGATGGCACGTGAGGCTTTCGGCACAGAGTGGTTGAAACTGGAAATACATCCCGACCCGCGTTACCTCCTGCCCGACAGCACGGAAACGCTTAAGGCCACCGAACGCCTTGCCCAAAAAGGCTTTGTGGTGTTGCCCTATTGCCAGGCCGACCCTACGCTCTGCAAGCATCTTGAGGAGGCCGGCGCCGCTGCCGTCATGCCTCTTGGCGCGCCCATTGGCACGAACCGCGGTTTGCAGACGCGTGACTTTCTGCGCATCATCATTGAGCAGGCCATGGTGCCAGTCATTGTCGATGCCGGCATCGGAGCACCCAGCCATGCAGCCGAGGCCATGGAGATGGGGGCATCGGCCTGTTTGGTAAACACGGCCATTGCTGTAGCAGGTCAGCCCGCACGCATGGCGGCAGCCTTTGCACGTGCCATTGAGGCAGGCCGTGCAGCCTATGAAGCCGGTCTGGCTGCGCAGGTGCATTCGTTTGAGGCGCAGGCCAGTTCGCCGCTTACGGCTTTCCTGAACTGATACTCTCCACTGCACGAGCCACCGTTGCCATAGTGAGGCGCGGTGGCCGTGCCTGCTTTTGGGTAGCGCCAGTGTGTGCTGCCCAGGCTATGAAATACAAAGACTTGACAAAACACTTGACTCATGTTTAGTGATGAATTAAAAGCATGGTCGTGGGAAGATACGACACGCGAAATAGCAGCCATGACGGCTGCCGATGTGGAGCGGGCTTTATCGCGAACGCATTGCGATGTGCGCGATTTCATGGCGCTCATTTCGCCTGCGGCTGAGCCTTATCTTGAGCAAATGGCGCAATGCTCGCGCCGATACACCGAGGAACGTTTCGGTCGCACGGTGTCCATGTTCATTCCGCTCTATCTGACGAATGCTTGCACCAACTCCTGTGTGTACTGTGGCTTCCACGTGGCCAACAAGATGGCGCGCACCATTCTCACACCGGCCGAAATGGTGCAGGAGTATGAAGCCATCAAGCGGCTTGGCCCGTTTGAGAACTTGCTGCTCGTCACGGGCGAACATCCGGCCAAGGCTGGCACGGCCTATCTAGCACAGGCACTCGACTTGGCCAAACCCTATTTTGCCAACCTCAAGATTGAGGTGATGCCACTCAGCACGGAGGACTACAAGCTGCTCACCCACCACGGCATGAACGGCGTTATCTGTTTTCAGGAAACCTATCACCGCGAGAATTACAAACTTTACCATCCGAGGGGCATGAAGTCGAATTTCGAGTGGCGCGTCGACGGCTTCGACCGCATGGGGCAGGCGGGCGTGCACTCCATCGGTATGGGCGTGCTCATAGGACTTGAAAAGGAATGGCGCACCGACCTCACCATGCTGGCACGCCACCTGCGCTATCTGCAGCGGCATTACTGGCGCACACGTTACAGCGTGAACTTCCCCCGCATGTGTCCTGCTGAGAATGGCGGCTTTCAGCCCAATTGCATCATTACCGACCGCGAACTGGCCCAACTCACCTTCGCCATGCGCATTTTCGACCACGATGTCGACATTTCCTACAGCACACGCGAACGACCTGACTTTCGCGACCACATGGCTACGCTCGGCGTGACCACCATGTCGGCAGCCAGCCGCACCGAGCCGGGCGGTTACAGCACACACGTCAATGCCCTTGAACAGTTTGAGGTGAGCGACCCGCGTTCGGCCGACGAAGTGGTGCAAGCCTTGAGGCGTATGGGCGTAGAGGCCGTATGGAAAGACTGGGACAGCAGTTTCGACCACTTGAAGCAACTACACCTCTCAAAACAAGCTAAATGATGGAAGATAGATATGCACGGCAATTATGGTTGCCTGAAATAGGGGCAGCGGGGCAGGCACGTATGGCACAGACCCGTGTGCTGCTTGTGGGCGTGGGTGGACTCGGCTCGCCAGTTGCGCAATATCTGGTAGGCATGGGCATAGGCACCCTCGGACTGGTAGACGACGATGTGGTGAGCGTCAGCAACCTGCACCGCCAGATACTCTACAGCGAGCAGCAGGTAGGCCAACCCAAGGTGGCCTGTGCGGCGGCCCGTCTGCGCGGCCTGAACAGCGAAGTCAGCATAGAGGAGCATCCTGGCCGCTTCACGCCCGAGGTGGCCGACGCCATGCTTGCCTCCTACGACATGGTGGTGGATGGCTGCGACAACTTTGCCACGCGCTTTGCCATCGACGAGGCCTGCGCCCGTCGAGGCATACCTTATATATATGGTGCCGTGTGTGGCTTCGAGGGACAAGCCTCCGTGTTTCACTACGGCGACCATCCGCACACCTACCGCACGCTGCACCCCGACAAGGACGCCGTGCTGGCCATGCCGCACCCCGGCAAGGCCGTGATAGGTATGACGCCCGGTGTGGTGGGTTGCGTCATGGCCACGCAGGTGCTGCAGTTGGCCACAGGCGCCAAGCCGTCGTTGGCCGGTCAACTCTGGACCATCGACCTGCGCACCATGGAAGCCCACACCTTTCAGTTGCCCTAACGCCACGAGGGGAGCGATGAGAGGCCAAAGCCATGAGGCTTAAGCTCTTTGGGATGAAGCCATAATAGGCAGCATCTTCCAGCCATTTTGCAGATATACCCCGTAAAGATGCGGTGTTACAAATAAAATATTTACCTTTACGGCATCTTTATTAGGCAAAGGTTGAGGCGGTTAGGAAAATTGTGACCGCTGCGAACCGTAGCCACAACCCTTAAATCACATATCCATGGCTATTGAAAAGACCTTAGTGTTGCTCAAACCCTGCACCTTGCAGCGCGGTTTGGCTGGAGAAATCATCAGCATTTTCGAGAAGAAAGGACTGCACATCTGCGGTATGAAGATGATGATGCTCACCGATGAACTTCTTTCCGAACATTACGCCCATCTGAGCGAGAAACCTTTCTTCCAGCGCGTGAAGGACTCCATGATGACGGCTCCTGTGGTGGCGCTCTGCCTGCAGGGTGTGGATGCTATTGCCGCCGTGCGGGCTTTGGCAGGACCTACCAACGGACGTAATGCCGCTCCCGGCACCATTCGCGGTTCCTACTGCATGAGTTTTCAGGAGAACATTGTGCATGCTTCCGACGGCCCTGAAACAGCCGCTGTGGAACTGAAGCGTTTCTTCCGCGACGAGGAAATCATTGAGTGGAAGCAGTGCACCTTCCCCTACCTCTACGCTAACGACGAGTATTGCTGATTCAGCCTCTGCGCGTCCATTTACATCCGAACGAGCCCGACTTTCCGATACGTGGAAGTCGGGCTCGTTTCCGTTTGTCGCCCCTCAGCTGCGTGCTATCGTTTTCGGGCGAGGGCATGTAACTGACAACAAGCGTACGCACGCTGCCAGACGCTTTTGTAGGCGTTTTCCCCATTGTCCTTTTCTTCGCATTACGGTTTTTGCGTCCTTTTCAGGGTAAACAAATGGCCAGAAAAAGGGAAGTGTGTAGGGGTGGTGACTAAACGAAAGCTGAGGCTTTGTTTTTCAATGTCTTATGGCCGTCACTACACGGTCCCTGGCCGTTTCTATAAAGCACGTATTTATTCTTGTAAGGCACTTAAGTGTTTGCCACGCCGGCACGGCAGACGTGCCACGCCGGCGTGGCAAATGTGCCATGCCGGCGTGGCAGATGTGCCGTGCCGGCGTGGCAGATGATTAAGAGCCTTGGGAGGATGGGTAAAAAAGGCACAAAAACGTATGCGCGCCGTGTAGAAACGGAGGGCTGTAAGATACACCCAACCATGCCGCGGGCGTGTGGTTGTGGCGGCGACTGTAAATCGCAGCTAACCCATAGATGCACCAAGCCACCCCGCAGGAGTGTGGAGTGGCTTGGTGTAGTATATGGAGTGTGGGGCGGAATGTGGGCGGCTGCGTGGCTATAGGTGTTGCGGCAGGCGGGGGAAGGCGCGGAGGGTGTTTTGCATAATGGTGCGGGCCACCTCGTCGAGGGGACGGGCGTAGACGTCGGCCAACTTTTGCAGCACGAGGGGAATGTAGGCCGGTTCGTTGCGCTGGCCGCGGTGCGGTGTGGGTGCCAGATAGGGCGCATCGGTCTCCACCACCAGGCGGTGCAGGGGTACGGCGTCGGCTAGCGTTTGGGGCAATGTGGACTTGCGAAAGGTCAGCACGCCGCCTATGCCCAGCACAAAGTGCGGGAAGGTGTCGAGCAGTTCGCGCGCCTCCTCGGTGGTGCCGCCAAAGCAGTGGAACACGCCGCTCAGCGTGGTGGCCATGGGGCGCAGCACGTCCACCACCTCGCGGTGAGCCGAGCGGCAGTGCACCACGAGTGGCAAGTGCAGTTGGGCAGCCCATGCGGCCTGCAGGGCGAACACCTGCATTTGCTCTGCGCGGCGGGAGTCATCCCAGTAGAGGTCGATGCCCACTTCGCCCACAGCCACGAAGGGGTGGTCGGGGGCGCTGAGCCGTTGGCGCATGGCGCTGAGCAGCGGTGCAGGGTCGGGCGGCAGTTCGGTGGGGTGCAGCCCCATCATGGGGAAGCACAGGCCGGGGTATTGTTTGCAGAGCTGCAGCATGGGCTCAACTGAGGCTGCGTCGATGTTGGGCAGCAGCAGCATGCGGGCTCCAGCGGCTTGAGCGCGGGCCACCACCTCCGCCCTGTCGTCGGCAAACTCGTGGGTGTAGATGTGCGTGTGGGTGTCAATAAACATGGTTGTGCGTACATAAAGCCTGCGCAGCCTGCCGCACGTGGGTGGCTTGCTGCGCAGTATGTGAGGGGTGGATAATACCTATATCTATTATCAAGCGTAGCCTTACTTGTTGCGGCCGAGCAGCGAGCAGGCATAGTCCCACAACGGCTTGCAACCCGCCTCGCCCAATGAGGTCTGCAGCAGGTTGTGGTGCGCCTCGGCGTAGAAGGCATCAATGGCTTCGAGCGTCAGTTGCGGAATGCCCAGAGCGTTGTAGATGACGGTAACGGTGCTGATTTTCTCCTCGTCTGTCAGGTTGGGGTCGGCAGGCGTGCTGAGCAGTGTGTGGCGCGTGGCCTCGTCGGCCCTTTGCAGGGCGTGGATGAGGAGGAACGTTTTTTTACCACACAGAATGTCGCCTCCGTTCTTCTTGCCGAATACACGCGGGTCGCCGTACACGTCGAGGTAGTCGTCCTGCACCTGGAAGGCCAGTCCCAGTTTCTCAGCAAAGCGGTAGAGCGCGTCGGCATCGGCCTTGGGCGCATCGGCAGCCAATGCGCCCACCTTGGCAGCGCAAGCCAGGAGCACGGAGGTTTTGAGGCGTATCATTTCGATGTACTCTTCGATGGTGACGTCGGTGCGTGTCTCGAAGTTGACGTCGTACTGCTGCCCCTCGCAAATTTCGCGGGCGGTGTGGGCAAAGAGGCGTACGATTTCGTCACTGTGCCGCCCGTCATATTCCAAGAATTTCTCGAAGGCCATGATGAGCATCGTGTCGCCCGAGAGGATGGCCGTGTTGTCGTTCCACTTACGGTGCACGGTGGCAAAGCCGCGGCGCATGTCGGCACGGTCCATCAGGTCGTCGTGCAGCAGCGTGTGGTTGTGGTAGGTTTCCAAGCCTATGGCGGCGGGCATCACGCAGTCCACGTCGTCGCGATAGAGGCTGTAGGCCAGCAGCATCAGTGCGGGGCGCAGGCGTTTGCCTCCCATGTCGAGCACGTAGCGTATGGGTTCATAGAGCCCTTCGGGGCGGGTGGGGTAGGGCATTTTAGCCAACGCCTCTTGAATGGATGGTAGCATATTCATTTTGCAAGTCATTATGCGGTCAGATCGATGAGATGGGGTAGATTACTGCCGGGCCACGGCTTCGTCGAAGCGTTGGCGCAGCCATGCCTTCTGTTCGGCAATGGTGAGGTGGCTGTTGTCGAGCAGCAGTGCATCGGGTGCTTGGCGCAGAGGGGCTACGCTGCGGTGCGAGTCGATGTAATCGCGTTCGGTTACATTCTGCAATATCTCCTCGTAGTTCACCGTCTTGCCCTTGGCCGTCAGTTCATCGTAGCGGCGCTGCGCCCTCACTTCGGCCGATGCCGTGACAAACACCTTGAGTTCGGCCTGCGGGAATACAACGGTGCCGATGTCGCGGCCGTCCATCACAATGCCTTTTGCTTGTCCCATAAGTTGCTGCTGGCGCGTCATGGCTTCGCGAACAAAGGGCAGGGCGGCAATGGGGCTCACGTGGCTGCTTACCTCCATGCCGCGAATGTCGTTCTCCACGTTCTCGCCGTTGAGGCAGGCATGGGGCAACTGCGTGGCGGGGTCGAGCCCAAACGATACTTGCACGGTGGGCATGGCCTCGCGCAGCGCTTCTTCGTTGACAGTGCCGTCGGACTGGAACATGCCGTGGCGCAGGGCGTAGAGGGTGACGGTGCGGTACATGGCGCCCGTGTCCACATAGATGTAGCCCACCTCGCGGGCTAAGTCCTTGGCCATCGTGCTTTTACCACACGAGGAGTGGCCATCAATCGCCACGATAATCTTCTTTTTCATAGTGCTTGTTGATGCTGTTTTCAAGGGGAAACACAATATAGAGGGGGAGGAAAAAGGCCGTCAGAGGCTGTAGGCGGCGGTACCCATCAGCGAATGGTTGGCCTGATGGTAGCGGGCGTATGACAGGCCGAACTTGAAGCGCTTCACCGCAATGCCTGCGCCTGCCGTGAGACCCGCCATGTGGCCCGAGCCCGAGGCTTTCAACTCGTAGGCACGGCGAAAGTTGTAGCCCACGGCAATGTAGGTGTTGTGCGTGGGCAGGATGTCAAGCCCCAGTACCAGATGGTTGAGGGCCAGCCGCGTGAAGCTGGGCTTCTTGCTATCGTCGTCGGGCAGGGCATAGTATTTCGTGTTCCAGCGCGTGATGTCCTGCAGCGTGATATGGAAACGTATGGGCAGATGGTCCAGCCCCTTGCTCATACCCAGGTTCAGTTCAAAGGGCAGGTGTGCCCTTTTGCCGCTTTCGTATGCCTTCAGTTGCACGCCCACTTGCTGCATGCTGGCACTTATCGAGAGGTCGCGGTCGGCGTCGTAGTAGTTTACGCCCACGTCGACTGCTAGAGCCAAGGCTGTGTAGCCAGCCAGACTTGAGACGAGCATTTTCACGTTAGCACCGCCCGACCAGCAGTCGGAAAGCAGGTAGCTGTAGCCCGCTCCGATCGTGAAGTCGTTGGCCTTGCACGTCCCCGTCACGTGGCCCTGCTCATCGGTTTCGTCTACCGACCCGTAGTTCATCATCTGCCCGTGAACGGCCAGTGTGTGGCGCTCGCCCAGTGCTCTCACATATTGTGCACCCATCCATTTGCTGCCACTGGCATACGTCATGAAGTTAAGCCCCAGAGAGTTGTTGCTCACGTTGGTGTAGAGGGCAGGGTTGTTCCATCCCGCGGTGGGAACATCGTCAATCAGCGAGTTGTTGACACCCCCCAATGCAGCTACGTGTGACGACGTGGGCAGTCGCAGCACGTTGTAGGCCGACGTGGCCTCCTGAGCACCGAGGTGCAGAAAAGGCGTGAGTAGTAGCAGTGTCAGTATCTTGAATTTCATTGGGAGCGTATAATTTGCGGCCAAAGGTACGATATTTAATTAGAAATTGAACTACCTTTGTCTGCCAATTAAGGTGTGTGGGACGCACGCAAACAGGCCGCCCAGCGCGTGTTTTCCCTTGTAGTTTACGAGAGGCGGCATGCGGAACGCGTGCTCCGCCAAACGACTAATATAACGTGTTAGAGCCCGAAATATTTTCGAAACAGTGGTGCGATTTGCTCTTTGCCCATCGCAACCGTGAGTACGGCGCGTATGCTTTGCGCAGCCGTGCGGGGCGTCGTTACCGCTTTGCCATGCTTAGTCTGGTGGCTATGCTGCTTGTGCTCACGCTGGTGTTGGGCGGACTCTATGCTTACGCACGTTATCAGCAGTATCTGGCGTTGAAGGAGGCGGGCAAGGCGCTCGCTGCCATGCAACGCCAGCAGCGCAAGGAGGGCTACGAACTCAAGTTCATGTCCACCGCGCGCCTTGTGCCCAGCCACCGCCTTACGCCTGGCGCCACGGAGAGCGTGCCCGAGATTGTCGAAGGCAATCCACTGGCTCGTGTGTTCGGTGCCGACGGTCCCGTGGCCTACGACCCTGACGAAGAAATCGTGGTGTCGCCCCTGCAGGACACGCTCCGTGCCGATCAAGACGATAAACCGCTCGTGAGGCAGAAGGTGGTGCCCACCGAGGTGGTGCGCAGCATGCCCGAGTTTCCTGGTGGGCACAAAGCCTTTATGCAATGGCTCGACGAGCACATACCCTATCCCGCCGATCTGCGCAAAGCGGGCAAGGAGGGACGCGTCATGCTCACCTTCATCGTCACGGAGCAAGGCTATGTGACCGACATAGAAGTGCGCGACGCCTTTTCTCCCATAATAGAACGTACCCTCAAAGCCGCACTGCGAGGCTGTCCGCGCTGGCAGCCGGGCCTCGACGACCATGGCCAGCCTGCCCCCGTACGCATCAGCGTGCCCATTGACTACCGTGCCCGCTGACGGTCTCTATATACCTTATTATATATATACCCCACATTCGCACCTACATGAAACCTTTACGCATTGAAATAGACGACGCCTCAGGCTTCTGCTTTGGCGTGACTACGGCCATCAGCAAGGCCGAAGAAGAACTGGCCTCTGCCACGCCGCTCTATTGCCTGGGCGACATTGTGCACAACGGCAGTGAGTGCGAGCGCCTGCATGCCATGGGGCTCCGCACCATCGACCACGCCACCTTTGCCACCCTGCCACAAGGCACTAAGGTGCTGCTGCGGGCCCACGGTGAGCCCCCTGCCACCTACGAGCAGGCCACTGAGCATGGCATCAAGATAATTGATGCCACCTGCCCTGTGGTGCTCCAACTGCAGCGCCGTATCAAGAAGGTGTACGATGAGGAGCAGCGGCCGCAAATCGTGATATACGGCAAGCGTGGTCATGCCGAGGTACTCGGCTTAGTGGGACAGACGCAGGGCGAGGCCACCGTCATTGAGTGTGTGGAGGAAGCCGCGCGGCTCGACTTCAGCCGTAGCATAGCGCTTTTCTCGCAAACCACCAAGTCGCTCGAGGGTTTCCGTCAGGTGGTTGATTACATCACGGCGCACATACAGCCTCCTGCTTCGTTCCGCTATTTCGACACTATCTGCCGTCAGGTAGCCAACCGCCTGCCCAACATCTGCGCCTTTGCTGCCCGTCACGATGTGGTCATCTTTGTGTGTGGCCTAAAAAGTTCGAACGGCCGCGTGCTCTACGAAGCCTGCCGCCGCGTCAATCCGCGTTCGCACCTGGTCGACAATCCGCAGGCGCTGCGCCGCGAGTGGTTTGAACAGGCCGAGAGCGTGGGCATTTGCGGTGCCACCAGTACGCCCAAATGGCTCATGGAGTCGTGCCGCGAAGCCATCGCAGGCATGTAGCAGCAGGATGCCTCCCCTTCTTTTCACAAACAGCATGCACCCTCCTTTCGCGCAAGATGTGAAAGGAGGGTGCATCGTCAATGCGTGTGCCGCAGTCTACCTTGGCTTTTGCGGCCAATACTGGTTCATGCGTTCGCCGGCCCGTTGCTCGGCGGGGTTGTCGGCAGGATGCCAAAATACGGTGTTGCGCAGGGCATCGGGCATGTACTGCTGCGGCGTGAAGTGGCCAGGGTAGTCGTGCGGATAGAGGTAGCCGTCGTGATAACCCAGTTCGGCCATGAGGGTGGTGGGAGCGTTGCGAATGGGCAGAGGAACGGGCAGGTTGCCTGTGCGACGCACGTTCTCCATGGCTTGGTTAATGCCGTTGTAGGCCGAGTTGCTCTTGGGGCTTGTGGCCAGATAAACCGTGGCTTCGGCCAAGGGGATGCGGCCTTCGGGCCAACCAATTTTCTGCACAGCGTCGAAGGCTGCGTTCGCCAGCAACAGGGCGTTAGGATTGGCCAGACCGATGTCCTCGGCTGCCGAGATGACCAGCCGTCGGGCAATGAACTTTGGGTCCTCGCCGCCCTCCACCATGCGTGCCAGCCAGTAGAGCGCCGCATCAGGGTCGCTGCCGCGAATGCTCTTTATAAAGGCCGAGATGATGTCGTAGTGCATTTCGCCCTCTTTGTCGTAGGCCAAGGGGTTCTGCTGCAGGCGTTCGGTGACGGTATGGTTGTCAATGACCAGCGTCTCTTGGCTGTCGGCATTCGAAATCAGGTCGAGAATGCCCAGCAATTTGCGAGCGTCGCCCCCGCTGTAACGCAGCAGTGCGTCAGTTTCCTTCAGCTCCACCTTTCTCTCGCGCAGCACCACGTCGGTAGTGAGGGCGCGGTGGAGCAGGGCGAGCAGGTCGTCGCGTTCCAGACTTTTGAGCACATACACCTGGCAGCGTGAGAGTAGGGGACGTATCACCTCGAACGAGGGGTTTTCGGTCGTGGCGCCAATCAGCGTGATAGCGCCCGTTTCCACCGCAGCCAGCAAGGAGTCCTGTTGCGACTTGGAGAAGCGGTGTATCTCGTCGATAAAGAGGATGGGGCTTTGTTGTGAAAAGAAACGTCCGCTGCGTGCCTTCTCAATGACGTCGCGCACGTCCTTCACACCGCTGTTCACAGCCGAGAGCGTAAAGAAAGGCGTGTCGAGTCGTTGGGCAATGATTTTGGCAAGCGTCGTTTTGCCCACACCCGGCGGCCCCCATAATATAAAGGAGGCGATGCGGCCCGAATCAATCATTTGGCGCAGCACGGCACCAGGGCCTACCAAGTGTTTCTGTCCTATGTAATCATCCAGCGTGGTGGGACGCAGACGTTCGGCTAAAGGTAACATAACTGATGGGTTTCATTTGGGGGGGATGTAACACGGGCTGGCGTGCCAGACTGTGCTACGGGTGTTGTGGGGCGAAGTTTATTCAATTTCGCTGAGTTCGAGCCAGCGCATCGACTTTTCATCCAGTTCTTCGCTGAGGGTGGGCAGTCGTTTGCTCTTCTCCGTGATTTCGTCTACGCCCAACGTGCCCGAGCAGAGTGCGGTTTCCAGTTCCTGTTTTTCCTGCTCCAGTCGCTCTATGTCAGCTTCGAGTTGCTGCATCTCCTGTTTTTCTTTAAACGTGAGTTTGCGCTTTTTCTCGCCGCCCCACGTGTTCTTGTGCGGCGTAGTGGGGGCTTGCTTGCGCGTCTGTTCCTTTTCCTCTTGCTCTTCCTTGTCGCGCAGCGACTGCCAGGTGCGATACTCCGAGTAATTGCCGGGGAAGTCCTTCACCTCGCCGTTGCCTTTGAACACCAGCAGGTGGTCCACCAGCTTGTCCATGAAGTAGCGGTCGTGGCTCACCACAATGACGCAGCCCTTGAAGTCGATGAGATATTCTTCCAGCACCTGCAGCGTGGCAATGTCCAAGTCGTTGGTCGGTTCGTCGAGCACGAGGAAGTTTGGGTTCTGCAGCAGCACGGTGCAGAGTTGCAGACGCCGCCTCTCACCGCCCGAGAGCTTGTAGATGTAGTCCTGCTGGCGTGCGGGTTCAAAGAGGAAGTGGTTAAGAAACTGCATGGCGGTCATGCGTTTGCCGCCGCCCAAGTCAATCACCTCGGCATATTTCCGCACAGCATCTATCACCTTGTCGCGTTCGTCAAACTCCAATCCCTCTTGCGAGAAATAGCCGAAACGCACGGTTTCGCCCACCGAGAAGCGGCCCTGGTCGGGCTTCACCAGTCCCAGCAGCATCTTGATGAAGGTGCTTTTGCCCGTGCCATTGCCGCCCACAATGCCCATCTTCTCGTAGCGGCTGAATAGGTAGTAAAAGTCCTTCAGAATAATCTTCTCCTCTTTCACGCCGTCCTCGTTGATGTGCGTAAAGGCCTTGCTCACATATTCCGCTTCGAAAATGCGGCTGCCTATGTATCCGCTCTGCACCTCCAGCCTCGCGGCGCGCTCTTCACGTCGCTGCTTGGCGCGCACTTCCAGTTCAGCAAAGGCATCCTTTCGGTATTTTGCCTTGGTGCCGCGTGCGCAGGGCATGCGTCGCATCCAGTCCAGTTCTTTGCGGTAGAGGTTTTGTGCCCTGGCAATCTGTGCATTCGTGGCATTCACTCGTTCCTCCCGCTTCTCGAGGTAATACTCGTAGTTGCCTTGGTAGGTGTAGAGCGTTTCGTCGTCAAGTTCCAGAATATGGTTACACACGTGGTCCAGAAAGTAGCGGTCGTGCGTTACCATGAGCACCGCTTTCGGTGTGCGTTGCAGGTAACTTTCGAGCCATTCTATCATTCCCAAGTCCAGGTGGTTCGTAGGCTCGTCCAGAATGAGCAGGTCGGGGTCGGCCATGAGCACGTGTGCCAATGCCACGCGTTTCAGTTGTCCGCCCGAGAGTTCGGCCACGCGCTTGTTGAATTGTGTGATATGGAGTTTCGACAGAATTTGTTTGGCGCGCAGCTCAAAGTCCCATGCCTGGCGCCTTTCCATTTCGTCCATGAGTTCTGTCAGGCCTGGGTTGCCCGGTGCCTGCAAGCAGGCTTCATATTGGCTGATAAGCGTGGCCAGTTCGCCCGTGCGGCTGAACACGGCGTCTATCACCGTGCTGTCGGGGTCGAACTCCGGTGCCTGTTCCAGTATGGCTATGCTGGCGTCGCGTCGTGTCACGATGCTGCCCTCTTCGTAGTCCTCCTTGCCGGCCAAAATGCTGAGCAGCGTGCTTTTGCCCGTGCCGTTCTGGGCTATCAAGCCCACTTTCTGACCTTCGCCCACGGCGAAGCTGATGTCATTAAAGAGTTCGAGCGAACCGTATCGTTTGCTTAAATGCTGAATGTCGAGTAGCGGAGTCATGTTTTTGTTTGAGTAAATGCAGCTTGTATCAGCTACGAAACAGGCGAGGCGAAATTACAAAAAAATACGTGTTGGTTTCTTGTTTGCAAAAATTAATGCGTACTTTTGCACATGAATTATAGCGGTAGGCAGCAAGTTTTGTTCGTTCGTTAGGCCGCCAACGCCCCATTTTTGAGCAAAGGGGCTTTATTCCATTCCACAACAACTCTTTTCCCAACATTCGCAAGCACAAGCCAGGAGCGTTTTCCCGCTTGTCACGTTGATAGGTCTGTCACACAAGCAGACGTGTCATGTGGCCGCGGAGTTACGGCCTCCCGTCATGCACGCACCTCTGCCACGCGCTGAGGCGGTGCTATGGGGCAAGCACGCCCCCCTTACGTTCCGTCTGTGCACGCTAACCCACATTGCATCCACATTTAGCCTCCTTATGCCATGCACCTGCCCCAACTGGCAGCCGTAGTGCGGCAGGAGTGCGGGTGGGCAGCAGGGCTCAACGGTGCATAAGCACCACGGCATACAACTAAACGCCCCCTTTTATATTATAATGTCTCTTTACGCGCCTGACTGTCGGGTTGACAGTATGCGCCATTCCTTTTGATAGATTGTTCACGATGAATTTGACAAAAGAAGAACTCTTGACCAAGACAGATGAGCAACTGCGTGACATCGCCGCCTCGTTGCAGGTGGAGCACGTTGCCGACAAACCTACCGATGAATTGGTCTACGATATACTCGATGCACAAGCACGCCTCTCGGCCGACCAGCAAGTACAGCAGGCCGTGCCGCGCAAGCGTCAGCGCATTGTGAAGAAGGACTCGGAGCCTATCTTCACCTCGCAGGCGCGCCCCGCCGAAGCCATACACGCCGAACCTGTTGAGGCGGCTATCGAACTGCCCAAGCGCAAGCGCGGCCGGCCATCGAAGGCCGAGCTGATCGCACGCGAGGCTTTGTTGCGAGGTGACGGGTTGGACGATGCTGCCGTGGCTGCACCCGAAACCAGCGCCGCCCCCGAGCAGGAAACTCCCGCTGTGCACGACGACTTGGACGGACTGCCCGACTTCGTGAAGGAGCAGATACAGGCACGCGACCACGCAGCCCTTCCCGAGCAGGACGTGGTGCTCGACATGGAGCAGGTGAAGCGTACGCTCGAAAACCGCATGGTGCAGACAGAGCATGCACCGGCCAAGCGTGCCTCGAAGGCTACCCTCATGCAGAACCCTAACAACGAGGAGGACTTCATCATAGCCAAGGACATTCCCGTCATCTACGAAGGTGCCGAGCTCACCGTGCCCCAGACGGTGGCATCAGCGCGCAGCAAGTTCCACCGTTTCCGCGACGACCCCATGATGCAGACAGCCACTGCCCCTGCAGCACGCTCAGGGCAGCAGCATGCAGGGCAGCAGCCTGCTGAGCGCGGACAACGTGCAGCAGCACCGACCTTCAACCCGCAAGCCTACCTGCTCGAAGGGCGCGGCGTGCTCGAGGTGGTGCCCGAGGGCTTCGGCTTCCTCCGTTCGTCGGACTACAACTACATGGCTTCGCCCGACGACATCTACGTGTCGCCCGCCCAAATACGTCAGTACGGCCTCAAACCCGGCGACGTGGTGCAGGGCAAGGTCAAGATACCTGCCGAGGGCGAAAAGTTCTTTGCACTGGTCGATGTGCATCACATCAATGGCCTGCTGCCGCAGCAGGTGCGCGACCGCATAGCCTTCGAGCACCTCGTGCCCTTGTTCCCCGAAGAGAAGTTTACACTCTGCACGGGCGACAAAAACGACAACCTTTCGTGCCGCGTGGTCGACCTCTTCACCCCCATTGGCAAGGGGCAGCGTGCCCTCATCGTGGCGCAGCCTAAAACGGGTAAGACCATGCTCATGAAGGACATTGCCAACGCCATTGCCCGCAACCATCCCGACACCTACCTCATGATGCTCCTCATCGATGAGCGCCCAGAAGAAGTGACCGACATGATGCGCACCGTCAATGCCGAAGTCATCGCCTCCACCTTCGACGAGCCCGCCGCCCGTCACGTCAAGATAGCGGGCATTGTGCTCGACAAGGCCAAGCGCATGGTGGAGTGCGGACACGATGTGGTCATCTTCCTCGACTCCATCACACGTCTGGCTCGTGCCTACAACACCATCGCTCCAACCTCGGGTAAGATTCTCTCGGGTGGTGTCGATGCCAACGCCCTGCAAAAGCCCAAGCGCTTCTTTGGTGCGGCGCGTAACATTGAGGGCGGCGGCTCGCTCACCATCATTGCCACGGCTCTCATTGATACAGGTTCGAAAATGGATGAAGTCATTTTCGAGGAGTTCAAGGGTACGGGCAACATGGAGCTCCAACTCGACCGTTCGCTGGCCAACAAGCGCATCTTCCCCGCGGTCAACATCATTGCCTCGTCCACCCGCCGCGACGACCTGCTGCAGGCTTCGAGTGTCGTGAGCAAGATGCAGGTGCTCCGCAACATCATTTCGGACATGACTTCCATCGAGGCCATGACGGAGTTGCGCAAGCGCATGGAGAACTCACTCAACAACGAGGAGTTCCTCACTTCGCTGAGCGACTGACGCTTGTCCCCGCATGGGTTCAAAATTTGCCACCCTCTTTCCGCATCCAGCGTGAAAGAGGGTGGTTTGCGTTGGAGCGCGCCCGCTTTCATCCTATCCTGGGCGAAATGGGAAGATACATGCAGGAGCGAAATCTGTGGATGCAACAGGTGTGAAATAGAAGCGGTAAGGCCGTTTCTTCAAGGCTTGTAGCCGTCACGAGATGTCACCCTGTGCGTTGTCCACGGCCGTGTGCAACGTTGTCCACGGTCGTGTGCAACGTTGTCCATGGCCGTGTGCAACGTCATCCTCGGCCGAGGACAACAAACAGGGCGGCGTCTCGTCATGCCTTCCGCTGTTCAGCGCATACCAATCCGTGAATGCGTGGATCCGTGCAGCGGCCAATGTTCCCCATTGCTCCGTATGCAGTGGCGTGCCGCGTACGGCTACGGCCTGAGGCCTGCCACCACATCTACACACTGCGGGCTCCGCTTTACCCAGAAAGGGCGGCGGAGCCCGCAGTGTGTCATGCTGTAGCGTGGCCGTGGCAGGATGATGCCCCGGGAGGGTGGGGGCACTATGCAGTGGCAAACAAATAGCGCACGTAAAGAGCGAAGAGGCAGAACAGTGTGCCGACGAAAGAGAGTACACTTGCCTGTTGGATAAGTCCGCGGAGGCAGTAGCAGAAGCAAAGAATCAGCAACGGCCATCCTGCATAAGGGATGCCGCCAAACAGGCAGGATGCCAGCATGCAGTAGGCAAAGGATAATTCTCGTTGCTTTTTTGCCTTGCGCTCGGCACGTTCCTTTTCTATCTTTTCAGTGAATTGCCTGCAAACTGCTTCTTGTTGGGTTCGCATGATTCGCTGGCGCTCCTCTTCCATTTTTTGCCTTTCTTCAATTCTTATCCTTTCTTCCTGCCTGATGCGTTCTTCGTCTATTTCCATAGTCTATGTTTTTCATTGAGGGGTGGGGCAGGGGCTGTGCGGTGTGTTGCCCCGCTCTGGTCGTATCCTATGGCTCTTGTGTGCGGCTCAGTATTCTCTTTCTCCGAAAATGGCAGTGCCGATGCGCACCAGGGTAGCCCCTTCGTCCATGGCTATGTGGTAGTCGTGCGACATGCCCCACGAGCGGTGCTTGAAGGCGTCGTCGTGGGCAAAGTACTTCTGTTTGTACTCCTGCCACAGCGTGAGGGCTGTGTGGAACTCGCGCCGCACCTGCGCCTCGTCGTCGGTTTGTGTGGCCATGCACATCAGTCCGGCTATCTGCACATGCTTCAGTTCGCGCCACGCGCCGCGCTCCAGCATTTCGCTGCAAGCCTCGGGCGTGAAGCCGTATTTGGTTTCCTCTTCAGCCAGGTGCAGTTCGAGCAAACAGGGAATGACCCTTTGGTATTTTGCTCCTTGCTTCTCAATTTCGGACAGCAGCCGTTCGCTGTCGACGGCGTGAATGAGTGAGATGTAGGGAGCAATGTATTTCACCTTGTTAGGTTGCAGATGCCCTATAAAGTGCCACTCAATGTCGGCGGGCAGTGCCTCGTGCTTGGCCTGGAGTTCCTGCACGCGGCTCTCGCCAAAGATGCGTTGCCCCTGGTGGTAAGCCTCCTCAATGAGCGGTGCAGGGTGAAACTTCGACACCGCCACCAAGGCTACGCCCGGCCGCATCTGTTCCTTTACAGCTTGTAGATTGACCATAGCAAGTTCGGTTTCTTGTGTCAAAATAAGGGGGGCGTCAGGCTTACTCCTTGTCTTCAGCGGGCGCAGCCTGGCGGTAGTGGTACACGTCCATGATGGCGGTTTCGGCCATCGAGGCAATGGTGTAGTCCATCATGCTGCCCTTCATACCCTCGTCAAGCCGCTTCACGGCATCGCGCAGGTCGCTGGCCTGCACCAGCATCTGCTGTGAGGACTTGCGCTCTTTGCCCGTTTTCTCGTCGAGCGTGATGAAGACGAGTTTGGCCTTGAAGAAGCGGTCGGCGCTCTCATCGTCGCTCTCGAAGATTTCGGCGAAGCGGGCGCGCTTGATGTCGCTCACCTCGAAAGCGCCCGTCATGAAGGGCGTAATCTCCTCGATAATGCGGCGCTCGGCCTCGGTAAAGCTCAGGGCGTCCACCAGGTAGGGCTCGGCCACTTTCTTCACCAGACCGTTCTCCATGGTCTTTTCATATTTTACCTTACACTCGAACCATTCGTTCATCATATTGCTTGTAGATTTTAGTAGTACGTTGAAATGTTAGTTTGTGGCGTGCAAAGGTACGCCAAACATTCGAGTAGCCAAACCTTGCCGCCCGTTTTGCGTGGTAGGCGTGTAGTGTAGTCAGTGCCTGCCACACGTCACGGTTACGCGGCCCTTGCTGTGGGTGAAGGGGCCGTAGTCGATGGCGCGGGTGGGGCAGCCGTGCAGGCAGGCCAGGCATTGCGTGCAGTGCCCCTGCCACGTGGGTAGGCCGTCGGCTGAGGCGAGGCTGATGTTGCGCACGGGGCAAAGGCGGGCACAGCGTCCGCAGTGCGTGCAGCGTGCAGCGTCGGTGCGAAAGTGGCGGTCGCTCATGAGGCAGCGCTCAAAGAGGGGGCGCAGCACGTACGTTTTGGTCCATGCCCACGCTCCGCGCAATTCCTCGCTGGCCGCGGCGGGTGCGTGTTGCCTGATGCTGCGGGCTATGTGCGCCATGCGGTTGCTGAAGGCAGCGTCCTTGCGTGCCTCGGTGGCGGCATCGTCGGTGTTGAAGCCTGGCAGGCATACGTAGGTGTTGCGCATCTGCACAGCATAGCAAGCGTGGAGCTGCAAGCCCTGTGCTTGCAAGGCACGCCGCAGCAGTTGGTCGGTGCGCCCAGTATCGTCGCCGCAGGTCATTACGGCATAGATGTAATGCGTTATGGTGCGGTCCTTGTCCATTTCCTTCTTCCACATGGCCGCGTGTCGCTGCACGGCTTGCAGCACCACCTGTGGCGGCCCCCAGGCATGAATGGGGAACACCAGTCCCAGCACGGCGTGGCGTGCGGCCCGCTCGAAGTGAGGGCTATGCTCCTGCGGCATGGGGCAGCACACGTCGCTCGTGAGGTCGGCCAGTGCCTTGGCAGCCTGCCAGGAGTTGCCTGTGCCAGTGAAGTAGTAAATCATACGACGAGGTGTTCAGTCCATACAAAATGCTCCTTAAACACTTTACGCGCCTCGGGCACGGGTCGACTGAAGAGGCCAAAGAGGGTGCTGCCGCTACCGCTCATGGCGGCGTAGTCGGCACCCATGTCGTAGAGCGTCTGCTTGACGGCCGCCAGTTCGGGATGGGCTGCAAACACCGACGGCTCGAAGTCGTTCACCACGCGGTCGCGCCATTCCGTCACGGGGCGGCGCAGGGCTTTGAGCAGGTCGTGCTCAGGCTCCTTGGGGGTAACGCCGGCGTAGGCTTCGCGGGTTGACACGAACACGTTGGGCTTTACCAGCACGATGTACATGCCTTTCAGCGAGAGGGGGATGGGCGTGAGTTCGTCGCCGATACCCGTGGCGTAGGCAGGCACGTTCTGCACGAAGAAGGCGCAGTCGGCTCCCAAGCCTGCCAGCCGCCGTTCCATTTCGTAGTCGCTCAGGCCGAGTTCAAACACCTCGTTCAGTCCTTTCATCATGAAGGCTGCATCGCTGCTGCCTCCGCCCAATCCTGCTCCGAGGGGGATGTGCTTGTAGAGGTAGATGTCGAGCGCGGGCAGGTCGAACTCTTCCTTGAGTTGCCTATACACCTTTATAATGAGGTTGTCGTCGGGGTTGCCCTCAATTGTCTGCCCCGCCAACTGCAGGGCGTAGGGCGCATCGCTGTTTCGGAGTTCGCGCACTTCCAGGTTGTCGCGCAGCGGGATGGGGTAGAACACTGTCTGCAGGTCGTGGTAGCCGTCGGGACGTTTGCGTACCACCTGCAGCCCAAGGTTTATTTTACAGTTAGGGAGTAGAAGCATAAGGGTTTCGATTTAAGTAGTTACGCAGCAAAGGTAGTGATAACTTTCCGTTTGGTAGAAAGATGCTTTTACCTGATAGCGGCCGGATTCCGCCGCAACCTCTGCATTTGCGCCATCTGTTCCTTATTATTGGGGATAAACAAAGGATTGCGCCCCACGACTGTGATAGGAACGAGCGGAAAATGCATAACTTCGCACACAGTACGCAACCCAAGTTATCTATCCTATCGTATGGCCACACGTAACGAACAGAAATGGCAGGCTAACTTTAATAAGCTCAAGGCTTACATTGAGGAGCACGGACAGCTGCCCGATAAGAAGAAAGAGCCCGACCGCAACTTGCTGAATTGGTGGAAGTATAACAAACGCCTCATCAAACAAGGGAAGATGGACGCCGAACGCTACGTGAAGCTCATGATGCTTAGTAACATGCGCGTCCGCCACCTGTAAGCGGTGCCGCCAACGGCCTGCCCCCTCACAATGCAAGAACCCCAACCAGGAAGTTCACGCTTCCACGGTTTGGGGTTCTTGCTTGTATATATATATAATACAGGAGTGGGTCAGCGCATCAGTACCTTGCGGCCCTGTGTGATGTACACACCTTGGGCGGGACGGGCTACGCGGCGGCCCGAGAGGTCGTAGTAGGCAGCGGGTTGCGTGCTGCTGATGCCGATGCCGTGCAGGCCTTCGGGTATGAGTTCCTCGCGTTCTACGAGCGTGAAGCAGAACTGGCAGCCGGTGTCGGTGGTGTGGGTGCCGCCGCCCCAGTTGAAGAGCTGATACTGCTGGCCGCTTTTGGTCTGGTTGATTTGCGCATTGCCCGACACTACGGCGTAGTAGCCCTCGGTGGAGGCGGGCAACAACGTCCAGCCTGCCTCGGGCTCGGTGCCTCGGCCGTAGAGGGCGGTGTTGTTAGCAGATGCCGGTGAGATGAATACGCCGTCGGCGCGGTTCACCAGGTTAAACGAGCCGTCGGCACGCGTCTGCAGCTTCCATTGCGACTTCTCGCCAGCCGAAGCATCGCCTTTCACCACCTGGTCAACGCCATAGGATGTGGTGAAGCGGTTGTCGCGCAGCGGACTGCTGATGGTGTACCAGTAGGCCACCTGATCCGTGCTCATCTTGGGGGCTTCGGGCAGCTCGACGCTTTCAAACTTGTACTTGCAACCCGTGTCGGAGGTGTTGGTGCCGCCGCCCCAGTTGTAGATGGCGTAGTTGGGCGAGTTCGTCTGGTTAAACTCCACGTCGCCCGAGGTGATGATGACGTAGCCCACTTCGTCGGCCGGCTTGATGCTCCAGCCCTTGGCGGGCACGCTGCTCACGGTGGTGAGGGCGGTGTTGTAGCTGGAGGCGGGCGAAATGTAGAGGCCGTCGGCAGCGCAGATGATGTTGTAAGAGCCGTCGGTGCGCTTCTCAAATTTCCATGTGGCCGACTTGCCCTTGGCCGTTTGTCCTAAGAGTGCCTGTCCGTCGCCCTGCGAGGTAGGGTAGCGGTTGCCACGCAGCGGCGTGCTCATGGCATACCAGTAGTTGTCCTGCTCGTCGGATGCAAGGGGCTGGTTGATTTCGGCCGCCTGCACCGCCTGCTGCGTAGCGCTGTAAGCCTCGGACAGTGCTTGGCGCTGTGCCGTGCGTTCGGCCTCGGTCATGTCCTGTCCCAAGGTGGCGCGCACCTCGTCGAGTTTGGCCTGCAGCGTGGCAGCCAGTTCGGTGGGGTAGTATCCCACGCCCTCCTGAAAGTGCTGCACCAGATAGGCGTCGATGTCGTCCATCAGCATGCTCAGTGTTTCAGAGGCCGCGTCCTTCACCTTGGCGGGTGAGTAGATGATGCCGTCGAGGGCGTTGCGGCCTTCGGTGTCGGTCAGCACAAAGGTAAACTGCCATTTGTCGCGGCCCGTGCCCGATGCTGCTGCGTGGGGCAGGCGCATGAGCACCTTGTTCCAGCCCTCCTTGAGATGCAGTTGCACCACGGGACGTGCGGTGAGGTTCTCGTTGGTGAGGCCCTGCGTGCCGTGGTCCTGCGGAATGGAGGCGTCGGCTTGGTCCCAGGTGGGAGCGGCAATCTCCTGGCCGTTCACCCACAGCTTTGAGCCGCGGCGGTCCCACTCGCCAGCCAAGGGTGCTTTCTCATTGCCCGAACGGCTGTAGGTGTAGAACTCCACCTGTGCGCCGGCATCCTGTGCCACGGGCGAGTAAACGTAAGTCCAGGCGTAGGCCGTCTGGCCATAGCTGGGGTTGCTGAACCACGAGGGAATGATGGGGTGCCAAATGTGGCGCAGGTAAATACCAGCGCCGGTAGCCACACGCGATCCGTAGGTGGTGCCGTTGTAGGTGAAGGTGGTGGGCAGCACGCCGTCGGCACCCTCGTCGGTGAGTTCGGGCGGCAGTTGCAGCGTTTTGTCGCCGCCGTTGGGGAAGGGGTCGGTGATGCGCCAGCGCACGTTCGACTGCTTGACGTAGGCAATGGGCTCGTTGGCCAGTGAGTGCGCCTTGTGGAAGAGGAAGCGCGTTTCGAAGTCAGCAAACTCCTCGTACTCCTCGCCCGCATTGGGCAGGTTGGTGCCGCCGGCTTCGATGTACTGCTTGCCGCCGCCGCACCAAGCGCGTTCGGTGGAGGCCAGAATGTTGGCGTACATGTTATTCTGCTTCACGATGTCGGTGTACGATGCGGTCTTCGTGTCGTTCCAAGCCGCACTGATGGTGCCCGCCACATCGTTTGTGCCCTTCTGCTCGTAGTAGATGTTGCTCTTGTAGATGCCTACGAGGTCGGCGTACACGTCGAAATGGTTGGTGTAGTTGTAGCGGCAGTCAATGTTAGGCAAGCCCTGCACCACGCGTCCAGCGGTAGCCCACATCTGCGTCATGTCGCACTGCTCGCTGGTGGGTGCGCCAGCCACGAGGCGGTTCCACATCACCACCTTTTTGCCTTTGCCGCGCACGTAGGCTGCCATGTTCTTCAGGAAGTTGGGATAGGTAATCTGCACCTCGTCGCCGCCTATGTGTATGTAGGGGGCCTTGGGGAATACGGCTATCACCTCGTCGAGAATTTGCTTCAAAGCCTCCACGCCCTGGTCGCTCTGCATGTCGAAGCCCATGGCTTTGGTAAAGGCTGCGCTGTGTCCGGGCATGTCGATTTCGGGTATCACGGTCACGCCACGTTCTGCGGCATAGGCTTCGAGTTCGGTGCACTGCTCCTGCGTGTAGTAGTCGCCGGCGTAGCGCGTCATGTTTTCGGCCTGCGTGAGTTGCGGGTAGGCTTTTACCTCAAAGCGCCAGGCCAGTTTCTCCGTCAGATGCCAGTGGAACACGTTCACCTTGAAGCGCGAGAGCAGGTCGATTTCTTTTTTCAGTTCGTCGAAGGGGATGAACGAGCGGCCCACGTCGTGCATGAAGCCGCGCACCTTGAAGGCGGGCCAGTCGGCCAGCGAGAGCGACTCGATGCTGGCAGCACCACCGTCGGCAGCCGTGCCTTCGGCCAGTTGGTTGAGCGTTTGCGCTGCGCGTATCACGCCTGTGGCGTTGAGGGCCTTGATGGTGATGGCCTGGGGCCGCACCTCGATGGCATAGGCCTCGTCGGGCATGTAGGGCACTTGGTGGTTGAATGCGCCCTTAATGGTGCTGACAAGTTCCACCGTCAGCGTGGGTGCGCTGGCCTCGTCGGTCAGCGTGCAGCCGTAGCGCTGCAGCACCTCCTGCAGCAGCACACTCTGCGTGGGATCGGTTACGCGTACGGCGCGGCCCAATGCAAACGGACCGCTGTCAGCGAGCACCATGCTCTTGGGCTTGGGCAGGAGGTCGAACGGACCGGCCCATGCAGGCGCTTGCACGGTGAGGCACAAGCCTGCCGCCAGTATAGCAGCTGCCGAACGTGGGGAGTAGAAAATGTTTTTCATACAATAAGGTTTGTGGACGCCCATGCCTCACGCCGCAAGGGCGGCATGAGCATCCAGGGTTCATGATGTCGTGGAATGAAGAAAGGCGTACGGAACGCTTCATGCACACAAAACGAGCGAAGCGCCTCGTAACAGCTTTGATGTGTGCAAATGTAGTAAATGTTGCTCATTATCCTAACATACAACCTCCTGTATTCATGCCTTTTTTAATACACTCCGCCGCCAAAGACGGTAGCTGCTGCGGCCGATGAAGGCTGCTACGGACGTGGTGGAGCCATGGTTATCATGATGCAAACAATGCTTTGCCCCACATTGTGCAGGGAGATACCCCATGGCAAGGTAAAAATTATTGACAAAAGTGCCACTTTGTGCGTGCAGTGCCCTATCTTCTTTATTTTCAATGCTATGCAGTCGGTATTACAAGGCATTTTCCTGTCACGGAATGCCTTGTAATGGTACGTATATGGCGGCTTAGTATTTGCCACGCCGGCACGGCAAACGTGCTACGCCGGCATGGCAGACGTGCCACGCCGGCGTGGCAGACGTGCAATGCCGGCGTGGCAGATGGTTTTGCCTCTTCAAAGAACGGGAAATCGGCATGTAAGAACTTTTACAAGCCGTTTGATTTCGGCGGGACGCGGAAGAGGGTGAAAAAGGGGGTGCCCGCCCGTATGCGCTGCGCCCCGCCTATCACCGTGTTGGCGTAGGCGGGGCGCAGGGTCGAGGAGGCGGGGCGCGGCGTTAGGGCATGAGGTATTTGTTGCCCGTTTCGCGAATAATGGTGCGCTTGTAGGCATCGTTGAAGCCGGGACGCACGGGGCGCTGGCCCAGGCTGTCGGGGGTGAGCAGGAAGCGGCCGTCCTTTTCGGGGCGCACCACTTGGTCGTTGTACTTCACAATGAGGTACTGCCCCAGCGCCGTCCAGCGCTGCATCATGCGGTTGGCGCAGTCGGAGGAGTAGTGGGTGAGGAAGCGGATGGCCTCGTCGGGGCTCTGCTGGTAGAGCTTGAGGGCGTGCTCCTCCACGTTGTGCTGTGCGGCGAGGTAGCCCTGTTCCAGTTCGGCGCGTGCCTGGCGCAGACTGGGGAAGAGTTGCGAGTAGCGCGGGTAGGTCATGTTGGCTACCCAATTCTGCACCCAGAAGGCCGATTGCCAGGAGAATTTCACGTCGCTGGCATCGGGCGTGTCGTAGCACACGGGGGCGGCGGTGGCGCTGCAGTAGATGGGTGTGAAGGGCACCATGTTGGGGTCGTCGTTGCCAAACCAGATGATGCCGCCCACGGCGTTGGGCATGTTGGGGCGCACCTGTATGACCATGGTGGCCGCCGTTTGCTGCGTGCTGATGGGGCGCTCATTGAAGTAGCGGCGGCCCTCATACTCCCACGTCAGGGGCGTGGGGCGGTAGGGGGCTTGGTAGGGGCCGGCGCCGCAGTCGGTGGTGACATCGAACGGTGTGCCCTCGTAGTGGTCGCGCATGGACTCCATGACGTCGGCGAGTGTGAGCTTGGTGCGTGCACGGAAGTAGAGCGGCATGGGCTCGGCCTGCCCGATGTGACGGCCGTCGACGTAGTCCAGATATTTGTCCATGCCGTCCACCCATTTATTATAGAAACTCCACACTCGTGCCTCGCAGAAGCGCATGCCGCTGAAATCGGCAGGGGCGTAGGCGTCGGCAAAGGAGAAGTCCTCGTCGCGCCCGCTGAAGTAGCCTTGCTTGCGGGCAAAGGAGATGACGTCGCGCGAGCAGAGCACATTCTGCTTGTCCTTGCGGTCGAAGCGGTGAATGCGGCTCTGGTTGGCGTGGCAGGCAATGCAGTCGTCGGGGATGCGCACGGCTACCCATACGGCGCCGCGCTCGTGGCCGCCCTTGCCTATCATTTCGAGTATCCACACCTCGTTGGGGTCGGCTATGGAGAAGCTTTCGCCCTCGGAGGCGTAACCGTGCTGCTGCACGAGGGTGGTCATGACGCTGATGGCCTCGCGGGCGGTGCGGCTGCGCTGCAGGGCCAGGGTGATGAGGCTGGTGTAGTCGATGATACCCGTGGTGTCGTGCAGTTCCTCGCGTCCGCCGAAGGTGGTTTCGGTGATGGCCACCTGGTGCTCGTTGATGTAGCCCATCACGGCATAAGTCTGTTCGGCCTCGGGTATGAAGCCCATGAAGTGGTTGTTGTCGCCGTTGACGATGCGGCGCATGTCGCCCTTGGCGTGGCGTGCGGCGGGCAGGTAGATGAGACGGCCGTACATGCCGTAGTCGTCCTGGTTGTAAGTGATGAAGGCTGAGCCGCAGGCCGAAGCCTTTTTACCCACAAGAATGCTGGTGCAGCCGCTGGCTGGCAGTGCGGGCAGCAGGCCAACCACAGCAAGGAGGGCGGCGGCCAGGTGGTGAAGAATGGTGCGTGTCATGTGTAAGTGTGAGGTGGAAAATGGATTGCGTCATACGGCATGCCCCCAGCGTTGTCGGCGTAGGCGGCATCCCATTATATACAGATATCACGCCCCCGTGCACCGTGGTGGCGGCGGGGGCGTGGTGGGGTGACGGGTTTAGCAGGCCTTGAACGACATGTCGAGGCCCTTGACGGAATGCGTGAGTGCACCGACTGAGATGAAGTCGACGCCACACTCGGCATACTGGCGCAGGGTGTCGAGGGTGATGCCTCCGCTTGACTCCGTCTCGAAGCGGCCGCCAATGAGTTCGACGGCGCGGCGCGTGTCGGCCACGGAGAAGTTGTCGAGCATGATGCGGTCGGCACCGCCGTGCTCCATGACCTGACGAATTTCGTCGAAGGTGCGGCACTCGATTTCGACCTTGAGGTGCAGCCCGTGCTGGGCTTGGTAGGCGGCGCAGCGGTCGAGGGCTGCCTTGATGCCGCCGGCAAAGTCGACGTGGTTGTCCTTGAGCAGAATCATGTCGAAGAGGCCGATGCGGTGGTTCACGCCGCCGCCTATCTTGACTGCCTCCTTTTCAAGCATGCGCATGCCGGGGGTGGTTTTGCGTGTGTCGAGCACGCGGGTGTGGGTGCCCTCAAGGCGCTTGACGTACTCGTGCGTCATGGTGGCAATGCCGCTCATGCGCTGCATGACGTTGAGCATGAGGCGCTCTGTTTGCAGCAGCGAGCGCACCTTGCCTGTGACAATCATGGGCACGTCGCCGGGACGCACGTGGTCGCCGTCGTGCATGGTCTGCTCCACCTGCATGGTGGGGTCGAAGCGGTGGAAGATTTCCTTGGCTATGCGCATGCCAGCCAGGATGCCCTCTTCCTTGATGAGGAGGCGCTGGCGGCCCATGGCGTCGTCGGGGATGCAGCAGAGGGTGGTGTGGTCGCCGTCGCCAATGTCTTCGGAAAAGGCAAGGTCGATGAGGCGGTCGTTCAATTCGTCAACTGTGTACATGTGGGTGTGCTGTAAAGAAAGAATGTGAGCGGCGGTGCGCCGTGCCCCTGAAGCGTGGACATGGCGCACCGCACGCGGTGACGGGAAGTTAATAGGCAAAGAGGGGGTATTGCTTCATAGTCTCGTTGACTCGTTGGCGTACGGAAGCGATGACGCTTTCGTCCTCGGGGGCATTGAGCACCTCCTCAATGAGTTCGGCAATGAGGAGCATGAGGTCCTCCTTGGCACCGCGCGTGGTGATGGCGGGGGTGCCGAGGCGGATGCCCGAGGTCTGGAAAGCCGATCGGGTGTCGAAGGGCACCATGTTCTTGTTCACCGTGATGTCGGCAGCCACGAGGGCATTTTCAGCCACCTTACCTGTGAGTTCGGGGTACTTGCTGCGCAGGTCGACAAGCATGGAGTGGTTGTCGGTGCCACCGCTGACGATGTGGAAACCGCGCTGCTGCAGGGCGTCGGCCAAGCAGGCCGCATTCTTCTTGACCTGCAGGGCGTATTCCTTGAAGGCAGGCTGCAGAGCCTCGCCGAAGGCCACGGCCTTGGCGGCGATGACGTGCTCGAGCGGACCGCCCTGAATGCCGGGGAATACGGCGCTGTTGAGGAGCTGGCTCATTTTCTTCACTACACCCTTAGGCGTGGTGAGGCCCCAGGGGTTGTCGAAGTCCTTGCCCATGAGGATGAGGCCGCCGCGCGGACCACGAAGCGTTTTGTGCGTGGTGGTGGTGACGATGTGGGCGTACTTCACAGGGTTGTCGAGCAGACCGGCTGCTATAAGACCCGCGGGGTGAGCCATGTCGACCATGAAGATGGCACCCACCTCGTCGGCTATGCGGCGCATGCGGGCATAGTCCCACTCACGGCTGTAGGCCGAGCCGCCGCCAATGATGAGCTTGGGCTTGTGCTGGCGGGCAAGCTGTTCCATTTCATCATAGTCCACGCGGCCTGTTTCCTTGTTGAGGTTGTAGCCCACGGGGTTGTAGAGAATTCCCGAAGTGTTGACCTTGGAGCCGTGCGAGAGGTGGCCGCCGTGGTCGAGGTTGAGGCCCATGAAGGTGTCGCCGGGCTTAAGTACGGCAAAGAAGACGGCCGCATTGGCCTGTGCGCCAGAGTGCGGCTGCACGTTGGCATATTCAGCGCCGAAGAGCTTGCAGGCACGCTCAATGGCGAGGGTTTCGGTCTGGTCGACCACGCCGCAACCGCCGTAGTAGCGCTTGCCGGGGTAGCCCTCGGCATACTTGTTGGTGAGCCAGGAGCCCATGGCCTGCATCACCTGGTCGCTTACGAAGTTTTCAGACGCGATAAGTTCGATGCCGCGCAGCTGACGCTGGTGTTCGGCCTCGATGAGTTGGAAAATTTCAGAATCGTGGGTCATAAAACAAGTTTATTGAGAATTTGCTAGTATGAAAAGCGGGCCTCGCACTCCTTTATATATATAGGGCGGGGCGCAGGCCGCGCGGTGTTACGTTTTCTTGACACTCCAGCCAAAGGTGCCGATGAGTTCGCCCAAGGCGTAGTAGCCGCCGTGCAGATAGACCAGCGGGTGGCTGCGCTCAAGATGCCATTTTCCCTGCTCGTCGAGGAAGCGTTCGTCGGCCTGCACGCCGAGCACCTGACTGATGAACATGTCGTGCGAGCCGAGGTGCACGATTTCCTGCACGCGGCATTCTATGCTCAGCGGCGACTCCTGCACGATGGGAGCCTGCACGTGGAGGGCGGGGGCCGGCGTGAGTTGCATTTCGTGGAACTTGCGGTAGTCGCGCCCTGAACGCACGCCGCACCAGTCGGTGGCGCGGGCCATGGACTCAGTGGTGAGGTTGATGACGTACTCCATACTCTGCTTGATGAGCTCGTAGGAGTGGCGTTCGGGCCGCACGGAGATGTAGCACATGGCAGGGTTGGTGCAAAGCGTGCCCGTCCAGGCTACGGTGAAGAGATTGTAGTCCTGCGGCGTGCTGCCACACGAGATGAGGGCTGCGGGCAGGGGATAGATCATGGTGCCCGGCTTCCAGGAAAGTTTGGCCAAGGGATAGGGGATTGAAAGTGAGGTGAAGACTCATGCCTGCGCAGTAATGGCGGCATGAACCTGAAGAAGAGGGGCACGGAAAAGGGTGCCAAAGGCGTCAGCAAATCTTGACGTGGTCAAGGCTCTGTTCCTTCTGGCAATATTTACACTGTATGACGCCCTGCTGCCGTTCGCTCAGGGTGAAGTGCGTGGCCATGGGCTCGTTGTTGGTGATGCACTTGGGGTTGGCGCATTTCACAATGCCCACAATGTCGTGGGGCAGGGTGACGCATTTCTTCTCCACCACTTCGTAGTCCTTGATGATGCAGAGGGTGACGTTGGGTGCTACGACGGAGAGCGTGTTGAGTTCGGCATCGGTGAAGAATTTGTCGGAAACCTTGATGATGCTCTTGCGTCCCATCTTTTTGCTCTGCAGGTTGTAGCCCACCATGACGGATGAGTTGCGCACATCCTCCAGATGGAGCAGACGGACTACCTGAAAGAGTTTGGAGGAGGGAATATGGTCGATGACGGTGCCGTTTTCGATGGCGGCCACCATGAGTGCTTCGCGTTTCATGTGTAGGGATTATGCGTGTTGAGGGTTGAGGGGCTGCTATTGGGCAATGTTGTCGAGTGTGATGTCGAGAACGTCGCAAATGATGGCCTGGCGGGCATAGAGTCCGTTGCGTGCCTGCTCGAAGTAGTAGGCGTGGGGATTGTCGTCGACATCATAGGCTATCTCGTTGACGCGCGGCAGTGGGTGGAGTATCTTCATGTTTTCCTTGGCCGTGCGCAGCATGTCGGCCTTGAGGATGTAGACGTCCTTCACCCGCTCGTATTCCATGAGGTCGGTGAAGCGCTCCCGCTGCACACGGGTCATGTAGAGAATGTCGGCCTGGTCGATTTCTTCGGGGCCGAACTCCTCGTGTTCCTCAAAGCGAATGCCGTGCTCGCGGCAGTAGATTTTGTACTCCTCGGGCATGCTCAGTTCGCGCGGCGCAATGAAGTGGAAGGTGGGATTGAAGTGGCGCATGGCCATAAGCAGGGAGTGCACGGTGCGGCCATATTTGAGGTCGCCCACAAGGGTGATGTGCAGGTTGTCGAGGGTGCCCTGCGTTTTGTAGATGCTGTAAAGGTCGAGCAACGTCTGCGAGGGGTGCTGGTTGGCACCGTCGCCTGCATTCACCACGGGCACAGGCGACACCTCGCTGGCATAGAGCGCCGCACCTTCGAGGTAGTGACGCATCACAATGACGTCGGCGTAGTTGCTGACCATCATGATGGTGTCCTTGAGCGTTTCGCCCTTGGTGGAACTCGTAACCTTGGGGTCGGTGAACCCGATGACGCGGGCACCGAGACGGTTGGCCGCTGTTTCGAACGAGAGGCGGGTGCGTGTAGAAGGTTCGAAGAACAGTGTGGCTACGACTTTGTCAGAAAGCAACTGCCTGTTAGGTCGGCGCTCAAACTCCTCGGCCATGCGGAGCAGGTAGAGGATTTTTTCACGAGATAGGTTGGCAATGGTTACCAAACTCCGTTTTTCCTTTGTCATAATGCTTGTGGCTAATAGGTCTGTTTGGGGGCGTGGGCAGCGTGTGCCTCACGTAGCGTGAGAGGGTAAATGCGATGAAACGTATTTCATCGGTGTAAAATTAGGGCAAAAAAGTGAATGAAGCTTGCTTTGCCTGTTCTTAAATGCGCTTCGCCGTACTTTTTGCTGTCTGTGCGGTGTTCATAGACACGAAAAAGCAGGAGGCTCGTGCTGCGGTGAGGCACTTGACTCCTGCTTGATGATACCTTATATATATTACGTGTGTGTGGCGGTCGGCTCGGTGCTGAGGGGCGTTGCGGGACCCTCGTCGAGCGCGAATTTCTCGGGATACTTCCCCTTGAAACCACTGTAGTAGGCGTTGATTAACTGCATGTCGGCATCCGCGTTGCCCGAGGGCGTGATTTGCTGCGTGCAGACAATGCGCTTGTGCTCAAAGTCGAGGGCAAAAAGCAGAATGGGCAGGCCGGCCTTGTGTGCCACATAATAGAAGCCGCGCTTCCAATGCGGATTGCGCGAACGGGTAGCCTCGGGGGTGATGGCCATCAAGAAGTGGTCGCGCCGGCGTGCGGCATCGGCCAATTGGTCAGTGAGGCTGCTGCGACGACTACGCTCCACGGGGATGCCGCCCATGCGCTTGAAAAGGAAGCCGAGCGGCCCAGCAAACCATTCCTTCTTCATGAGGAAATTTGCCGTAAGTCCCATGGCCGATGCGTAGAGCTTGCCTATAACGAAATCCCAGTTGCTGGTGTGCGGCGCTACGCAGATGACGCATTTGTCGGGGATGGTGCAGGTTACGTGTATGCTCCAGCCCATGAGGCGGTGCAGAATGAAACGGGAGAGGGTTTGAAACATGCTTGCTGGGAAATGGAGGGCATGTCTGCGCGTTCAGAAACCAAGTGCTGGCATCATGGTTGGCGTGCATGCAAGGGTGGTGTGACGGCAACGAAACATAAAAATACAGGGACGCAGCATAGATGCCTCCCTGCATGTGGCGTGTCGTTAGCACTTGATAATTCTGTCGCTCAAGGCGTTCACCTGTTCGGTAAACTCGGCTTTGAAATGCTTGTAGTACGCCTTGGCCTTGCACTTATCTGTGTGGCTGATGCGTGCCACAAAGTCCTGATAAAGCGCAATGACTTCCTTCATGATGAGTTCGAGTTCTTCCTTGTTGACGCTGTCGCACATGCTGAGTGCTACGCAGTCGGCAAAGAGGTCGCCGGCTATCATTTTCACATGCTTCTTGAGTGTTTTGCGTGATGCCATAGTCGTAGTGATGATGTAAAAGGAATGGGTTATGAGATGAATGCCTTGCGAAAGCCGGCATTGCGAGGCCGCTCCTGCTTGGCATGCAAAGGTTTTATGGCTGAATGAGTTCGCCGCCTTTGATGATGGCGAGTTCGTTGACGGGTAGCATGTGGTGGTGGCGCTCAGGCAACGTCTTACGCAAGGCGGCCATGACGCTTTCCACTTTTACTACAGGGTGCACTTTCAGGTAGCCGCCGAGTACGAACATGTTGAAGCATTTCATCATGTTCAGATTGGCTGCTTCCTCCATGGCGGCAATGTGATAGCAGTTGATGTCGGTGCGTGTCGGTTTGTCGAGAATGCCGAAACTGTCATAAATGAGCGTGCCGCCAGGCTTTACTTTCGGCTCAAACTTGTCGAGCGAAGGTTGGTTGAGCACGATGGCCGTGTCGTAACGGCTGAGGATGGGCGACGAAACGGGGTCATCGCTCACGATCACCGTAACATTCGCCGTTCCTCCACGTTGTTCAGGTCCGTAGGCAGGCATCCACGTCACCTCCTTGCCCTCCATCAGTGCGGCATAGGCCAGAATCTTTCCCATGGACAGCACACCTTGGCCGCCGAAGCCGGATATGATGATTTCTTGTTTCATGTGATGAACAATGCGCTAAGGGCACGCTTTGCAGCATGCGGATGAACCGTGCCCTGGGTGTGACAATGTTTATACGTCTTTCAAATCGCCTACGTGATAGTAGTCGAACATGTGTTCCTCCATCCACTTGTTGGCTTTCTCGGGCGAGAGTTTCCAGCCCGACGAGCATGTGGCTACAATCTCGATGAGGTTTGAGCCTTTTCCGTTCATGGAGTTCTCAAAGGCATGCCTGATAGCTTTTTTTGCCTTACGTATGGCCATTACGTTGTGCACGCTTTGACGCGTCACGTAGGCTGTGCCGTCGAGATGCGCTGCCAGTTCGGTGATGTTGAGCGGATAACCGTGCAGTTTGGGGTCGCGGCCGTAAGGGCAGGTCACCGTTTTCATGCCCAGTAGCGTGGTGGGCGCCATCTGTCCGCCTGTCATGCCGTAGATGGCATTGTTGATGAAGATAATGGTGATGTTTTCACCTCGGTTCAGGGCGTGAATGGTTTCGCCTGTGCCAATACATGCCAAGTCGCCATCGCCTTGATAGGTGAAAACAAGTCTGTCGGGCCATAGGCGCTTGCAGGCCGTGGCCAGTGCTGGAGCGCGTCCGTGGGCTGCCTCTTGCCAGTCAATGTCGATATATTTGTAGGCAAAAACGGCGCAACCTACGGGACTGATACCTATTGAGCGGTCTGCCAATCCCATTTCGTCTATCACTTCGGCCAGCAGTTTGTGCACTACACCATGCGAACAGCCGGGGCAGTAGTGCATGGTTGAATCGTTGAGCAGCCTGGGTTTGGCGTAGACCAGGTTCTCGGGCCTAATGAGTTCTTCTTTTGTCATAGCAAAGGCTATATTGTTGTGCGGCCTGCTTGTGCGCAGCATGGCCGCCGTGGTTTGTCCTTATATATAAAGGTATGCCCTTTTGGGTGAGGGTAGTGGTAGCAAGGCAACGCCCTGTATGCAGCCCAGCCGTAGCCGCTGCGCTCACTTTTTCAGTCCTGGCATGCGTAGTACCACCTCTACCATTTTGATGAGAACGGCAAACAGTCCGACACCGTACCATATCATGGATTTTGGCGATGAGTGGGTGGCTACAATACCTATCATGGCCACTACAGCCACAAGGATAAATACGCTGTTCAGAATGTTGCGTATGAAGAGGTTGCGGCTCATCCGTTTACGCTGGTGTTCCCTTTCGGGGTGGCGTAGCCGTTCCAGAATGTCCTCGCTGTGGTCATCGTAGCGATCATGCGTCTGTAACATGGTGCAGTAAGTATAAGGGGTGGGGTAGTTAGGATTGCACGCCTTTCAGTGCCTCGATGATTTCGTCGGGATCAGGCACAATGCCTCCCAACCGGCCATATTGTTTTACGGGGATGCGACCCTCTACGGCCAGACATACGTCCTTCACCATTTGTCCCGCATTGATTTCCATCACCAGGATTCCCTTCACCTTGCGACTCAAGTCTGCTATTTCGTGCATGGGGAAAGGCCACAGCGTGATCGGACGGAACAATCCGACCTTGATGCCGCGTTTGCGTGCTATCTCGATGGCTTTTTTCGAAATACGTGCTGCAGAGCCAAACGCTATGATGGCATACTCTGCATCGTCCATCAAACTGCATTCGTAGCGCACCTCGTGAGCTTCTATCTCGCGATATTTCTTTTGCAGGTGCAGGTTGCGCACTTCCATCTTGTCGGGCTCCAGTTCGAGCGAGGTGATGACGTTCAGGGGGCGCTTGCTGCTGCCGCGTCCGTTGGCAGCCCAAGGGCATTCTTTACGTATCTCCTCTTCGGTGCGGCGTGGCTTGAAGGGGGGCAGCACCACTTTCTCCATCATTTGCCCTATCACGCCGTCCGACAGTATCATCGCGGGGATGCGATACTTGAAAGCGAGTGTAAAGGCCAGATCCACAAAGTCCGCCATTTCCTGTACGGATGCAGGAGCCAATACGATGACCTCGTAGTCGCCGTTGCCTCCGCCGCGGGTAGCCTGGTTATAGTCACTTTGCGAGGGTTGTATCGTGCCCAGACCAGGACCGCCGCGCTGCACGTTAACGATGAGTCCTGGCACCTCGGCGCCGGCCATGTAACTGATGCCTTCCTGCATAAGGGCGATGCCGGGTGACGCTGACGATGTCATGACGCGTTTGCCTGTGCCGCCTCCGCCATAGAGCATGTTGATGCTGGCCACCTCGCTTTCGGCTTGTACCACTACCATGCCTGTGGTTTCCCACGGTTTCAGTTCAGCAAGCGTCTCCAGCACTTCGCTTTGTGGCGTAATGGGGTATCCAAAGTAACCATCGCAGCCGCAGCGTATGGCGGCGCGGGCCAGTGCTTCATTTCCTTTCAGCAGGAGCACTTCTTTGTCTTCTTTCATTGATTCAATGGTTTGGGTTCTTGGGGGCCGAAGCCTATGCGTGCTGCGCTTGAGCCAGGTGGCAGTTAGTGCGCATAGGGAATGACATGTGGTGTTTGCCTCAAGGCTTCTTTTGTCTGTACACGGTGATGCACCCGTCGGGGCATACTATGGCGCATGAGGCACAGCCTATGCAGGTGTCTTCAACCATTTGACAGAAAGCATACCCTTTGTGGTTTACTTCTTTTGTGGAGAGGGCGAGCGTTTGGGTGGGGCAAGCCACAACGCAAAGGTTGCATCCCTTGCATCTGTTTTCGTCTATGACGACGGCTCCTTTTATTTTGCTCATAGTGTGAAGGTTGGTTTTGTCATATAGGCCACGGTTGCATCTGCTCCCAAGGAACAGGGTGCCTTGTGGTACTTGCCTTTTCCTTTTGTGACCTAATGGTTGTACATGTCCTTGTTGTAAAAAGCCATGATGTGGTCGAGCATTTGGCGGCATTCGCGCGCTGGCCCAGTGGGGTCAAGTTCTTCCGCCTGCAGAAACGCGCTGATAGCCTGTGCCCAGAGCCCCATTTTCATGTAAGCCTTGCCTTTCTGATAAAGCCAATGGGCATTCACGCCATGCTGGTCCAAGAGTGCAGTGGCCATCTGAAGAGCCGTTTCGGCTTTCCCTTCGGCCAGCGCTTGGTCAATTTCTCGCGTTGCTTGCTCGATATTCATGTTTTTTGGTTAATCAGCATGACAAAGTTATGTATAAATCTTTGCATGCCGCACATCCTCGCCTTATTATTAGCATTCTTTTAGAGTACTAAGCATACTTGGACTTTACCCTGCCTGCTCCTCTGCTTTGCGGGCTGGCAGCACCTGACTGATGCCTTGCTCGCGGTGACATAAGCGCACTTCGATGCCGAATTTGCGGTTTATGTGCTCAGCTAAGTGTTGTGCTGAATACACGCTACGGTGCTGTCCACCCGTACAACCAAACGAGAACATGAGGTTCGTGAAGCCTCTCTCTATGTAGCGTTTTACGTGCGCATCGGCCAGGTAAGTGATGTGGTCGAGGAATGGAAGGATTTCGCCGTCGTCCTCCAAGAACTTGATCACGGGCGCGTCCAGTCCCGTCAGCTGCTTATAGGGCTCGTAGCGTCCGGGGTTATGCGTGCTACGGCAGTCAAACACGTAGCCGCCTCCGTTGCCCGAGGTGTCTTCGGGGATGCCTTTTTTATAACTGAAACTGAACACCCGTACCACCAAATGCCCCATGCCGTCATACTGCGAGCGGCTGGCTTGGCCGTGGCAGGGGGCGGGGGCATTGAATTGCGGCAACTCGGTGAGGCGTTGCAGGGTGTCGTAAAGATGCGGATAGGGCGTGCATGTGCCGTCGAGCAACTGTCGGCGAAGGTTCTGTATGGCTGGGGGAATACTGTCGAGAAAATATTTTTTTCGCTCGAAATAGCCTCTCAGTCCATAGGCTCCCAGCACTTGCAATATGCGGAAGAGCACGAAGCGGTGCAGATTTTCTTCGAAGCGTGTCTCGTCCAAGTGTCCCAGTAGCGAGCGCAATTCATCCAAGTATTCGTGTATGAGGCTGTCGCGCAGTGTTTGGGGATAGCGGGCGGAGGCTTGCCATAAGAAGGAGGCTATGTCATACTGCAGAGGACCTTGCATTCCTCCCTGGAAGTCAATGAAGTGCGGCCTGTTGCATACACCATCGCTTGAGGGCGTGAGCATCACGTTGCGAGCTTGGAAATCGCGATACAAAAAGGTGCGGGTACATGTGCTGTCGCTTTCGGTCAGGTCGGAAGCAAATCGTAGAAAATCATTTTCAAGTGCCGTTTCATCGAAAGGCAAGTCGGTGGTTTTGAGGAAACAGTATTTGAAATAGTTGAGGTCGAACATGGCGGCCGTCTTATCGAATTGCCGCGGGGTGAGGCATTGGTTGAAGTCAAGTTCCTGCGCCCCCTCCACCTGTATGTGTGCCAATTGGCGGATGGTGCGCTGTAGCAGTTCGTAGGCATCGGCATCATATTGGTAGCCGTTGGCTCGCGATGGCGCCAATGCCTGATAGAGTGAGGTGCTTCCAAGGTCCTCCTGTATGTAGTATTGCTCGTCGCGACTCACAGCCAGTATGTGTGGCACGGGGAGGCCCTTTTGGGCAAAGTGGCGTGCCAGGTAGACGAAGCAATGGTTCTCGGGCACCGAGGGGCCAATGACGCCTATCACAGTGTGTCCGTCGGTGTGCGTCATGCGCACATACTGGCGGTTGCTGCCTGCTTTGGCCAGCGTTTCTACTTTGAGTGGCGACGTGCCACTCCATTCTTTATATAAGGCGAGCAGATTTTGCATGTATATGGAGTAGGGACTATGATGTGCTTTTCTTTTTCGATTGAAGGGAGAGATTGCTCTGGAGGCACTGCTTACACACGCTTGGCAAGGTAGAGCAGATGCACGGCCACCAAGGCTGCCGTTTCGGTGCGCAGGCGGCTTTTGCCCAAACTGATCGGCGTAAAGCCCGCTTGCATCGCCAATTTCACTTCCTCCAGACTAAAGTCGCCTTCGGGGCCTATCAACACCAGGGTCTTGCCGTTAGGCTGCACCTTGTCGCCTAAGAAGTTGCGGTCGGTCAGGTGCACCGAGGCACCTTGTTCGCCTTCAGCACCCGCCTCGTCGGCCTCGTAGCAGTGCGCTATGAATTTCTGTCCGTCGAAGGGTTGACTGATGAACTGCTTGAAGGGCTGCATGGCTTCAATCGTGGGTTTCCATGCCTTGTGGCTCTGCTTCATGGCTGCTATTACAATTTTCTCCAAACGTTCGGTTTTCAGCACCTTGCGCTCAGAGTTGTCGCATTGCAGCAAGTGGATGGCGTCGATGCCAATTTCGGTGGCTTTCTCGGCAAACCACTCCATGCGGTCCATGTTCTTAGTGGGGGCTACGCCAATGTGTATTTCGCCCTGCCATAGCCGTTCGTCCTCCCATTGCTTGTCAGTTTCATACACGCAGTGCTTGGGCGATGCCATGGTGAGGTGTGCCTGCATGAACATGCCTTGTCCGTTGGTGAGCAGCATGTCGTCGCCTTCTTTCATGCGCAGAACGCGTACGGCGTGCGCAGCCTCCTCTGTAGGCAGTTCGCCCATGCAGTCGGCGTTCGCATGGGGTGTATAGAAAAGGTGGCTTTCTTTCATGTGCTAATGGGCTTCGGCGGTGGTGTCGTTGTTGCGTTGTCGGAGCGTCAGTTCATCACGTATCATTTGGGCCAGTTCAAAGTTGTCCTGCTCCACGGCAGCTTGCATCACGTCGGTCAGCAGCAAGTCGTTCATGCCGCCAATAGGCAAGGCCATGGCACCCTCATCGTGTGGCATCTGGTTTTGTCGGCTAAACTGCTCGTCTTTTATCCAAATGCTTACGTGGTTCTCCATAGCGGCCACTACGGCGGCGGCTATGTCGGTTTCCAGCGTCAGTAGTTCGCCGTAGCGTTCAAAGTCTATCAAAGCCTGCGTGCGTCCGCTCTGTGGTGGTAGCAGCCTAACGCCGAGCACGATCATTTCCATTTTGCGTGCCAGTGCCGTCATCAGTCTTGAGGCTGTAAAGTCGCCTTTTGTCATGGCATCCTTGAGCGTTTGGAAGTCCGTTTCACTGATGAGCACGGGGAAAATGGCGTTGCGCGAGGGTTCGCGTAGCACCAAGATGTAGGCATCGCGTAGCGTCACGCCACGTGTCAGCCCGTCGGCTATCAGTTCGGTATAATTGTCGTACATAAAGCGTTTGCTTTGAATGCTTGTCGCCTTGCGATGAACGTAGTCTCTCAGAAATAGGGATGGCGCGCACCGTGAGGGCTGTTTTCACCAGCCTTTGTGAAAACGCTCAGGGTTGATGCAGCGATGCTTCTATTCCACGCCAAAGTTAAGGCAAACGCGCCGATGCACCAAGGCATTTGAGTGATATTGCTTTGTCGACATAGATTTTTGACCCCTTTTGCGCGTGGCGGATACGGCAGGTCGTGGTTCGATATGGGTCATCTGTGGTTGCGTTCTGCTTTCGTTTCAGTCTTACATGCCTTGTGGGTCGTTGCACTCGGCCGTGTGCAACGTTGATCACGGCCGTGTGCAACGTTGTCCATGGGCGTGTTCAACGTTGTTCGCAGCCGTGTGCAACGCTTTACATGGGAGTTAGAAACGGCAGGCTCTGTTGTGAAAATGGGCAAGCATCTATACGTCAGAGGGATGCGGGCGCCTTGTGACGTGTCCTTACATGGGTGTGCGCTGTGGCGCAACGCTGCTGACAGGGCTGTGGGTGTGAAAACGTGCCGGCCGGTTCTGTTGCTTCGTCTGCCGTAGTGCGTGCCGTGTGTCAGGTGGCTGTGAGGCTCCGCGTAGCCGTATGTAGCTGAGGATGGTGTGGGGAAATAAAAAATTCGAGGAGTGCATGTGGCTGCATTCCTCGAATTGGTACACTCTCAGGGGTTCGAACCCTGGACCCACTGATTAAGAGTCAGTTGCTCTACCAACTGAGCTAAGAGTGCGTGGTAAATAAGTATTGGCCTTGGCCTGTTTGTACACTCTCAGGGGTTCGAACCCTGGACCCACTGATTAAGAGTCAGTTGCTCTACCAACTGAGCTAAGAGTGCAAAGTGGCAAATCGGAAGGGGTTTCGGCCGTTGTACACTCTCAGGGGTTCGAACCCTGGACCCACTGATTAAGAGTCAGTTGCTCTACCAACTGAGCTAAGAGTGCGTGCCTATTTCCGTTTTGCGAGTGCAAATTTACGCCTTTTTGCAGAAACAACAAAGTCTAAATGGCTAAAAATAGCACATGCTTGCCCAATTTTCTGCGTTTCCGTGTCTCTTCGCTGTGGGCGAGGGCTTGATGTCACTGACGAGGAGGGGAGGTTTGCAAGGGGCGTGTACTACACATTCCCCACCTACATGAGTGGCAGCATGCCTGTTTGCAGATGGGGAATGGAGGGGGGAGGATGGGGTGGGGTGCGTGGTGTTATGCTTTTTCTTTGAGGGGCTTCATGCCTTTTCGTTCCTTGAACACGAATGTGAAAAGCACGAGTACGCACAGGGCGTAGGCTGCGAAGATGAACCAGCAAGTGCGCCATCCCTCTATCACGTCGCTCCCTGCTGCGGCTTCGTACACGTAATGGTTTACTATCTGCTGGGCCGTCCATGTGCCGATGGAGGCGCCCAACCCGTTGGTCATGATCATGAAGAGCCCCTGTGCACTGCTGCGCATTTCGGCATTTGTATTCTGGTCAACAAACAGTGCTCCTGACACATTGAAGAAATCGAAGGCCACGCCATAGACAATCATGGATAGGATAAACATCCACACACCGCTACCAGGGTCGCCTAAGCCGAACAGGCCGAAACGGAACACCCAAGCCAGCATGGCTATCATCATGACCCGTTTGATGCCGAAGCGCTTCATGAAGAACGGGATGAGCAGGATGCAGCATGTTTCGCTGGCCTGTGAGAGTGAAATCAGGGCATTGGCATTCTTAGCTCCGAAGGTGTCGGCATAGATCGGAATGTCGGCGAAACTGGAGATGAAGGGATTGGCGTAACCGTTGGTAATCTGCAAGCAAATGCCTAACAGCATGGAGAAGATAAAGAAGATGGCCATGCGGCGTTCCTTGAACAGGCTGAAGGCATTGAGGCCGAGACTCTCAGAGAGCGATTTCTTTTGCGTGCTTTGGTTGGTGGGACACGTGGGCAGCGTGAAGGCGTAAAGGCAAAGCAAAAGGCTGATGCAGCCCGATAGGAGCATCTGGTGAGGGGTGGACTGAAAGCCCAGGAAGTTGACGGCCAACATGGTGCATATAAAGCCGATGGTGCCGAAAATGCGGATGGGGGGAAAGTCCTTGATGGTGTCGAGTCCATTGCGCGTCAGTCCCGTAAAGGCCACCGAGTTGCTCAATGCTAACGTAGGCATGTAGAAGGCTACGCTCAGCGTGTAGAGTGTGAACAGAGGTGTCATTTGTACAGCATCGCCTGCCTGTAGCGCGTAGGCGGCAGCCCATGTCATGAAGCCGCCAGCCAGTAGGTGGCAGATGCCGAGAAGACGTTGCGCCTGCACCCAGCGGTCGGCCAGCATGCCGATAAGGCCGGGCATGAATAGCGAAACAAGGCCCTGCACTACATAGAACCAACCGATGTGCTGGCCCAAGCCGTGGGAGCCGAGGTAGTTGCCTAATGAGGTGAGATAGGCTCCCCATACAGCAAATTCAAGGAAGTTCATCACCGTGAGGCGGAACTTAAGGAATTGTTGTGACATGATGTTCGTGATATTGTGATATAGAGGTTAGCATTTTGTGCAAAAGTACAAATAGAAAGAAGAAGACTTTCACTCGTCTGCGCATTTTTTGCAAATATGACAGACTGAATAGCCTTTTGAGGCTCATGTGTTGCTTGTGTTGGCTACTTGATCTGCGGAAAAGGGAATGTCCTCTGTAGTACGCGTGACGGCATGAAGCAGATAGCGTACTTGGGGGTAGATACAAAAAAAATTGATTGTCTCTCGACAACCAATCTTTACTAACCTTAAATCTAATACCATGAAAAACAGTGCAAAAGTACGGTTAGCACGCATAAGTGGCAAGCATCGTGTGTGTTTTTTACCCCTTGTTAATATTCTTTTGATTGTAAAATCGTGTTTTGCCAACTGAAGTGTGCGAAATTTGCGGCGATTCGTGCCGATATGTATGTCGATTACATAAAAAAAGAAGCATCTGCACACCGTTCGTTTACAGGTGCTGTGCCTATGCGGCATGCAGCAAGTAACGGAAGGTGGGGAGATGCTTCGAGGCAGAAGTGGCGTGCTGCCAGCGTTAGGGCAATGGGCGAAATGCCGGGGAGGAGTCATTGCGCATCGCGCATGGCTTGCAGAAGTTCCTTCTGGCGAGGCGTGAGGTGGCGTGGCAAATCGACTTGGAAAGTGACGATGAGGTTGCCATAAGTGCCATCGGGCATTTGATAGCCCTTGCCGCGCAAGCGCACCTTGTCACCGTTCTGCGTTTCGGGCTTGACCTTGAGTTTCAGTTTGCTGTTGCGCGTTTGCAGCAGCAGTTCGCCTCCGAGCAGTGCTGTGTAGAGGTCGATGTGCACGACAACCTCGGCATCGTTGGCATCGTGTCGTGACGCGTGGCCAGCCTGATGTGCTGCTGCTTGTGCGCCGAACAAATTCTCGAAGAAGGAGGAGAAACCGCCAGCTTGACTGCCATATTGGCCGAAGTTGAAGCCAGCAAACATGTCGTCTTGGAACTGTGCCCCGCTGTCGTGGTAATAGCCGCCGTGTGCTTGTTCGAAGGCGGCTGCCTGCTCCCAGTTCTCGCCGTATTGATCGTACTTTTTCCTCTTTTCGGGGTCCGACAGTACAGCGTTGGCCTCCTGCAAAGCCTGAAATTTGGCCTTGGCCTTAGGATCGTCAGGATGCAGGTCGGGGTGAAATTGCTTGCAGCGCCGTTTGTAGGCCGCCGCCATCTCAGACTGTGGCGTGTTGCGGTCCACCCCCATGATTTTGTAGTAATCAATGAATGCCATTGTCTAAGTAGTTTAAGTTTACGTCTGTGTGGCATCAAAAACAATGCCAGCAGAAGGCGTAAGGTCTCCTTTTTTAAGGCATCGACGAGGTTATGTCATCGGCGCGGCGCAGGGCATCGATGTGGCTGACCAAAGCGTCGGATTTGCCTGAAAGCACCTTGCGGCAAAACATCTTGTCGGCTGCTTGCAGGCGCGGCAGGTCGTCGAGGGTTAGTTCCTTGATGCATGCGCCGTAATCGATGAAATGGAGGGGGGTGAGGGCTGTGAGCCCAGGGTACGAACCTTCGTGGAGCAAAGCCTGCTTGGCATAGGGCGAATGAAAAACAAGCGTTTGCAAACACAATTCGCTGGGTACAAATGTGGTGCGGAAGAAGCGGGCTATCTGCGGTTCGTGGAGTAACTGGTTGCAGACATATCGGGCACATGGGGGTGTCAGCGCCCAATAGTCAGACCCGAAATAGATATCGCAGGGCTGGCCGCTGATGCTGACTTGCGGATGTCGACGCACGCCGATGTAGCGCAGCAAGTTGCGCGAAGCCACAATCAGTTTGTTGCGCAACCAAGGATGGTGCAGTGGCCAGTCGCGGAAGAGGTGGTAGAGCGTGACCTTGCGGCGTGGTACAGGCTCGCTACACCGTGTGAGATTATACCCGCAGATACATTCCCGCGTTGCATTCTCCTGAAAAAAGCGATGAATGCGGCGGTTGCTCCACAGCGGATAGTCCTGCCCGCTCAGACACACCAGATGGGAGTAGATTTGCCCGCTTTGCAATGCTGACTGCATGAGTTCCATCTGATATTTTACCTGATTCCATCCGCCCCAAGTGACAGCGTGGCGTGGCACGAAATGGACAGAAGGTGGGAGCGCGGCACGAAAGGGAGTGATGTCCACGTTAACATCTACATGCACATAGAAGTCAGCATGGTAATTGAGGGCTTCAACAAGTCGGGCCAAATGCTTAGGGTCGCGATAGGCCGAAATGAGGTAAGCCAGACGCACTTCTGTTGTTTGCGGACGGGGTGAGGTGGATGACATGATAGGCGAGGAGGAGTGATACGTTAGCGAAGCGTGGTGGGGCGTTGTGCCGACAAAGAAGGATAGGCGGTGAAAAGGTCGGCGACCACGAAATTGCTGCCGCCAATAAAAATAAAGTCTTCTGCTCCGGCCTCCGCCATAGCTCCAGCGTAAGCCGCGGCAACAGAAGGATAGACTTTGCCCGTAAGATGGCATGCCTGGCCGCGATGTAACAGTTCCTCGCCACTTAATGCTCGTGGCACGGAGGCGCGGGCCCAGTGGTAGATGATGCCAGAAGGTAAGAGGCGAAGAATGGCGTCCACATCTTTGTCTTGGCAGAAGCCCAATACGGCGTGCCCCTGGCGTTTGTCAGCAGCCAATGAAGCTAACTGACGGGCGATGTATTCCCAGCCTGCAGGATTGTGTCCTGTGTCGCATACTACGAGTGGTGATGTACTCAGGGTTTCCCAACGGCCGCGGAGCCCTGTAAGGTCGCAGACTTGTGCGAAGCCAACGGCCAGATGCGCAGGCTGTAGTCTGCTGTCCTGTGCGGCCAACAGACGGAAGGCTGTGAGGAGTGTGCGGGCATTACGGATCTGGCAAGCACCTGTGAGTTGCCCCGTGATTTCGCCATAATGCCGCGTATGGTAGACATTGTAGCTGCTGCCACTTTGCGCTGCCAGTAGTTCATCCTCTTCTTCGGCGAAGTGAATGTCGCAGCCACAGTCGCGGGCATGTGTTTCGAAAACGGGACGCGTTTCTGCATTGGCCTCCCCAATGACAACGGGTATGCCTTTTTTCATAATACCAGCCTTTTCACCAGCAATAGCCGTAAGTGTATGACCTAAGAATTGCGTGTGGTCGAAACTTACATTGGTAATGATGCTGAGGAGCGGACGGATGATGTTGGTGCAGTCGAGGCGGCCGCCCAGACCTACTTCAATGATGGCCACATCAACTTGACAATCGGCAAAGTATTGGAAAGCCATGGCGGTGGTCAGTTCGAAGAAAGAGGGATGCAGTGGTTCAAAGAAGGCGCGCTCACGTGCCACAAAGTCGACAACATACTGCTCTGGAATCATTTCTCCATTGACGCGGATACGTTCACGGAAATCGACAAGATGTGGAGAGGTGTAGAGCCCTGTTTTGTAGCCAGCTGCTTGATAGATGGCTGCCAGTGTGCTGGAGCAACTGCCCTTGCCGTTAGTGCCTGCCACATGAAGGGTGACGTAGCGGCTGTGTGGATGGCCAAAGTGAGCATCGAGGAGGTGGGTGTTGCTTAGCCCCTCCTTGTAAGCGGCGCCGCCTACATGCTGGAAGAGTGGGGTGGCGTGAAACAGATATTGTATAGTTTCGTCGTATGTCATAACCGAAATAGAGAATGTGCGCCGCTTGATGTTATAGCATATGCGTTGTCAAGCAGGATGAAGCCATGCAAATGGCGGTGCTGCATAAGGTGGCAGAAAGAGAGCGGGGCGTTGTGGAATGGTAAAGGGGCGAAACCATGCGGCTCCGCCCCTTGTATGAAACGTTTACGTAGCGGTCCGTAGTTACTGATTAAAATAATTGCGGAACGCCTTGAAGATTTTATCCTTGATGCTGCTTGTAGGTTGCAGGTTTTCGCTATCCTTGAGGCTACTGATTGCGTCCTTCTCCTCGCGGGTAAGGTGCTCGGGGATGTAGACACTGATGTTGACCACGATATCGCCTTTGCCGTAGCCATAGCCTTGTACGGCTGGCAAACCCTTGCCTCGCAAGCGCAGGGCAGTGCCTGGTTGTGTGCCTGGTTCAATCTTGATGCGTGCTTTGCCGTCAATGGTGGGCACCTCAACCGTGTCGCCCAAGGTGGCTTGGGGAACGGTGAGCAGAAGATTGTAAATCAAATCATTCTCATCGCGTATCAAGTCGGGGTGCGGTGCTTCTTCAATGATTACCTGAATGTCGCCGTTGATGCCTCCACGGGGAGCGGCATTACCCTTTTCGGGTACGTTAATCATCATGCCTTCGCCAACGCCTGCAGGAATCTTGATTTCTACGATTTCCTCGCCCTGAACTACGCCGTTGCCGTGGCAATGGCTGCAAGCGTGCTTGATGATGGTTCCTTCGCCATGACAGGTGGGGCAGGGCGCTTGTGTCTGCATCATGCCAAACATGCTGCGCTGTGTACGCAACACGAATCCGCGTCCATGGCAGGTTTCGCATGTTTCGGGGGCGTGTCCCTTTTCGCAGCCGCTTCCACCACACTCGGGGCAGTGTACCTGTTTGCGAAGCTTGAAGCGTTTGGTTACGCCAGTCGCGATTTCAGCCAGTGTGAGTTTGACCTTCATTCGCATGTCATCGCCTTTGCGGACTGCATGAGAAGCACCGCCTCCACCGCCGAAACCTCCAAAACCGCCGAAGCCGGAACCTGAGAAAATGTCGCTGAAGTGGCGGAAGATGTCGTTGATGTCCATGCTGTCGGCACTGAAACCGCCGAAACCACCGGCACCATTGACGCCTGCTGCACCGAACTGATCGTGATCGTAACGTGCACGTTTGTCAGGGTCTCTCAGCACATCGTATGCTTCGGCCGCCTGTTTGAACTTTTCCTCCGCTTCCTTGTCACCAGGGTTACGGTCGGGGTGGTATTTGATAGCCACCTTTTTGTAAGCACGCTTAATCTCGTCGGCCGTAGCAGAGCGTTCGACGCCTAAAATCTTATAATAGTCTTTCTCTTCAGACATAAAAAACCTTTCTTATGAGGTGTTACTGACCTACTACCACCTTGGCGTGGCGGATGACCTTTTCGCCCAACAGATAGCCTGCCTGTACGCAGTCCATCACATGGTTCTTTTGAACTTCCTCCGTGGCTGGAATAAGAGCCACTGCTTCGTGGAAGTCCGTATCAAACTCCTGACCGATGGTTTCCATCTTTTTCAAACCTTGTGATGCCAAAGTCTTATACATCTTGTCGATGATGAGCTCCACGCCTTCTTTGAGCGTGGCAACGTCATCCGACTTGTTGATGTTGTCAAGAGCCCGGTCAAGGTCATCCAACACGGGGAGCAGTGCCGAGAGCACTTTTTCACCACCATTCTGTATCAGTTCTACTTTCTCCTTAAGGGTGCGTTTGCGGTAGTTGTCAAACTCTGCCACTTGACGCAGGTATTTGTCCTTGAGCGTTGCAATTTCTTCTTCAGCCGCCGCCAGTTTGTCAGCATCTGAGGTCTTTTCTTCATCAGTTACCTGTTCTTCTGTAGCAGTGCTCTGCACATTTTCCTCAGTTTCTATGTTTTGCGTAGGCTTTTCGCTTTCGTTGGTCGTATTATTCGTAGTCATGATTGTGATGTAATGGTTTGCCAGTGCATTTAGCAAATATTATGCCAGTAGATAAGGGTAAGCTATGCGTGTTGGCGCATCAGGTGACTTACTTTGTGTTGGCATAAAGAGTCTGGCGCAATTCCTTGATGCGGTCGTCGTGAATGTACTCTTCGTAATTCATGAGTTTGTCAATGGTGCCATTCGGTGTGAGTTCGATGATGCGATTGGCAATCGTGTTGATGAACTCGTGGTCGTGGCTTGCGAAGAGAATATTTCCCTTGAAGAGTTTCAGGTTGTTGTTAAATGCCTGAATGCTTTCCATATCCAAATGGTTCGTAGGTGTGTCGAGTATCAGGCAGTTGGCGTTGCGTAATTGCATGCGGGCTATCATGCAACGCATCTTCTCGCCACCCGACAGTACGTTGACTTTCTTCAGGATATCCTCGTCCTTAAAGAGCATACGTCCGAGGAAAGCCTTGAAGTAGACATCGTTACCCTCGCCCCATTGGCTGAGCCAGTCCAACATGTTATAGTCGGTGTTGAAGAAACTGGTGTTGTCGAGCGGAAGGTAGGCCGTGGTGATGGTAACGCCCCACTTAAAGGTGCCTTCGGCGGGTTTGGCGTTACCGTTTATAATCTCGAACAGCGCAGTCATAGCCCGAGGGTCGTGGCTGAGGAACACGATTTTTTCATCTTTCTCAACCGTGAAGTTGAGGTGTTGGAAAAGTACCGTACCATCCTCTGTAACGGCTTTGAGGTCTTTCACTTCAAGAATCTGGTTGCCGGGTTCACGCTCCATCTGGAAAATGATGCCAGGATATTTGCGTGTAGAGGGTTTGATTTCCTCCACGTTGAGTTTCTCAAGCATCTTCTTTCGGCTGGTAGTTTGTCTGCTCTTTGCCACATTGGCAGAAAAACGGCGTATGAATTCTTCCAATTCTTTTTTCTTCTCTTCAGCCTTCTGCTTCTGGTTCTGTGCTTGGCGTAAGGCCAGCTGCGAAGATTCATACCAGAAAGAGTAGTTACCCGAGAAGAGCGTTACCTTGCCAAAGTCAATGTCTACGGTGTGTGTGCACACTTGGTCAAGGAAGTGACGGTCGTGGCTGACAACAAGCACCGTGTGCTCGAAGTTGCCGAGGTACTCTTCAAGCCATTCCACCGTTTCAAGGTCAAGGTCGTTGGTCGGTTCGTCAAGCAGAAGGTTGTCGGGCTCGCCAAACAGGGCTTGTGCCAGCATGACACGCACCTTCTCCTTACCCGAGAGTTCGCCCATGAACTTTCCGTGCAGTGCTTCCTTTATGCCCAGTCCACTCAAGAGTGTGGCAGCATCGTTTTCGGCCGTGTAGCCTCCCATTTGGGCAAACTTGTCTTCCAGTTCTGCCACCTTGATGCCGTCTTCGTCGGTAAAGTCTTCCTTGGAGTAAAGGGCTGTGCGCTCCTGCATCACCTGCCACATGGTGGTGTGTCCCATGAGCACGGTATCAAGAACTGTTTCGTTGTCGAATTTAAAGTGATCCTGGCTCAAAACGGAAAGTCGTTCGCCCGGACCCATTTCTACAGACCCCTTCGTAGGCTCAAGTTCACCGGAAATTGCTTTAAGCAGGGTTGATTTGCCTGCTCCGTTTGCACCAATGATGCCGTAAATGTTGCCATTGGTGAATTTCATGTTCACATCTTGGTAGAGGATGCGTTTGCCAAATTGAATGGCTAAGTTGGATACTGTTATCATAGGGAAAATTGCTTCTTTAAAGGGTTCTTGTTGGTGAGGATTGCCACATGTTCCTCATTCCGCCAATCCAGCTTGGGGCAGTGAGTGACATATCGTCAGCACAAAGTGTGGATGCAGTTCGTAGGTAATGGGGAAATAACCTTCGACTTGTTTGACATGAGCGAAGATATGGGGTAATAGCCCAGTTGCCGGGCTGGGATGCTTGGGGTGCAACGTGATGTCGTCCTTCAAGCGGGGGGCAAGTTCGCTGAAACATTTGTATACGGCTTCCTTGGCACTCCACAGCACAGTGTACCAGGCATCGTTCGTCATCAGGGGAAGAGGAGGTTCCTTGGTAGAGGGTAGGGTAGAATTGGCCACGTTCCATTCGGTGCACATGGCTGCTAACCATTCATTTTCCCTTTCTGACAGGAACTGGGAGTCAACACGTGCTGCCTTACTGCTCCATTGTTCCACGTCAATACCATGAGGCTGTGTGCCTATGCTCACAGCGTAAACATGGCGGGTGTGTGAAATGCTGATACTGTAAGGACTATGGGGTAGGAAAGGCTGTCCTGTGGCTCGATACTCGTGTCGAGGAACATGTGGCATCATGAGGTGCAGCAAAAGACGAACCGAGAGCTTCTCTACCAAACGTTTGTCCGCTTTGTACGTATCTGCTAAGTCGTTGAAGATGACTTCGGGAAAATGCTCGCTGCAAAATGCTTTCAGGGTTTCAGCATTCCAATCGTGTTCCCATACGTAAACGCGGAAGAAAGGGTGACTTTCAACCGCGTTTGCTGGTGTGGCTTGAAGAATGTCTGTGCCTTTGAAAAACATGATACCAATACGTTCTCCTAAAATGCATTAAAAGGGGAAAGTGGCCTCGCCACCTTGTGCTTCTGTGTGCGTATCGGCTTGCGTTTTGCTTTGTTCCTGTGACTCGGAGACGTTGGGTGCTTTGCTTTGCGCCTTGGGTGTCAGCATCTCCATGTTGTCTGCCCAAATCTCGGTCACATAGCGTGTGTTGCCCGCTTTGTCGGTATAGGAACGTGTGCGTAGTTGGCCTTCTATGTAGAGTTTCTCTCCTTTATGTACGTAGCGTTCCGCCACTTCAGCCAGTCTTCTCCACAGGCAGATGTTGTGCCACTCCGTACGTTCAGGCACTTGTGTGCCTCCAGGCAAGGTGTATCCCGGTGTAGATGTGGCCAACCGTATGCGGGCGGTGCATACGCCGCTGTCAATATAGCGTATGTCGGGGTCGCTTCCTACATTCCCGATGAGCATGACTTTATTCAGTGACATGATGTTCGGCTTATGGTGAATGAATGTTTCTACCTATATATATAATAAGGAGTATGACAAAACTGTGGTGGCTACCTTGAGCATGCTTTGCCTATTAACGAATGCGGTCGGCGGCACGAACCAAGGCTTCGTCTTTCTTGATGCCACGGCGAGCCAGCCACAGGCATATAAGGCTTATGGCGGGAAGTGCCAGACCTGCTTTGGGGACTATCGTTTCAAATCCTGTGGCCTGCATGCGCGACCATACATAAGCTGCTGCAGTGGCATACCAGGCCACTGTGAGGAGCAGGCATGTGTTAGTCCATTTGATTTGGAGCCGACGGTTCTTGAATTTGAAGATAGCGTAGCAGGCCATGACAGACACGAGTGCTGAAAGTATGGCCAATCCCCAAGGGGTGCGACCTGCAAACTCTTGTGCCACGGCTGCATCGTATGCTATGGAAGTCATGGTAGCCCATTTTTCGCCTTGTACAAACTGCAACAGGGGGCATCCCCATGTGCACATCATCAGGCAGGCTGCCAACAACAGATAGATGCTTTGGATGCGCTGTATCATAAGTCCGTGTTGAGGTTTTCCTTCTCCTTGGCGGGGTTGCGGAAGTAAACGCGGCCATTCAAAAATTCATCGGCGGCCATCAGTGTCGGCTTCGGCAGCTTCTCGTAGTAGCGTGAAATCTCGATTTGCTCGCGGTTTTCAAAGGTCTCCTCTAAGTTGTCATTGGCTGAGGCAAACTCTTTCAACTTTTTCGACAAATCCTCTTTCATCTGCTGGGAAATCTGGTTGGCGCGCTTCGACATGATTACCACGCTTTCGTAGATGTTCCCTGTGCTTTCGCAGAAGTCCATGAGGTTGTGCGTTACAGTGTTGGTTGGAGCTTTGCTTTTCTTGTAGTCCATTGTCTGTATGTTTAATCTTGATTTTTATTTTTTTTCAGATGCTTGGGAAGGTAGGTTTCAGTGGGCGCTACTTACGTCCGATGTCTCTTCCTCTTCACTTACCACGTACTTTTTGGCTTTGTTAAATAGAGCCTGAGCCTCTTTCATGTGTTTCGACTCGGGATACTCGCTTACGAAGCCGTAGTATTCGTCAATAGCGGTGTGATATCGTTCTTCCTTTTTGCTTTCTATGCTATGTTGTGCCAAGGCAAATTTGGCTCGCAGAATAAGAATGGCAAAGTCTTCACGCTTCGAGGTGTAGGGGTAATCCTTGATAGCGTTTTCCGCTGTCACGATGCAGGCTTGATAATTGCCGTTGGACCCGTTGCCGATGTACGGTCCCAAGTCATAGTAGAGTTTGGCAGAGAGATATTCTTTTTCCACCAGTTTGTCCTGCAGCTTGAAGATGTAGTCTTGTGCCTGCTGGCGGTATTTGCTGGCGGGGTAAGTCTCAATAAAGTTTTGAAACTCCGTGACGGCTGCATAGGTGTCTGTCTGATCCAGTTTGGGCTCGGGTGTGATGCGATAAAGGCATACGCCTGCATTGAATCGGGCCATTTCTGCATACCTGCCTCGTGGGTATGACTGATAATATTTCTTGAAGATAGTAGAGGCCGACTGGTAGTTTCGGGCTTTCATGGCGCAAGTTCCAGCCAGAAATAGCGATTCTTCGCCCTGATCCGTACCCTTGAGGATGGTGAGCACATCGTTCAGCAGCAGGGAAGCACGGTTGTATTGCCCTTGTGCGTAGTACTGCTTGGCCATTTCGTACTTATAGTCGTAGTCCTGTGTCTTGGTCACGGCCACATACTTACTACAACCCGTAGCAACCAGGAGTAGCAGGCACAGCATAGCAACGAACGTATGTTTCATATCGGTCAAGGTTTGTAGGTGCTGAACAGGCCGCAGGGGCTGTAGCTACCTGGAAAAATTCAGTAGATAAAAGCGTTTATTGGTCAATGGTTTAGCCTTGTGCTGTGTAAGCGCTTTGTCAGGTGCTGCTTTTCTTCATGCTGACTGGACATGTGGAATGCGAAAGCCAAACTTGCAGCCTATATTTTTGTGCACGCAGCCAGATGACCCGTAAGCAGTTGGTGCAGATACCTTTTAAGGCGACGCAAAGTTAGGTATTTAATCCGAATAATGAGGCGTAATGGTCTTTTTTATATACATGTCAGGCTATTTCAATGCGAAAGCCGTACTTTTGCTGTATGAATGAGTTTAAGTTGCATTCCAGGTTCCAGCCCACGGGCGATCAGCCCGAGGCTATACGCCAGCTTGTGGATGGGGTGCGTCAGCATTTGCCGGCGCAGGTGCTTCTTGGTGTTACGGGGTCAGGAAAAACGTTTACGGTGGCCAATGTAATTGCACAAATTGGCAAACCCACGCTGGTGTTGAGCCATAACAAAACACTTGCTGCACAACTTTATGGCGAGTTTAAGGGCTTTTTCCCCGATAATGCAGTGGAATATTACGTTTCCTACTACGATTACTATCAGCCCGAAGCCTACATAGCCGCCAGCGACACGTATATTGAAAAGGACCTCGCTATCAACGAGGATATTGACAAGTTGCGTCTCGCGGCTACATCGGCTTTGCTTTCTGGTCGTAAGGATGTGGTCGTCGTTTCTTCGGTCTCCTGCATTTATGGTATGGGTAACCCCTCTGCGTTCTATGAGAATGTGATAGAACTAAAGGTGGGCAAGACCCTTGCAGTCAATGCTTTGCTGCAGCGTCTTGTGGCGAGCCTGTACACTCGGAATGATGTGGCGCCGCGCGCCGGCAATTTTCGTGTAAAGGGCGATACCGTCGATGTCTTCTTGGCTTATTCTGATGCCGTGTTGCGAATTTCCTTTTGGGGTGATGAGATCGACGGCATTGAGGAGGTGGATGCTGACACAGGCGCCCGCATCGCTTCGTTCGATGAATATAAGGTCTATCCCGCCAACCTCTTTCTTACGTCCAAGGAGGTGCAGGAGCAGGCTATTCGTCACATACAGGACGACTTGGTGGCTCAGGTGGCCTACTTCAAGGAGTGCGGCAAGCACTTGGAGGCGAAAAGGTTGCAGGAGCGCGTGGAGTATGATATCGAGATGATACGTGAACTCGGCCATTGCTCGGGTATCGAGAACTACTCGCGCTACTTCGATGGTCGTGCACCAGGTACGCGTCCTTATTGTTTGTTGGACTTTTTCCCAGATGATTTTCTGATAGTAATTGACGAGAGCCACGTGAGCATCCCACAACTCAAAGCCATGTATGGTGGCGATCATTCGCGCAAGGAATCGCTCGTGGACTATGGCTTCCGTTTGCCTGCGGCCATGGATAACCGTCCTTTAAAGTTCGATGAGTTCCGTGAAATGGCAAAGGAGGTTATCTACATAAGTGCTACACCTGCCGAGTACGAACTTGCAGAGAGCGAGGGTGTTGTAGTGGAACAGCTGATCCGCCCTACTGGACTTCTTGACCCTGTGATAGAGGTGCGCGATACTGACTATCCTGTGGATGACCTTATGGAAGAAGTACGCCAGCGCATCATCGACAAGGAGCGCGTGCTGGTCACAACGCTGACCAAACGTATGGCGGAAGAATTGACCGACTATTTTATGCAACACGACATCAGTACGGCTTACATACACAGCGATGTGGACACGCTTGAACGTGTGCAGATTATGGACGATCTGCGCAGTGGTATGTACGATGTGTTGGTGGGTGTCAACCTGTTGCGTGAGGGGCTCGACCTGCCCGAAGTCTCCTTGGTCGCTATTCTTGATGCTGATAAAGAGGGCTTCCTTCGCAGCAATCGCTCGCTCACACAGACTGCGGGGCGCGCTGCCCGCAATGTGCATGGCAAGGTGATTATGTATGCCAAGCAGATAACTGAGTCCATGCAGCAAACCATAGACGAAACAAACCGCAGGCGTGCAGTGCAGATGGAGTATAACAGGGAACATCATCTCACGCCCCAGCCCATTGTCAAGGCTATTGGCAATGGTGCTTTGGGAAACTTGGCGCGTAAGAATGAAGGGCAGTCCACGACGCCTACATCTGCTAAGAAGTATGAAACCATCGATGGAACCGCACGTTTGGTTGCAGAAGATGCACCTGAATATGGTAAGAGAAAGCCGCTGTCTATTGAAGAGCGCATTGAGTGGCTGCGAAACCGTATGAAAGAGGCTGCTGCAGCCCTCGATTTCGTTCTGGCCGCCCAATTACGCGATGAAATGCTTGATTTGATGGGCGAAGCTGACCGATTGAAAGATACGAAACGGTGAAAGGGATACCGACTTGCCGAAACACAACGTGATGATGCTGATAGGTGTGTTTCGGCTGTCATATGACTTTTGAATTTAATTTGTTTGAAAATTGACTGTCCGGCAAACGGAAGTAAGGAAGTGCTCTTTCTGAGCGTGCTTTGTGGATGAAATCTTCTGCTTTGAACAAAAGATGAGCACGTCGGGTATTCTTCTTTACAATCCTTTGCCGGACAGTTTTGCCTTACGTTGTGGATAGCCCGTCGCCTCACTTTGCCGATTGGTTCGTGTGCTCGGTCAGCCAATACATCTTGCAGCGGGCGTTTCCGCCCTCAACGAGCAGACCTTGCTGCACCAGGTGATTGAGGTGGCTGATGGTGTGGCGGCGTGAGTAGCCAGTAAGCTGCTGGAATGCGCTGCGCGTCAATATGAGCTTGCCGGTAGCCACAAGATGCTTGCGTATGCGTTTTATGGCCTCGTCATCAGAGTGTACGGGATGGCTGTAGCGTGGCCGCGGGGTGCGGTGAAAGTACACGCCCGCCAGTTGTGCCATCACCTCCCTCTTGGGTGTGAACGATATGCCCCCTATGTGCAGATGTCGCGCCGTTTGAATGTCGTTCTTCTGGGTAATGGGCAGGTCGCTCACCAGCGAAGGACTGAAAGTCCCCAGTCCAGGCACGTCTACACGGTAGCCCATGGCCAAATGCCCGCAAAGATACTTACTTAGGGCTTCCAACCCGCCTTTTATGTCGGCTGTGCTGAGGGATGTCCCTTGCTCAATCATGCTCAGCATGCTTTTAACGTTTGTGCGGCGCTGCTCGGCTACCACAGGGAAATAGCCCTTGGGCTCCTCGTCGTCGGCGTGTGGAATAGGGCGCAGATCAAAATGAATGGTACTCATGGTAATAGTTTGTATAATGGTGAACAATTAGTAGTAAACACTGTCGTGGAAATTTTGCCAAAAGACTACATGTCGGAAATGGCAGGGGAGGGCGTTTTGCAGGCAAAATTACAACTTGGTATGAACCATTGACGTATTTCCTTTTTTAGAGGGTTGAAAAACAACAACATAACCCATTTTGCTAACGCGTCAATCCATTACGGCATAGTGCTCCTTCGTGACGAAAACCGCTTCCGTTCGTTGCACACGCCCATGGACAACGTTGCACACGCCCGTGGACAACGTTGCACACGCCCATGGACAACGTTGCACACGGCCGTGGACAACGAAGAAGGTGCGTTCCTGACAAGGATTCTCGGCATCTGAAAATGGCAAAGGGGAGGAAAGAAAGCCAGTCTGCCGTACACCTCGTGCGGGCGTACGGCAGACTGGCTTCTTTGCGAACTGAGTATGAAACGGGGTGGAGAATGCGTGGCGTGACACGCAGAGCGTGCATGACGGGGGCAGATGGCCGAACTGGGCCATCAGAGGTCAGCGTGATGCCTGCTTTCTGAAATCGGGTATTTCCACAGGTATGCCTCCCTGCAAGGCTGACTGGCGTGTCAACTCGGCAAGGCACGACCATTCGGCGGCATCGTACACGGAAATTTCGGGTGCCAGTCCGTGCGTCAGGCAGTGCACAAGTCTTGCATCCATGGCATAATTCATTTCGTTTGGCACTCCCATGGCGTGTCCTTTGTGCCAGGCCTTGCCGGCTTCGTTCGTGGCGTAGCGCAACATTTCGTTGACGGCCTCCTCGCCCGTGATGGGCTCATGGCCTTGCAATTGGATGCAGGGTAAGGGGTATTTCTGCACAAAACCCTGTGTGCCGCACACCGTTTGCAGACGGTTGTAGGGGCGGGGTGTGGTGACGTCAAGTTGTAGCAGAATGCTGACGCCGCGTTGTGTGGTAATGAGGGTATTGTTCACCCTGCCAAGCGTTTGGTTGCCCTGTGTCACGCCCTGTGCCGTGACCGAAACGAGCGACAACATGCGGTCGTCACGGCCTATGCCCAGCAGTTGGGCTATGGGGCCTATGGCGTGTGTGGGGTAGGGGTTGCCGCCGTGTTGCTGGCAGGCGTGCTCTATCCAGTTCTGCCGTGTGTCGGTAGTGCCGCCGGGGTAGTGGGTCGATGGCACTGTGAGATTGTGAATGTAGGCTCCTTCGCAGTGCGTGATGGTGCCCAAAAGACCGCGTCGGTGCATCTCGAGCGTGGCAAGTGCGCAGAAGTCGTAGCAGCAGTTTTCGGTCATGAAGCAGTGCCGCCCCGTTTCCTCTGCCGTACGCACCAGCAGCCAGCACTCCTCAATGCTTGTGGCCGCAGGCACCTCGACGGCCACGTGTTTGCCATGCCTCATGGCCTCCACTGCTATGGTGCAGTGGCTGTTCCATTGCGTGCAGATGTAGACCAGGTCGATGTCGGCATCTTGACAAGCCATGCGCCATGCGTCGGGGCCGGTGTAGGTGCGTGCTTGAGGCCGGTTGGTCTGCCGCAGTAGGGCGTTGGCCTGCTCCACACGTGCGGGGTCGATGTCGGCCACGATGTCGATGCTGGCTTCGGGAATGAAGGCGTAGCGGTTCAGCGTCTTCAAGCCCCGTTGCCCCAGTCCCACAAGGGCTATGCGCAGGATGGGGGTGTCGGGTAGGGGCAAGTGCTGTGCTGAAACTGGGGGAGGTGTAGGTAGCATGGGTGTTTTTCGTGCTGAAGCGGTGGGCACGCACAGAGAGAGGGTGGTGCGTGGCGAGGGTGGCGTATAGAAGCAGGTAGAAAAACCAAGGGGATGCCTCCGCATTGGAAGCATCCCCCTGTTTTGGTATGTTGTCAAGGCAAGCGGTGAGATGCCGCTTCCGCTTGGTGTCCCTTACTTGCGGCTTTTGCCGTAGCGGCTCATGAACTTGTCTACGCGGCCGGCGGTGTCGACGAGTTTCGACTTACCAGTGTAGAACGGGTGTGAGGTGCTGGAGATTTCGAGCTTGACAACGGGATAAGTTTCGCCTTCGAATTCTACCGTGTCGTTGGTTTTGCAGGTAGAACGAGAGAGGAACATGTCGCCATTACTCATGTCCTTGAACACAACGGGACGATAGTTCTCGGGATGGATACCTTTTTTCATTTTTGCTATAGCTTTGTTTAGGGTTTGTTGTAACAGAACGCTTGGGGTTTCGGTGCAGCGGTTACGGTAGCGACCCGAACCGGGTTTCTGCCTTCATCCTGCCGCGCTCTTCCAATTGGTTAGGTTGGTAACAACGGTGTAATGGTTTGTTTTGCCCGCAAAATTACGACTTTATTCTTTGTTACAAAAATATTTGTGCTCCTTTTTCAGCAAGTGGTCATGATGTAATTATTATTCCACGCCACAATGCTACGCTACATTTGCCTCCCGAAATCCATAAAACAATCTTCATTATTTAGCGAGATTTTCGGAGGCTGTTTTGGGGTCTGACGGAGAATTATTGTTAATTTTGTCGCAATAACAACCAAAACACTATGGCAGAGAATAAGAAAGAGGTGGAGCGTGCAGAACTCCACAGAACAATATGGGCCATTGCCGATGAGATGCGAGGTGCGGTAGATGGATGGGACTTCAAGGCATACATTCTCGGTATGCTCTTCTATCGCTACATCAGCGAGAACATCACCAACTATATCAACAAGGGTGAGTGGGATACTGGCAACACCGATTTTGATTATGCCACTTTGGACGATGACACAGCGGAGAGCATACGCGAAGAGATGGTGAGCGTGAAGGGTTTCTTTATTCTACCAAGCCAACTCTTCTGCAATATATGTAAGGTGTGCGACAAGGATGCCAACCTGAACGAGACCTTGGAGAAGATATTCAACTCTATTGAGGCGAGTGCGAAGGGAACTGAAAGCGAGGATGATTTCAACGGTCTGTTTGCTGATGTGGATGTCAATTCAAATAAGTTGGGAGCAACCGTTATCAAGCGAAACGAGAAACTCGTAAAACTCCTTCGTGGCATTCAGCAGATGAACCTTGGCGACTATCAAGACAATACTATTGACGCTTTCGGTGATGCCTACGAATACCTGATGGGTATGTATGCGAGCAATGCAGGTAAGAGCGGTGGCGAGTATTACACTCCACAGGAGGTGAGCGAACTCCTCACCCGTTTGGCAACTCTCGGCAAGAGCGAAGTCAATAAGGTCTATGACCCTGCTTGCGGTTCGGGTTCGCTGCTCTTGAAGGCGGCAAAGATACTCGGCAAGGACAATGTGCGTCAGGGTTTCTATGGTCAGGAGATTAACCTTACCACCTACAACCTCTGCCGTATCAACATGTTCTTGCACGACATTGACTACGATAAGTTCGATATCGCCTGCGAGGATACACTTCTCTCGCCACAGCATTGGGACGATGAACCATTTGAGGTGATTGTCTCTAACCCTCCTTATTCTATCAAGTGGAAGGGTGACGATGATATTACCCTTATCAACGACCCTCGCTATGCTCCTGCTGGCGTGCTTGCTCCAAAGTCAAAGGCAGACTTGGCATTCATTATGCACTCGTTGGCGTGGTTGGCAACCAACGGCACGGCGAGCATAGTTTGCTTCCCAGGCATTATGTATCGTGGCGGAGCGGAGAAGAAGATACGCCAGTATTTGATAGACAACAACTATGTAGATTGCGTTATCCAACTCCCCGGCAACCTCTTCTTTGGCACCTCTATCGCTACCTGCATTATGGTATTGAAGAAGAGCAAGAAGGATAACGCTACGCTCTTCATAGATGCCAGCCGTGAGTGTGTGAAGATTACCAACAAC
>SFEP01000092.1 GCA_004557185.1 Bacteroidales bacterium
AAGTTACTAATAATCAATGAGATAAACAAATTTATCACATTGAAAATCAATGAAAATAACAAAGAAAATGATGATTAAATTTCGTGCGTTTTCCCTGCCGCATCTCGTAGCGGGAAGACGCCTTGCAAACATGACAAGACGCCTTCTGCTCTTCGCGAAGCGTTTGTCTGTCTGCATTTTCCGCGCCGCCGTCACTATTTCCTCTATTTCCTCCATTTTTCCCCTTCTTTCTGCATGTTCTCATCCTGCCCCTGTTCATCCTTTGTGGCCCCCACGCATTTCATGCAAGTTTTACCTCGTGCTTCGCGGTTGCCAACTTTTACCTTAGCCCCATGCGCACCCTTCCTTGTCCGTTACGCTCTGCGAAGCCTCCGCCTTGTATTCTCGCTAAACGGTCCTCATTACACTGAATTTCAACGTGTAAACCTTTCTCGAGGCTCTTGTTTACGCTGCATGATGTAAAAAATGTGGTAAAAAAACGAGTAAAACGTTTGTCGGTGATGCGGAAATCCCTATCTTTGCACTCGAAAAACGGGAACATGCTTCCCGATGAGGGGTAAATACGGCGCGATAGCTCAGCTGGTTAGAGCGCATGATTCATAATCATGAGGTCGACAGTTCAAGCCTGTCTCGCGCTACGTCGAAGAGGTTGCAACACACGTTGCAGCCTCTTCGCTTATTCATACGGCAAGTGTGGCGGCGCTACAACGCACTCCTTTTATATATAGTGCGCGCAGCTTTGTCCACCCGCCCTGCTTCGTACCCCTGATAGCTGCCTTGCGCCCTCCATACTGAGCTTTTTAACAATAACAACAGAACACATGCCCACCTTTACGTTACGCCTCCTTCGCTTGATTATCCGTTTGCGGCAACTCCCACGCCGCGTGTGGCTTGCCGCGGGCATCGTTGTCGTGCTGCTGCTCGTGCTGCTGTGGGCCTTGCCGCCGCGTCAGAGCAAACTGCTGCGCGCCGTGTGCCGTGTGGAGGCCAGGGCTTGCTACGTGTTGCCCGTAGCCGATGGCGACACCCTCTATCTGCCGCTTGAGGCGCAAGGGGCGCGCGTGGCTGGCATGAAGGCCGACAGCGTACAGACACGCGTGGACCAGACGGGCGTGCTGGTGAGCAACGAGGGACATGTGCTCACCACCGACTCCCTGCTGCTGCACATGCCCGACACGTTGCCTGTTGGCCACTTGCAGGCACGTTTGGCCGCTGCCGACAGCATGCTGCAAACCATCTGCCGCCACATGGAGGCGCAGAAGCCAGAACTCGACTATTACGCCCGCGTTCACTCGGTGACCGACGACGGCTACAACGAGGTGATGGCCTACCGCGCACTGTTGCCGGCACGCCTGCAGCGCACCGACTCCCTGCGGCAACTGGTGCAAAAGGCGCGCGCAGCGAAGTCGCTGCAACCGGCCGTGCTGCAATACAAAGCGAGGGTGCGCATGGTCATTCCCACCGACACCGCCCACGCCCTTGTCTACGACCTGCCCGCCCGCCATGTGGCGCGCGACACGGCCGGCATGCTGCTGGTGCGTCTGCGCATGGGCTGCCTGCCCCACGGGGCCAACTACCTGGCTCCTTGGCGCTGGGGGACTACCACGTGGCGGCGCCGATTGCTGGCTTTCAATGACTGCGGCGGACCTACCGCCAGCGTACTGCCTGTGCGGGTGCAGCCCGACACCCTGGCCCTGCCGGCTGCCGAGGGCGGTGCCTACGTCAATGCTTTCGGTCGGCTGTGCGGCCTGCGCATGCACGGCCACCGTCTGTCATCGGCTCAGATAGGCCGCGTGATGGCCCATGTGCACAGTTGGCCCGTATGGTGGGCCCGCAACGTGTGGGCTGTGATACGTGTGTGGTGGGCCGACGACAGCCAGCCCGTGGTGCAACCCCTGCCGCACGCTGCCCCCTGCCGTGTGCTGACCTATGCCGACGGTTCGCGCTACGAAGGGCTTGTGGCCCTGTCCGACTCCACGACGCAGCCTTTGCGCCAAGGGTGGGGACGGCATTTTACGGCCGACGGTGCCGTGTACGTGGGCATCTGGGAGGCCGACTCGTTGCCGCAAGGCATACGCACTGACAGTCGTTCCACCTACGAAGGCCAGTTCGACGCCGCGCTTCGCAAGCAGGGCATGGGCTGGGAGGCCGCTGCCAACGGCGACTACTACGAAGGGCAGTGGCTGGCCAACGAGCGCCATGGCCACGGTTTCCAACTCAAGCTGGGGCGCATGGTGCTCTGTGGTGCGTGGAAGGCCGACCGCTTCCTTGGCGAGCGCATGGTCTATACCGCCGACCGCGTCTATGGCATCGACATTTCCCGCTATCAGCACGAAATAGGACGCAAGCGTTACGGCATCGATTGGACGAAACTCCGCATCACCAGTCTCGGTCCCGGCAAACGTGTGCAGGGCAGCGTAGACTATCCCGTGTCGTTCGTCTACATCAAGAGCACGCAAGGTAAAAAAATACTTAACCGCTACTACGCCAAGGATTTGCGTGACGCCCGTCGCCACGGCCTTCACACTGGCACCTACCACTTCTTCAGCACCAAGGTGTCGGGCGCCGAGCAGGCCAAATGGTTCTTGAAAAACTCCTCAGTGGCAGCCTCCGACCTGCCGCCTGTGCTCGACCTCGAGCCCACCGATGCTCAGGTGCGCCAGATGGGCGGCGATGCCGTCCTCTTCCGCGAGGCCTTGGTGTGGCTGCGCGAAGTGGAGCGCCGCACGGGTCGAAAACCTGTGCTTTACGTGGGTCAGACCTTCGTGAACAAGCACATGCCGCATGCCCCCGCCGCTCTGCGCGGCTACGACGTGTGGATAGCCCGCTACGGCCAGTTCAAGCCCTACGTTCACCTGCTTCACTGGCAGCTCTCCTGCCAAGGCCGCGTCCGCGGCATACAAGGCGATGTCGACATCAACGTGTTCAACGGCACCAAGGAGCAGTTTCAGGAATATGTGCGGCGCAAATAAGGTGCTGCCAACTGCATGCCACAAATCAGTCGTGAAAGCCACTTGCTGGGCAACCGTTGTGCGGCAAACCCTCGTCTTTCTGTGCAGTTCACGAATTTAACACGCTTGCTTTTACCACTTATCCCCTCAAAATGCGTAACTTTGCGCGCATAAAATCCGAAGAAATGCCAAGCGCGGCTTCTGTGCAGCCTGCGGCAACCTGCGGAGTGGCGGCCTCGTTCGGGGGCGTTCCTTGTGCCGGCATCGTTTGGCTGGCAAGGTCAGGACACTTGTTTCACTAAACTTATCTCTGATGGGGCTATTACTCCTCTATCTCTTTTCAGCGTTAGCCATTTCGTTTCTCTGTTCCATACTTGAGGCCGTCTTGCTCTCCACGCCCATGTCGTTTGTGTCGATGATGGAGACTGAGGGACGCGCAGGAGCAAAGTTGCTCAAAACCTACAAGCAGGACATCGACAAACCCATCTCAGCCATCCTTTCGCTCAACACCATTGCCCACACCGTGGGTGCGGCGGGCGTAGGTGCACAGAGTGAGCTCATTTTCGGCAGCCAGTTTTTTGCCATCACTTCGGCGTTGCTCACCCTTCTCATCCTTGTTTTTTCAGAAATCATACCGAAGACCATCGGCGCCATCTACTGGCGTTCGCTGGCCATTTCCTCGGCGCGCATCATTCATGTGATGGTGTTTCTCACCTATCCGCTTGTGCTCATGTCGGAGTTCGTCACGCATTTCTTTTCAAGCAAAAAGCAGCCGCTCTCTGTCAGTCGTGAAGAGGTGTCGGCCATGGTGACTGTGGCCGCCGAAGAGGGCGTGTTCGAGAAAAAGGAGAACCGCATGATTCAGAACCTCCTGAAGTTGGACGATGTGAAGGCACGCGACATCATGACGCCGTCGTCGGTGGTCGAGATGGCAGAGGAAAGCATGTCGCTGCGCGAGTTTTACAAGAACGACGCTTACAGCACGTACTCCCGCATCCCCGTCTATAACGAGGAGAACGACGATTACATCAAGGGCTACGTGTTGAGGCAAACCATTCTTGAGAAACTTTCGGAGGACAAATTCAACCTTCGCTTGACGGACATCATGCGCCCCGTGCTCACGTTCTCCGAGAACGAGTCTGTGTCGCGCATCTGGGAGACGCTGCTTGCCAAGAAAGAGCACATTTCCATCATCATCGACGAATACGGCTGCTTCCGCGGCATCGTGACGATGGAGGACGTGATTGAAACGATGCTCGGCACCGAGATTGTGGACGAAAAGGACACAGTGACCGACATGCAGGACATTCAGGTAGCCTGTCCGCCTTGGTGGATAGCACACCCATCACAGTAGGGGCACTGCACGGCTGTTGGCCATCCGTTTCGTTATCAGCAACCCGCACGTATGTGGAAATTGCTTATTTATCTTCTTCCGATCATCCTTTTGCCTGATGTGCTCATCGGGCTTGCGCACTTGCGTCACGCTC
>SFEP01000039.1 GCA_004557185.1 Bacteroidales bacterium
GAACCCGAAATTCCTCGAAAAAATCATTCATCTGTTCATCTCGCATTTCGGAAAAACGGAAGGCTGAACCCAATAAATATTTCGTGCGTTTTCCCTGCCTGTGACACCTGTGACAAACACACTTAGGTGCCTGTCAGAAACGACAAGTTGCGGCTTGCTATTGGACAAAAGTCCCGCCGTCAGACCGAAACAAAAGGAGGCGTTCTGTCTGACGGCGGGATTTTCAGTACATGCGCTGCTTGGCTACGGCTGCATGGACAGCTTGGGGCGAGTGGGCTTATTTGTCAAGCAAATCGGGGCGCAGGCGTTTCGTACGCTCCAAGCTTTGCTGTATTTCCCACTCCTTGATTTTCGCATCGTGGCCCGAGAGGAGAATGTCGGGCACACGCCAGCCCTTGTATTCGGCGGGTCGGGTGTAGACGGGGGCTGCCAGCAGGTTGTCCTGGAAGGAGTCGTTGAAGGCGCTCTGCTCGTCGCCCAATACCCCAGGAATGAGGCGCACAATGGCGTCGCTCATCACGGCGGCTGCCAGTTCGCCGCCCGTCAGCACGTAGTCGCCTATGCTTACCTCCTTGGTGATGAGGTGTTCGCGAATGCGGTAGTCGATGCCCTTGTAGTGTCCGCAAAGAATGATGATGTTCTTGTGCAGCGAGAGGCTGTTGGCCATGGGCTGGTCGAACTGCTCGCCGTCGGGCGAGGTGAAGATAATTTCATCGTAGTGGCGCTCAGCCGTCAGCGCGCTGATGCAGGCGTCGATGGGCTGGCATTGCATCACCATACCCGCAAAGCCGCCGAAGGGATAATCGTCCACACGGCGATGCTTGTCGGTGGTATAGTCGCGCAAGTTGTGCACGTAGATTTCGACAAGCCCCTTCTTCTGGGCACGGGCCAGGATGGAAGTGTTGACAAAACCCTCGAGCATTTCGGGCAGTACGGTAATGATATCAATACGCATAACAATGTAAAAGTAGGGTAGGGGCAGCATGCGTTTTACATGCCTACTGGTAAAAAATGTGAGCGCAAAAGTACGAATTATTAGGGTTAATCCGTAATTTTGCTCATAAAATAAGGCAGGAAGCCCGCTGGCGAACTTTTTACCGCGGCGGCTTTTTTTACCTCAGGCCGCACACCGATGCTCAGAGGCGTTGCCTTTTTACCACAAGCCACACACCACACACGTCCATCACGATGACCGACGAAGCACGCATAAAAGAGTTGCGCGAGGCGTTGCATGCGCACAATTACAACTACTATGTGAAGAGCGCGCCCACCATCAGCGACCAAGAGTTCGACCGCCTGCTTGCCGAATTGGCCGACCTGGAGGCTCGCCATCCCGAGCTCTACGACGCCAACTCGCCTACCCAGCGTGTGGGGAGCGACCTCAGCCAGGACTTCAAGCAAGTGCAGCACGCGCGCCCCATGTTGTCGTTGGGTAATACCTATTCGCGTGCAGACGTGGCAGCCTTTTACAACCGCGTGAGCGAGGGGCTGGGAGGCGCACCGTTCGATGTGTTTTGTGAACTCAAGTTCGATGGTCTCAGCATCAGTCTTATTTACGAAAACCGCTGCCTTGTGCGTGCCGTGACGCGTGGTGACGGCGTGCAAGGCGACGATGTGACGGCCAACATTCGCACCATACGCAGCATTCCCCTCACACTGCCGGCCGACTGCCCTTGTCCGCAGCAGTTTGAAATACGCGGCGAAGTGTTGATGCCCTGGCACTCGTTCGACAAGCTCAATGCGCAGCGCGAGGAGCAGGGCGAACAGCTCTTTGCCAATCCACGTAACGCCGCTTCGGGCACACTCAAGAGCAAGTCGTCGGCCGTGGTGGCACGCCGCGGGCTTGACGCCTACCTCTACTATTTGCTGGCCGACGAGCAGGTAGCCGGCACGCAGGCCGAGTGTATGGACAAGGCGCGGGCTTGGGGCTTCCAAACCTCGCAGCACACCCGTTTGGCCCATACGCTACAAGAGATTTACGACTACATAGACTACTGGGACGTGCACCGCAGTGAACTGCCTGTGGCCACCGACGGCATTGTGCTTAAGGTCAATGCGCTGGCGCAGCAGCAGGAATTAGGCTATACGTCGAAGAGTCCACGCTGGGCCATAGCCTATAAGTTTCAGGCCGAACGTGCCTGCACCCGTCTGCTCAAGGTCACCTTCCAGGTAGGCCGCACGGGAGCCGTGACGCCTGTGGCCAACATGGAGCCTGTGCCGCTGGCTGGCACAATGGTGCGCCGCGCCTCGCTACACAACGCCGACATCATAGCCAGCCTCGACCTGCACATAGGCGACATGGTGTATGTGGAGAAAGCCGGCGAAATCATTCCGCAGGTAACGGGCGTGGACACCGCTGCGCGCACTGCCGAAATCGACGAGAGCCGCCGCGTCACCTTTATCACGCACTGCCCCGAATGCGGTACGCCGCTGGTGCGCTATCCCGGCGAGGCCGCCCACTACTGCCCCAACGCGGCTACTTGCCCGCCGCAAATCAAGGGTAAGATAGAACACTTCATCAGCCGCGACGCCATGAACATCGACTCGCTCGGACCTGAAACCGTGGCCGACCTCTACGAGCGCCGACTGCTGCGCAATGTGGCCGATCTCTACGCCCTGCGCACCGAGCAACTGAGTGGGACCGACGGCAAGCGCCAGCGCAGTGCCGAGAAACTCATAGCAGGCATAGCTAAGAGCCGCGAAGTGCCCTTCAGCCGCGTGCTTTACGCCCTCGGCATACGCTTTGTGGGCAAAGTGGCAGCCAAGGCCTTGGCCGCGCATTTCGGCAGCGCTGAGGCATTGGCGCAAGCCTCTCTTGAAGAAATGCAGATGGTGGAAGGCGTGGGCCAGGTGATAGCGGGCAGCGTGCGTCAGTGGTTCATGGTGGAGGAAAACCGCCAGCTGCTGGCACGTTTGGCCGAGGCCGGTCTGCAAATGCAGGAAAAACCCGCCACCGAGGCCGTGAGCGACAAGCTCGCAGGACAGAGCGTAGTGATAAGCGGCACCTTCGACCACCACTCGCGCGACGAATACAAGGCGCTCATCGAGGCACACGGCGGCAAGTCGGTGGGTAGCATTTCCAAGCGCACCTCTTTCATTCTGATGGGCCACAACATGGGACCATCGAAACTGGAGAAAGCCAAGAAGGAGAACATACCGCTCGTAACGGAAGAAGAGTTCAGACGCATGATTGGCGAAACGGAATAGCCGCGCCGTCTACTCCTTATTATATATACCGCGCCGCGCACTCCATATTTTATATATACAGACAAGCAACAAGCACACGGCCGCCAAGTATAGCGGCGTGTACATAATACATCCATTGACTTATGTCGCGAACCAATCCATTCCGGGGTATGGGTATAGCCCTTGTTACTCCTTTCCTTGAAGACGGAAGCGTAGACTTTGCCGCGCTTGAAAAATTGGTGGAATATCAGATAGCCGAAGGTGCCGACTTTCTGTGCGTGCTGGGCACGACGGCCGAAACGCCTTGTCTTGCGCCCGACGAACAGCAGGCTATCATCAGCACGGTACGCCGCGTGAATGCCGGCCGTGTGCCACTGCTGCTTGGTGCTGGTGGCAACTGCACCCGCCACGTGGTGGAGGGCTTGCAGCGGCTTGACGTTACGGGGCTCTCTGGCGTGCTCATTGTCTGCCCCTACTACAACAAGCCCACGCAGGAGGGCCTCTACCAACATTTTGCCGCCGTGGCCGAGGCCTCGCCCCTGCCCGTAGTGCTCTACAACGTGCCAGGTCGCACGGGTGTCAACCTCGAGGCCGAAACCACGCTGCGCATAGCCCGCGACTACGCCAACGTGGTGGCCATCAAGGAGGCCTCGGGCAAGCTTGACCAGATAGCGCACATCCTGCAGCACGCACCCGAAGGCTTCGACGTGCTGAGCGGCGACGACGCGCTGACCTACGACATGATAGGTATGGGTGCGAAGGGTGTTATCTCGGTAATAGGCAACGCATACCCTGCACTCTTCACGCAAATGGTGCATGATGCCCGCGACGGCCGTCAGGCTGAAGCCCTCGCCACGCACCAGCGTCTGACCGACATGTACGAACTCATGACGCGCGACGGCAACCCCGCAGGTGTGAAAGACCTGCTTGCTACCTATGGCCGCATTTACAACGTGCTACGCCTGCCGCTTGTGCCCGTCACCGACCAGACGGGTTGCGAAATAGCCGCTGCGCTCGCTGCCATCGAGGGGCTTTAAGCCGCCCACTTCTTTTATAACACGCCCCTAAGGTGCACCTTGCCACCTTTGGGGCGTCTGCGTTTTATCTATATAGAAAAACCTTCTCCACCACTCCTTTCTTATGCCACACCCCTCTGCCAACGTGACGCGAGACGAAGTGCGCCTGTCGATGCTGCGCGACACGCCTTATGCCATGCTGATGAACAAACGCGTGTACAACGTGCTGCTCATTTCTACTAAATACGACGCCTTCATGCTCGAAGACGACGGCCGCGTGGACGAACAGATATTCAACGAATACACCGCCCTCAACCTGCGCTATCCGCCCCGTTTCACGCAGGTTACCAGCGAGGACGAGGCGCTGGCCTGCCTGGCCGACCGCAACTTCGAACTCGTCATCGTGATGCCTGGATCATCGGCATGCGACGTATTCAGTGCGGCGGGCAGCATCAAACAGCAGTATCCGCACATACCCATCGTGGTGCTGACGCCTTTCAGCAAGGAGGTGAGCCGCCGCGTGGCCCGCGAGGACCTTTCGCACATCGACTACGTGTTCAGTTGGCTGGGCAACTCCGAACTGCTCGTAGCCATCATCAAGCTGATTGAGGACAAGGTGAATGCTGAGAGCGACATGGAGTCGGTGGGCGTGCAGACCATCCTGCTTGTGGAGGACAGCATCCGCTTTTACTCATCAGCCCTGCCGCAGCTCTACAGGGTGGTGTTGGAGCAAAGTCGCGAGTTCTCCAAAGAAGCCCTCAACGACCACCTGAAGATGCTGCGTATGCGTGGCCGTCCCAAAATTATGCTGGCACGCAACTACGAGGAAGCGGTGGAAATCATACAGCGCTACCCGCGCAACCTGCTGGGCGTGGTGAGCGACTTCAGTTTCACCCGCGGCGGCGTGAAGGACCCTATGGCGGGCTACCATCTGGGCTGCATGCTGCGCCAAATGGACCCACACCTGCCCCTGTTGCTTGAGTCGAGTGAACCCGAAAATGCTCGCTATGCCGAAGAACTTGGCGCTCCCTTCATAGCCAAACGTTCGAAGAGCTATCCGCAGGACCTCCGCAGCGCACTCATGAAGCACTTTGGCTTCGGCGATTTCGTGATTGAAGACCCCGCCACGCATCAGGAACTCTTCCGCATCAAGGACCTCAAGGGCTTGCAGCAATGCATCTTCCGCATCCCCGACGATGCGCTGCGCCACCATCTGTCGCACAACCATTTCTCCCGCTTCTTCTATTCGCGTGCCATGTTTCCGCCCGCCGAAATTCTGCGTATGCACGACGTGTCGCAGTACGACGACATGGACGAGGCGCGCCACTTCATCTTCCGACTGATTGTGGAGTACCGCCGCATCAAGAATGCGGGCGTGGTGGCCGTCTACGAGCGCGACCGCTTCGACGAGTACAGCAACTTTGCCCGCATCGGCAACGGCTCGTTGGGAGGCAAAGGCCGCGGTCTGGCCTTTATGGGTACGCTCTCCCGCCGCTACCCCCACCTTGCCACCGAGCACCTCACCATGGGCATACCGCGCACCGTGGTCATCTGCACCGACATCTTCGACGCCTTCATGGAGCAGAACAACCTCTACCCCGTGGCGCTTAGTGACAGCAGCGACGAGGAAATACTGCAAGCCTTCATGGCTGCCCATCTGCCAGACACTGTGCTCGACGACCTCGCGGCCCTCTTCCACGTCATCGACCACCCCATAGCCGTGCGCTCATCCAGTCTGCTCGAGGACTCGCAGTATCAGCCCTTCGCAGGCGTCTATGCCACCTACATGGTGCCTCGTGTACACGACGACGCCCTCATGCTTGAGTTGCTGCGCGGCGCTGTCAAGGCCGTCTATGCGTCGGTGTTCTACCGCGACAGCAAGGCTTACCTCACCGCCACGCAGAACCTCATCGACCAGGAGAAGATGGCCATCGTCATACAGGAAGTGGTGGGCACGCAGCACGACAACCTGTTTTATCCCACCCTGTCGGGCGTGGCGAGGAGCATCAACTTCTATCCCATCGAGAACGAGCAGCCCGAAGAGGGAGTGGTCAGCATGGCTTTAGGTCTGGGTAAATACATCGTCGACGGCGGTAAGGCCCTGCGCTTCTCGCCCGCCCATCCACGACACATCTTGCAGTTGGGCAGTGTGCAGACGGCGCTTCGCGACACGCAACGCGACTTCCTGGCGCTCGACCTCAACCACCTTACCACCGAATTCTCATGCAAGGATGACTTCAACCTGTTGCGTCGCAGCGTGCAGCAGTGGCCCACTGACAACGCGGTGGCCTCGCTGCTCCTCTCCACCTACGACATAGAGAGCGACCGCCTGCTGCCCGGCGTGTGCACCTGGACAAGGGGCCGCCGCGTGGTCACACTCGCCAACCTGCTGCAAGGCACCGACATCCCGCTCGCGGCCAGTATCAAGGAACTGCTGCACATCGGCGAGAAGGAAATGGGACAGCCTGTGGAAATAGAATTTGCCGTGCAGATAGAGTCGCCCACCACCGCCCACTTCTATCTGTTGCAGGTGCGTCCCATTGTCGACGTGAATGAAAACGTGGCCGACTGCTACGACCTGCAGCCCACCGACCACGTGCTGCTGCAAAGCCGCCACGTGTTGGGCAATGGCATCGTGAACGACGTGCGACACGTGGTCTACGTCACGGCCGCTCACTTCGACAGTGACACCAACACCCGCATAGCCGCCGAACTGGCAGAACTTAACGCACGCTTCAACCAAAGTGAAACGGGCTACGTGCTGGTGGGACCCGGCCGCTGGGGCAGCAGTGACCCTTGCTTGGGCATACCCGTCACATGGCCGCAGATTTGTGCAGCCCGCATCGTGGTGGAGTGCCAGCCTGAGGGCTTTGCCGTGGAGCCCAGCCAAGGTTCGCACTTCTTCCAAAACCTCACCTCGCTCGGTGTGGGTTACTTCACGCTGCCTGCCGTGCCTGAGGCCGACAACCTCTACGACCGTGCTTGGCTCGATGCACAACCAGCCGACTACGAATCTCCCCTTCTGCGCTGTGTGGCCTTGTCTGCTCCCTTGCTCATCCGCATGGACGGCATGCATCAGCGTGGCTACGTGGCACTGGCATCCGATGGCGAGTCAGCGTAAGGTTGAAGGCAATCAGTCACGCCGTACGCCCGTTTTCGGCAAGGATGAAACCGTTTTTCCACGGCTCTTTTCCATTCCTCCAACAAGCTTAGTGCGTTGCCATGCCGGCATAACAACGTTACCACGCCGGCATGGCAACGCACTACAAGGCACTGCGTATCGATTTCCTCCCAAATAGTAACGGATAGGTGCTATGTAGAAACGGATAGGCTGCGGCTCGGGATGAGAAAATGAAAAAACTGCGTGTTTTCTTTTCTCCTCCACTCGCCTTGCACTATCTTTAGATAAGATAGGCTGCGGCTCGGGATGAGAAAATGAAAAAGCTGCGCGTTTTCTTTTCTCCTCCACTCGCCTTGCACTATCTTTGGATAAGATAGGCTGCGGCTCGGGATGAGAAAACGAAAAACCTTCGGCTTTTCTTTTCTCCTCCACTCGCCTTGCACTATCTTTGCACCATCTTTTACACGCTTTGTTGTAAAGGAACTCCTCTATACTCCGCCTTTTTCCTTTCTTTTCAAGATAGCATAGCGGAGTACCAATCGCTTTTATTTATGCAAAACAATGAAGTCATGAGGCAAATCAATGCCTTCGCCATGCAGGATGGCGTAGTGCTCGGCCTGTGGGGCGCGGGCTCGCTTACTGCTTTCCGATGGTCGTTTGCAATGCCTTTTTTCTCCACATTATATATGGTGATGCTGCTGGGCACACCGCTCTTCGCTTACTGGCTGACGCTGCGGTTTCGCCGCACCACCGTTGAGGGCGGGGCTTTCCCATTTTTGCGCGGATTTCTGCACAGTCTGCTCACGGGCTTTTACGCCTCCATTTGGATTGCGCTCGTCATCTTCGTTTATCTGAGTTACTTCGACATGGGGCGCATTTTCCTGGACTACGGCCAGATGCTCTGTGCGCCCGAAATGCAGCAGAGTCTGCGTGAGGCAGGCATGCAGCCCATGATTGACGCCCTTTCGGCGGGACATGGGGCCGAGGGCGTGGCGCACACGTTGCAGCAGATAGGTGTGGCCAACTACGCCGTCCTGCCTATATACCTGTGCATGCTCTTCGGGCCGCTGCTTGCAGTGCTGATAGGGTGGGGTGCACGCCGCACGCCGCGCAACTACAGGGCATAGCACCGAGGGCTGCTACCTATATTATATAGACATAATCATACAACAAGATACCTCCTTATGGATTACAAGTACGACATTTCAGTGGTGGTGCCTCTGTTCAACGAGGCCGAGAGTCTGCCCGAACTTCGCGCATGGATTGAGCGCGTGATGAAGGAACATCACTTTACATACGAAATCATCTTTGTGAACGACGGTAGCACCGACACCTCGTGGCAGGTGATTGAGGGCTTTGCCAAGGACGACGATGCGGTGCACGGCATCAAGTTCCGCCGCAATTACGGCAAGTCGCCCGCCCTCTTCTGCGGCTTCCGCAAGGCACAGGGACGCGTGGTCATCACCATGGACGCCGACCTGCAGGACTCGCCCGACGAGATACCCGAGCTCTACCGCATGATTACCGAAGAGGGCTACGACCTCGTGTCGGGTTACAAGCAGAAGCGCTACGACCCACTCTCAAAGACCATTCCCACCAAACTCTTCAACGCTACGGCGCGCAAGGTGAGCGGCATTCACAACCTGCACGACTTTAACTGCGGACTGAAAGCCTACCGTAATGAGGTGGTGAAGAGCATCGAGGTGTATGGCGAGATGCACCGCTACATTCCTTACTTGGCCAAGAACGCAGGCTTCGACCACATTGGCGAAAAGGTGGTGCACCACCAGGCGCGAAAGTTTGGCAAGACAAAGTTCGGCGGGCTCAACCGCTTCGTCAATGGCTATCTTGACCTGCTCTCGCTGTGGTTTCTCAACAGTTTCGGTCTTAAACCCATGCACGTGTTCGGCTTCCTTGGCTCGCTCATGTTCTTCTTCGGCTTTGTGGCCGCCATCGTAGTGGGTGCCGTGAAACTCGTACACCTCTACAACGGTATCCCCGCGCCGCTCGTGACCAACTCTCCTTATTTCTACATAGCCCTGACCATGATGGTGCTCGGCACGCAGCTCTTTGTGGCCGGCTTCTTGGGCGAACTTATCAGCCGCAATGCCGAAGGACGCAACAATTATCACATTGAAAAGGAATTCTAAGCGCAGCCTGCTGCATGCAGTGGCCATGCTCGTGGCGAGCGCAGTGCTGGCGGCGTGTTCTAACATTGACTGCCCGCTCGACAACGTAGTGCTGATGCAGTGCGGCCTCTATGCCTCTGAAACGCGCACAGCGCTCACCCTCACCGATACGCTCACCGTGCGCCCCGCCGGCCGCGACACCGTGTTACTCAACCGTGCCCAGGGCATCAGCAGTTTCCTGTTGCCCCTGCGCGAAAGCGGCACGCAGGACACGCTGCTGCTCTGCCTGAGCGATGCCCAGGGGCGCAGGGCCATCGATACACTCTTTGTGCAGCACACGCCCCAGCCCCACTTCGAGTCGCTCGACTGCCCCGCCGCTGTCTATCACACGTTGCACGCCGTACGTTACACCTCGCACCCCTTGTCACAACTGCCCCTCACGGTCGATAGCGTGGCGCTGGTGCGTTCCATAGTAAATTACGATGACATTGAGAACCTACGCATTTACCTGCGCGCTACTACTGCTCAGTAGCCTGCCGCTGCAGGCGCAGCACGTCGAGGGTGACACCGTTCGGGTGCAGCGCGCCGAGCAGCCGCAGCGCATTCGTGGGGTGCAGTATGCCTCACGCGAGGAAGCCGCCGCCGCGCTGGCTGCGCAGGGACGTATGCCCTTGTTTGCTGGCGTGAGTGTGGGCTTCGACCTTTGCGGAGCGGTGATGGCCGTGGCCACGCCTTACGGGCAGTATGAGGGAATGGCGAGGGTGAACATGCGGGGCAAATATTTCCCCACCGCCGAAATTGGCATGGGCGTGAGCGACCATACCAACGACAACACGCAGTTGCACTACAAGGTGGCTGCGCCCTACTTCAAAGTGGGAATCGACTACAACTTCGCCAAGAACCCGCGCTCGGGCAACCGCATTTATGCTGGTCTGCGCTACGCCTTTTCCACTTATAAATACGACGTCGACGGTCCAGCGCTGAAGGATGACGCCTATGGCACCGAGCAGCCTTTTGCCTACCACGGCCTGCGCGGCACCAACCACTGGGCCGAGGCGCTCTTCGGTCTTGAAGCCCGCGTGTGGGGCATCCTTCACTTGGGATGGAGCATACGTTACCGCCTGCGGCTATCCAATAAGGAGTCGGCCATTGGTTCAGCATGGTATGTACCAGGCTATGGCAAGAACGACAGCCACGCCATCGGCGGCACGTTCCACCTCATCTTCGACCTCAGCCAGCGCAAGGCGCGCAGCAAGTAGGCGAAGGTTTCAATTTTCCCCAACATGAAAACCAAGACGCTTCTTTCCCTTCTCTCTCTGGCCTTGCTCGTTGTGGGCAGCGTGTGGATTGTGAAGTTCCGTGCCGGTGCCACGTTGCGCAGCACCGAGGGCGCTATCTTCGGCACCTATTACCATATTAAATACGAAGCCACAGAGTCGCTCGACAGTCAGATAGTGGCCACGCTGCAGCAGGTGGATGCCAGCATGTCGGTGTTTAATCCGCAGAGCACCCTGTCGGGCATCAACCAGGGCCGCACCGACAAGGCCGACGCCATGCTCTACGAGGTGCTCACCAAGGCCCGCGAGGTGAGCGAGGCCACTGACGGCTCCTTCGACGTGACGGTGATGCCCCTTGTCAACGCTTGGGGCTTCGGCTTTAAGCACGGCGCCATGCCCGATGCGGCCGCCGTCGACAGTTTGCGCGCCTTGGTGGGCTACACCCGTCTCACCCTCGGCCCCGACAGCACCGTGCACCGTGCCGACCCCCGTATGAGCATCGACTGTGGCGCCATTGCCAAGGGCTACGGGGTGGACCGTGTGGCTCGCCTCCTTGCCAACCATGGTGTGCGCAACTTCATGGTTGAGATAGGCGGCGAAGTGGTGGTGAAAGGTCGCAACCCGAATGGCCATAAGTGGCAGATAGGCGTGAGCAAACCCGTGGAGGGCGACAGCGTGCAGGGCGAGGCGCTGCAAACCATCCTTGCGCTCGAAAACTGCGCCTTGGCCACGAGCGGCAACTATCGCAACTACTACATCAAGGACGGCCGCAAGTACGCCCACACCATCGACCCTCGTAGCGGTCGTCCCGTGCAGCACTCCCTGCTTTCGGCCACCGTCATCGCCCCCGATTGTACCACCGCCGATGCCTATGCCACCGCCTTCATGGTGATGGGCATGGAGCAGGCTGAGCAGGTGCTGGCCAAAAACCGCTCCTTGCGTGCCTACTTCATCTATGCCGATGGCGAGGGCCGCATGCAGGTCAAGAGCATCCGCATGTAATAGGCGGGCCGCCCTGTTGCCTTCACCCGTGTAGTGAAATGTAGTTCGCCCCATGAACAGCCTGCTCCTCTCCTTCCGCACTGCCGCATGCAGCAAGCCCAGCGCCTGCTGCATGCGGCAGTGGTGTGTAGTGTGGGGAGGGCTATGGCGCCGCTTGCAGTTGTGCCTATGTTGCTTGTGGTGCATGGCTTTGCCCGTGGCAGCGCAGCAGGATGCCTGCCTCGACAGCCTCTTTGCCTTTGCGCAGCGTGCTGGCGACAAGCAGCAGCACATTTCAGCCAGCATCTACCTGCGTCACCGCATGCACACCCAGCGCCGCGGCCAAGTGGTGCGCTATCTGCCCCACATGTTTCCGCTCGAAAAGGGGAAGAACGATTACCTGTCGGAGGCCACGCTCAAGGTCGATGTGCACCCCAACGGTCGCACCGACTGCCGCATAGAGGCCTACTACTCGTCGAACCCCCACTTCTCAGTGCGCCGTTTTGAGCAGTCTGACGGCTGGGTCTTTCTGCTCTACGGCCCCCACCTGTTCCATCCGCATCTGCTCAATCCCTTGCATCCGCGTAACCGCCGCTTCTACTATTATAACTATGCCTATGCGGCACCCATGCAGGGGTACGAGGTGCTGCGCTACCACATTGTGCCACGCTTCAGTAACTCGCAACTGGTGCGTGGCGAAATAGATCTGGACCGCCACACGGGCCAGGTGCGCAATTTCTCATTTACCTATCGTTACAATCTGCAAAGCGTCACCGTCACGGGCCGCCCTGGCAGTCGCGGGCTGGAAGCTTTGCTGCCCCAGCAGGCACGAGTCATGTCGAAGTTCCGTCTTATGGGCAACAAAGTGGATGAAGTGTATGAAATGCAGGCGCAATTAAGCGACATGCCAGCCGACACGCTCGTGACATCGCCCTCAGCCCGTCCCGCGCATAGCCTCGATCTCACGTCGCGCTATTCGGTGGTGGTCGACACCTCTGGCATGCGTTATGGCCTTGCCCCTTTCGACAGTCTGCGCCCCTTCCCGCTGCGCGCCGCCGAGGCCACTATCTACAGTCGTGCCGATAGCCTGCGGCAGGAGTTTGCGAGCCGTTATGTCCCCAAGCAGCGAACTCAGCAAAGGAGTTTTGAACAAACGCAGGGTCGCAAATATGAGGTCCTGCTCAACTCCTTCCACATACCGCTTGGCAGCCATCGCGAGTCGTACCTGCGCCTGCCGCCCGTGTTCACGCCCTCCATGGTGCAGTGGAGCGGGTCGAAAGGCTTGTCGTTGCAAACGCGCATTCGCATGAACTACCACTTTGCCGCGCACGATGCCACGTTGAGCTTTGTGCCGCGTGTGGGCTACAGTTTCAAGCAGAAGCAGGTGCACTGGTCGCTGCCGCTGGCGCTCACCTTCTGGCCATCAACCGATGCAAGCCTTGAGGTGCGGGCTGCTGGTGGTGCACACGTCTACAACAGCCGGCAGGCGCGTGAAGTGGCCAAACTGCTGGAGCAGCACACACACTACGACTCGTTGCTGCAAGTGCTGCGCAGCTTCAACCTGGCCTACTATCGCGACAACAGCGTGGAGGGCGATTTCAACTTGTCGCCAGCCCCGGGGTTGCGCCTCAAAGTGGGTGGGCGCTATCACCGCCGTGTGCTCATGAATGCCCCGCGGTGGGAGGGCGAACAGTCGCTGCAACGCGTGCTCGAAAGTGTGGGTCCTCGCCTCGAAATAGCCTACACGCCGCGCCAGTACTACTGCCTGCAGGGCAAGCGCCGTGTGCCACTCTACTCCCACTTCCCCACATTCACCTTGGCCTACGAGCGAGGCTACAACCTCAAGCACGGCAGCAACCACTACGAGCGGGTGGAGGGCGACATCTATTATCACCTGCGCCTCTACGCCCTGCGCTCCCTCTATTTCTGTTTTGGGGGCGGCACCTACACGCACTGCGGACTGAACACCTTCCTTGACTACGACTTTTTCCGCTTTAACAACATGCCCAGCGACTGGACCGACGAACTGACGGGCTCGTTCCAATTGCTCGACTCCCGCTGGTATAACGAATCGCGCTACTACGCGCGAGCTACAAGCTCCTACGAGAGTCCCATGCTCCTCTTTGCGCGTGTGCCGCGGCTCTCGCGCTTCGTCACGATAGAACGCCTCTACCTCAATCTGCTCAGTGTGCGCTCCCTCGGCTTGTACAGCGAAATAGGCTATGGTATAGGCACCCCCCTGCTCGACCTTGGTTTCTTTACGAGCGTAGCACCCGGCCATCGGCTTGACTTTGGCTTCCGTTGCATTTTCAAGCTGTTCGATGACTGACTCGCCCTCCCCGCCCGCCTTCAGCCACATCTCCTTTTCTCGCTTTCGCAGTAAGCGCCTTGTCCCATATTTCGCTTTCTCTGATTTTGGCCCTGTGAAGGCCTAACGCCGAAACTTAGACCCTGCATCCATCAAAAAAGTCTCCTGCTGAAATCAATCAACAGGAGACGGGTTGAGGTGGTGCCACAACGGTGCGTGCAGCCTTCCCTTTACATTGAGGCGGGGCTCGCTCACTGCGCGCCTTCTACCAGCAGCACAAGGCTGTCGGCCTGTATGCGCGTTTGCAACCAAGAGCGCAGCCGCTGACGTTCGTCGGGAGCGATGCGTTTGCCCTTTTGCAGTTGGATGTAGGCCGCCACATAGTGCACCTTGGTGCTGTCGGTGGGCCATTCGTCGACGCGCGAGAGTGCAACTCGCTTGATTTGCGGAAACACATTCACAGCTTCACGCCTTACCTGCTTCGAGAGGGTGGCGTAGCGTGTGTAAGCCTCGAGTTGTTGCTGCAGGGCACTGTTGCGATTCATGAGTTCGGCCGTGCGCTGCTGGTCGAGTGCCTTGCTGGTGTTGGCTTGTTGCAACTGGTGCGTGAGTTGTAGCAGACTGTCGCTCTTGGCACCCTGAATGAGGTTCAGGCGATAGTCTTCGAGGTCGTAGAAGGCGAGGCGCTTCGTGGCTTCGTTCAGTTTGGCCGTGTCAATCTCCTTGCCCACAGCCACAATGTTGAGCACCATGGAGTCGCGGTCAATTTCTTGCGATATGATTTGCGTACCTGTCTGCGCCAATTCCTTTTTCACAAAACTCCGCACATGGCTGTCGGAGATGCCCTTACGCACAATGCCAAAGGTCATGATGGCGGCGGGTATCATGGTGAGCACTACAATGGCGCCGATGATTTGCTGCGCCCGCTTCTGCTGCTCCGTAGCGAGGAAGGTGCGGCGGGGAAATTGCATCAGCCGTACGCCCAGGAAGGTGGAGATGGTGATGAAAACGGTGTTGATGAAGAAGAGGTAGAATGCGCCAAGGAAGTAGAGCAGATTGCCGGTGGCCAGCCCGTAGCCCGCCGTGCAGAGTGGCGGCATGAGGGCCGTAGCGATGGCTACGCCAGGAATCACGTTGCCTTTGCCCCGCGTGCAGAGTGCTGTGATGCCCGCCGCGCCGCCAAAGGTGGCAATGAGCACGTCGTAGATAGTGGGAGCCGTGCGTGCCAAGAGTTCGCTCTGAGCCTCGTCGATGGGTGTCACGAGGAAGTAGACCATGGCCGTAAGCACACTGATGAGTGTGGCCACGGCGAAGTTGCGCCACGCCTTCTTGAAGAGTTCGATGTCGTTGATGCCGATGGCCAGCCCCATGCCGATGATGGGCCCCATAAGCGGCGAGATGAGCATGGCGCCGATGATGACCGCGGTGGAGTTGACATTCAAGCCCAGCGAGGCGATGAAGATGGCAAAGATGAGCACCCACAGGTTAGCACCGCGGAAACTCACGCCTTGGCTGATTTGCTCGATAACCTGCGTGCGGTCCTCCATGTCGGGCATGATGTTGAAGTAGCGTTTCACCACTTCCAAGAATTGCTGTACGGTCATAGTATTGAGGTGTTACGTGTTTTACATCGGCAAATATCGCACCTTTTTTACATAAAGCACAAGCGGCCGACGGGTTTTGTTGCCACGGGGGCTGGTAAATGTGGCTGTATGGATTTGGTAATAGTACAGCAATTTGGCCATCGGTCTTTCCCTCCGCCAATGATGAAATGCGTATTTTTGTCCGCATAAACCCTAATTTTTCTTTACTATGACACATGAAAAGCAAGAGAAAGGCTACGTTTATATTCTGACGAACCCCAGTTTTCGTGAGGATTGGGTGAAGATTGGCAAGAGCAAGCGACCGGTGGACATGCGTTCCAAGGAACTGGACAATGCTGCTGTGCCTCTGCCCTTTGAAATCTACGCCACCTTAGCCACGGTGAAGTACAACGAAGTGGAGCGGTTTGTGCAGAAGATGATAAACCGTTTGACCGACCTGCGCATACGTCAGAACACGGAGTTCTTCAACGTGCCGCCACAAATTGCGCTTGACCTTTTCTACGACATTGCTCATACCATCGACGACGCCGTGGTGACGGAGTTTGAGAACAATCAGCCGAAAGTGCTCGCCCCAGACGAAGTGCAAGAGGAAACGGTAGAGTCTGCACCGAAGCGGCCGCGCTTCAAGTTTAGCATGGTAGGCATCAAGATAGGCGAATGGGTTACGTTCGACCCCACGGGCATCAAGGTGCGCGTGGCCAGCGACAACACGGTGGAGTATGACAACCGCCTCTACAAGCTTTCGCCCTTAGTGGGCACCTTCCTGCCTGCTGAGCGCCGCACGCCATCAAACGCCTACCAGGGCTCCAAGTATTTCTCCTATAATGGTAAGGTCCTCGAAGACCTCAGACGCGAAAAGGAGAATGCCGTGGCAGAGCATGAAGCCGACGGCGAAGCGCAGGATTGAAGCCTCGGTTCACCTTCACCCTGAAGCGCTTCCTTATACTCCTTATATATATATTCCACAACCACATGATTACGACAAGCACGCTTATCGATAACTCTTGCGAGCAGCTGAGCATGATGACCGTGGTGCGCGACCTGCTTGCTCAACCGCAGTGCAGCAAAGTGAAGATTGCCACGGGCTACTGGGATATTCCCGGCATGGCTCTGCTCACCGCCGAACTGCGCCACTTTCTGCAACGCGAAGGCACGCAACTGCAAATACTCATTGGCACCGACCCCAGGGTGCGGGCGTCGCAGCAGCGCAACCCTATATATAAGGATGCACACTCGCAGCAGGACTTCATCAAATGCGACTTGCAAAACCTTGACGTGAAGGACGAGTATGTAGACGCCGTGTGTCTGCTTAAGGAGTTCTGCACCGAAGACTTCGACGCCAGCCGCATACAAATCAAAATGTGCCGGGAGGATGCCGAGGGGAGGGAGCAGTTCTTTCACGCCAAGAGTTACGTGTTTCTGGGGCGCGGCTTCGCCAAAGGCATTGTGGGCAGCAGCAATTTCACGCAGAAGGGGCTGCAGGGAAATGCCGAACTGAACTATCTGGAATGGACCGATGCCATCGTCACCCATGTGCCGTGCGAGGAGTCGGAGGCCAAGGGCCACAAGTACTGGTTTGATGAGAAATGGGAGCAGGCCGAGGAGTGGAACAGGGAGTTCTTGCAGGAGGTGCTGCAAGGTACGCCCGTGGCCGCAAAGGCTGAAACTGTCATGCAGCCTGCACCACTCACGCCCTACGAGCTCTACATTAAGCTGCTTCATTACAAGTTTGGCGACATTGTCGACGTTGACCAGCAGCACCTCATCGAGGGCTACCTGCCTCCGCAGTACGAGGCACTCGACTACCAGATACAGGCTGTGAAGCAGTGTTTCTCCATCATGCGTGAACACGGCGGCTTCATGCTGGCCGATGTGGTGGGTCTTGGTAAAACGGTGGTAGGCGCGCTCATCATGAAGCATTTCCTCACCATGCCCGACGAACACGACGCCGGCCGCCCGCGCCGCGTGCTCGTGGTCACACCGCCCGCCATCAAGTCGGCTTGGCAGGACACCATCGGTGAGTTCGACCAACACAGCAGCAGTCCTATGCTACCCTTCGTCGACTTCGTGACGACGGGTAGCATTGGCCACTTAGTGGACGACGTGCAAGCCGGCGAGGCCGACGAAGATGACGATGCCGACAGCGGCGACTTTGCCAGCACCCTGCAGCAAAAGGATTATGGCCTTATCCTTATCGACGAGAGCCACAAGTTTCGTAATTCTGGGACACGCATGTACCAGGCCCTCGACCAACTCATCGCCGACATTATCACGCACACGGCACTTTGTCCCTACGTGGGGTTGCTCTCGGCCACGCCGCAGAACAACCGTCCCAGCGACTTGCAGAACCAAATCTACCTCTTCCAGCGCAACCGCGCCGACAGCACGCTGCGCAAGGCCAACGGCGGCAACCTTGAGAGCTACTTTGCTGCCATCAAGCGTGAGTATGCCGAACTCATTGCCACGCCCCTCGACGAGAAAGGCCGCCATGTGACCCTCACGCCGCACGAAAAGGCCGAACGTAGTGCATCCCTCAAGCGACTCTCAGAGCGCCTGCGAGCCGATGTGCTTGAAGACATACTGGTGCGCCGCACCCGCACCGACATCATTCGTTACTACGGCGGCACGCTGAAGTTTCCCACCATCAGCGGCCCGCACAGCCTGGAATACACCATGGAGGCAGGTCTGGCGCAGCTCTTTGCGCAGACCATGGACATGATAGCGCCCGCTGTGGCCGAGTGCGACACGCCCGACGACTTCCTGGGTTACTACCGTTACCGTGCCATCGAGTACCTGGTCGACCCTGAGGTGAAAAACATCTATTGCAGCGGTAACCTCTCGCCCGACCGCATCTCGCACCAGCTGGCCAAAATCATGCAGACCAACCTGGTGAAGCGCCTTGAAAGCAGTTTTGCCGCTTTCAAGAAGTCGCTGCGCAACTTGCGCCGCTACACGCAGAACATGATTGACATGTGGCACGCCGACGCCATCTTCATTTGCCCCAACATCGACGTCAATGCCGAACTTGATGCCAGTGCCTGTATGGACCGCGAGGGACGCTATGTGTCGTTTGGGGAATGCCTGCAACGTGTGCGTGAAAAGTTGTGCCGCCTCAACGAGCAGGGACGCAATGAGCTGGACCGCAACCGCGAACTGCGCCGCGCCGACTTCGACCCAGCCTACATTGACTACCTCAACCGTGACTTGGGGCTTATCAAATACCTTTGCGACAAGTGGGACGCTTACGGCAACGACCCCAAGCTCGAAACGTTCAAGCAGAGCCTGCGTACCACGCTCTTCGACCCTGCCCGCAACCCTGCCCGCAAATTGGTCATCTTCAGCGAGGCTATCGACACCGTCGAGACGCTGGCGCTGGCAGTGCGCACCGTGGCGCCCGAACTCGGCGTGCTCTGCGTCACTGCCGCCAACCGCCACGGCATGGAGCCAGTCATTCGCCAGAACTTCGACGCAAACTACCGCGGCATCTGGTGCGACGACTACCAAGTCATTATCACCACCGAGGTGCTTGCCGAGGGCATCAACCTGCACCGCGCCAACTGCATTCTCAACTACGACACACCCTGGAATGCCACTCGCCTCATGCAGCGCATTGGCCGCGTCAACCGCATTGGCTCGCAGGCCGACACCGTCTACGTCTACAACTTCATGCCCAGTGCGCAGGGCAACGAGCAGATACAACTCGTGCAGAAGGCCTACACCAAGCTGCAGTCATTCCACACCCTCTTTGGCGAGGACAGCCAGGTGTTCACGCAGGACGAGGAGGTCATGCACTACGACCTCAACCTTCAGGTCAATGGCGAGGAGTCGCCCATGGAGAAATACATCAGCGAACTCAAAGCCTACAAGACGGCACACCCCGCACGCTTTGCCCAGATAGAGGCGATGCACGACGGCTTGCAGGTGGCGGCTGCCCAGACTACGGGCCACAGTTACTTTGTGGTGCGCACCGCCACGGCTTCGGCCCTCTTCGTGCACATCGATGAAGCGGGGCAGGCCAAGCTCCTTTCAGCCGCCGACATGTATGCGGCCTTCCGCACCGACCCCGCCGTGCCCGCCGCCCCCGCTTTGCCCGCCAACTGGGAGCAGCGCTGCAAGGAGGCCACGTTGCTGGTGAATCAGAGCCTTGCGGTTCTGCGCCTGCATAGCCGCTACCAGCGCCAGGCCGACAGTGCCAAGGAAATTATCAGGCGCTTGAAGGATGAACTGCCCCTCACGCCCCGTGCTCGTAGCATACTCTCGTCTGCCTTTTCCTTGGTAGATAAGGGCAACACCGACATCATTCGCAAGGTCATTGCCCTCGACGAGCGGATGCACGGCGAGCGCCTCCTTCTGGAATTTACGCCCGAAGATGTAGAGAATATTCTGCAAACGGAAATCGCCCACATCTTGGCCCGCGTGAAGAAGCGCCACGGCCAAGCTACTATCTACCTCGCTTTGGCCAAGTAAATACTCCCCAGCCACTCCTTTATAATATATAGCCACACGCCAACAACCCACCCCCGCCATCACCATGAACAACAAACTTCAAGCATACTTTCAGCAGAAGTATCAGGGACAGGAGTCGTTCCTGCAAAACGTGATTTTCCCCATCTTCGGCGAGGAGAACTTCGATGACGGCTACTCCCTGCCGCTGCTCGACCACTATCCCGAGCTCTGCCCCCTGGCCAAGGCCACGGGCATCTCTTCCATTCTGCACATCGGCACCATCGATGTGGACTTCAACCCCATCAGCATTTTCGACATCACCGTGTCGAGCCACGTGCTGCTGCACCGTAACCGTGTGGGCATTCAGCAAATCATTCGTCGCATCATGACCACCTACTCCAGCGCCTTCATGCTCTTCCACTACGAGGACGCGGCGCAGTGGGACTGGCGCTTTACCTTCTGCAGCAAGGCATCGAACGACGAACTCACCGACAACAAGCGCTACACCTTCATGCTCGGCCCCGGTCAGAGCTGCCGCACCGTGGCCGAGAACTTCACCAAGCTCCTCGACAAGCAAGGTGCTGTCGAACTGGCCGACATACAGCAGGCCTTCGATGTGGAAGCGCTCTCTGAGGAGTTCTTTGGGAAATACAAACAGCACTACGAGGCCTTCGTGCAGTACATCACGGGCAAGCGCTTTGTCAAGACTGGGGGTAAATGGCTGGAAAAGGTGGAGCACGAGCCGCATGAGCAGATGTATGAAGCCTTTGGCCGTAACGACAAACTGGTGCGCGACTATGTCAAGAAACTCCTCGGCCGCATCGTCTTCCTCCACTTCCTGCAAAAGAAGGGCTGGCTCGGTGTGCCTAAGGGCAAACGCTGGGGCGAGGGCGACCAGCAGTTCATGCGCCACCTCTTCACCTATGCCACGCCCGAGCAGCAGGCCGACTTCCTCGACCTCGTGCTCGAGCCCCTTTTCGACCGCGGCCTCGACACCGACCGCTCTGCCGACCGCGACCTCTTCGACACCCATGTGCCCCTGCCTGCTGGCAGCATAGTGAAGGTGCCTTACCTCAACGGCGGCCTCTTTGAGCGCGACGCCCTCGACGAGGTTACCACCCGTTTCCCTGCTGAATACTTCGACGCGCTCCTGCAGTTCCTTTCGCAGTACAACTTTACCATCGACGAGAACGACCCCAACGATGCACAGGTGGGCGTTGACCCCGAGATGCTTGGCCGCATCTTCGAGAACCTGCTTGAGGACAACAAGGACAAGGGCGCCTACTACACGCCCAAGGAAATCGTGCGCTACATGTGCCGCCAGTCGCTCATAGCCTACCTCCTTACCGACCTCCCCGCCGACGCCGACCCGCAGGCCATCCGTCAGTTCGTCAGCACCTACGATGTCGACACCCTCGGCGGCCGCCAGTCACCACTGGCCGCCCACATCGACGAGCGGCTGCGCACCGTGCGCATCTGCGACCCTGCCATCGGTTCGGGCGCCTTCCCCATGGGCTTGCTCAAAGAACTCTTTCTCTGCCGCGGCGCCATCGAGGATTTCGACAACGCCGCCGCCATCAAGCGCCACATCATTCAGCACAACATCTACGGCGTCGACATTGAGCGCGGTGCCGTCGACATTGCCCGCCTCCGTTTCTGGCTCTCCCTCGTGGTCGACGAGGACAAGCCGCACACCCTGCCCAACCTCGACTTCAAAATCATGCAGGGCAACTCCCTGCTCGAGCAGTATCAGGGCGTCGACCTCAGCCGCATTGCCAAGGATAGTCTGCAGCTGGCGGCCGAAACGCAGACGCTCCAACTCTTCGACCCCATCCTCAACGACCAGCGCCGCAAACTGCGTGACCTCCTCAGCAAGTACTACAACACCACCCGCCACAGCGACAAGCACGACCTCCTCAGCAGCATCAACAACTGCATACACCAGCAGCTCAACGCCTACGAGCCCAACCTCGACCTCTCGGACATCGACCTGCAAGGTAACCCCCACTTCTTCCTTTGGCACACCTGGTTTGCCGACGTGCTCAGTCCCACGCAGGGCGCCGGCGGCTTCGACATACTCATTGGCAACCCGCCCTACATACAGTTGCAGAACAACGGCGGCGAACTGGCCAAGCGCTACGAACGATGCGGCTTCCAATCCTTTGCCCGCACTGGCGACATCTACTGCCTCTTCTACGAGCTCGGACAGCACCTTTTGCGCCCCGGCGGTCATCTCTGCTACATCACTTCTAACAAATGGATGCGCGCTGGCTATGGCGAAAGCCTGCGCCGCTTCTTCGTGGAACACACCAACCCCAAACTCCTTATCGACTTTGCAGGCATCAAAATCTTCGACAACGCCACCGTCGACACCAACATTCTCCTCTACGCCAAAGAGCCCAACCAATTCCACACAAGTTGTGCGGTGATGAAAGACAAAAATGGCCTCTTTAATTTGAGCGATTACGTGAGGCACAATGCTGCCCCCACAAGTTTCCGCAATGCCGACTCTTGGGTGATACTCTCGCCCATAGAGCAAAGCATTAAGCAGAAGATAGAAGCCGTAGGCACACCGCTGAAAGATTGGGACATCAGTATCTATCGTGGCGTGTTGACTGGATATAACGATGCCTTTATAATTTCAACAGAGAAACGCAACGAGATATTAGCTAACTGCCAAAGTGATGACGAACGCACAAAAACGGAAGAGTTAATACGACCGATTTTGCGAGGAAGGGATATTAAACGCTATTCTTATGATTGGGCTGGTCTTTATCTCATTTCTACCTTTCCTGCACGACAATATAATATTGATGATTACCCAGCACTAAAGGATTATCTATTAACCTGTGGCTATGAGAGATTGGAGCAGTCCGGCAAGACATACATAATAAATGGCGAAAAAGTAAAATCAAGAAAGAAAACTTCAAACAAGTGGTTTGAGACTCAAGATAGCATCAGTTATTGGGAGGATTTTTCAAAACAGCAAATAGTATGGATTGAGTTGTCAGATGAGCCCAAATTCACTCTTGCAGAAAACATAGTTTCTGCGAATACCGTTTTCTTAATGACGGGTGAGGGGTTATGCCATATTCTTGGCATTCTTAATTCT
>SFEP01000040.1 GCA_004557185.1 Bacteroidales bacterium
CTAAAAAATGGGCTGCCAGAAGATGCCTCCTACTCTGACCACATGATGTGCGATTTGGAAGCCCTTGTCGAGTGTGATTTAGTAATACTAATGGAAGGCTGGAGGGACTCCCGCGGATGCCTTAACGAGTTGAAGTTTGCAGACCGATTGAAGATGCCAATTATCGGTATGTGTGAACGCGTCAATGATGAAGTGGAAGCGTACGTAAGTATGTACTACTTTAAGCAATTCAAATCATGGGAACTGGCCTCATTCTGGACGCGGTATGTGGGGATAGCAGCGGCTACGCTATATAAGAACAACGAATAACTCAACATCATAAAAACCAAATTTTCAAAGAAATGAAAGAAACAGAAAAAATAATCAATCAGATTCAAGCTTGGTCGCAAGCTGACGATACGGACCGCGCATCAGTGGTAATAATGGCAGACTTAACAACTAACGGCGTGGATATGTTAAGCTATGGAAGCTTAAAGGACATGTCCCGCCTTGTCACTCATTGGATGAACGCAGACAAAGAGACCGGTCAAGCCATATATATAGCAGCCTGTTTATACGCTCACAAGCATATCGAAGCGAAAGAACGTAAGAAGATTAACGCTGCCGTTTCTGAAGTCGTAGGAGATGGTGAATAGTGCAGGGTTGGACATGGAGCAGAAATTTAACTTCCAGTACGGCATTTCACGGGAGCAGGCATGTATTCTATGCCACCTGTCTGCAGAGTGCAGCGGGTGCTGCCTAAAGTGCGGACACGACGGGTGCCAAGGTCAGAGGTGCAGCCAGCCGTCACGAGAACACGACGGGCAACGGTGGGAAACTTGGATGTATCTGCTACGTGTGCATTTGCCCCACCTTAAAAAATTTATCAAGCCTGAACTCAGAAAGAAATACGGCATTGACCGCATGCTTAGGAAGCAAAAATGCCGCAAGGCATAATACACACACACCACAGCACACGCCGCGGCCTTGCCAGTGGGCAATGGTTACCCCGCGGGGGCTGCACAACCCTCTTACTGTTTTTCATCGCACATAAATTCCAAATAGTGCAGGCGGGTGTTGCTGTGTGAAGGCCGTAAAGGGAGCACGGGAGGCCTCGGTACGTGCAGCGGGTTCGAGTCCCGCACGGCCACGACGTAAGTCAATGGATTTTTATTGGTTAGGTTATGCGATCCGCCGCGCCTGGAAGCACAGGATAAGTAATATGTGTAACTAAGAACGTGTGAATAGGTGTTTCGTTAACAAGTTGTGCCGAAGGGCGCGGCGGTGAGCATACTTAGGCCGAAGAAGTAAGAAGTAAGATGCAAAGAATAGAAGTGAGCAAGGACGTGAAAGAGAAGATATGCAAGGCGTTTGAATGCAGCCGCCCTACTGTGTGGCGGGCGTTGACCTACGCCACGGACACGCCGATGGCAAGGAGCATAAGGCGTTACGCCATTCTGAGCGGCGGCCGCGTGCTGCAAACGGTGGTAATTGACCCGAAGGAACAAACAGAAAATAAGTAACAACAATATAACAACAACATGGAAAACAAGCAGAAGATATTACGTGCCTACCTGAGCGGGCCGATAAGCGGCTACGACATGAACGAGCGCCGCAAAGCATTCAGTGAAGCGGAGGAGCTCATTCATGAGCCAGGCGTTGAAGTGGTTAGCCCCTTGAACAACGGCCTGCCAGATGATGCCGAATGGAGCGACCACATGCTCCGCGACCTCGAAATGCTGATAGATTGCGACATGATGGTATTGCTCCCAGGCTGGCAGCATAGCCGCGGGTGCCTTACCGAAGTGAGGTTTGCCCGCAAGATGGGGCTACTGGTATTAGGCTATCATGAAGCCGAGCAAAGAGAATACGAGCGCTATTGCAAGGAGCACCCCATTCAGTGTTGGAAGCAGAAGTAAGAATAATAAAGAATACAGCCATGAAGATTACTCGCCTTATTATTGCCGCCGTGTGTGGCGTCATTGGTATTTTGTTGATGCTCTCTGAGCCGTCGGAGGATTGCACCACCTACGAATGGCTGCAGGCCTTCTTAGGCACGCGGGCTATTGCCGCCGCGCTGATTGTCGTATCGTACCTTTCCGCCCGCGGCCTGCACCTACTGGACAATATCGACGAATAGCCGGCGGGGCGCGCGTCTGTGATGATTAGGGGCGCTCCCGTCAGGCCGTACATTGTAACGGCCATTTACATGCACATGTAAACGCACTTACATGTGCATGTAAATGGATTTACAATGCAACACCACCTAACCAATTTCCAAAAATGATTAGCGACAAAACAATAGAGGACGTGCTACTGGCGACCGACTTAGTGGCGTTGGTACGAGAATACGCGCCCGACCTGCAGAAGCGAGGGCGGGACTATGTATGCCGGTGCCCGTTCCATAATGAAAATACGGCGTCGTTCCATGTTTCGCCTGAGCGCGGCTACTGGAGGTGCTTTGGAGCATGCCAAACGGGCGGCGACGCTATTAAGTTCGTCATGCTGCACGACGGGCTGCCATTTCCACAGGCGGTTGAGTTCCTGGCACGTCGTGCGGGCATCATGATTGAAGAAGAGCCCTTAACCGAAGCACAGGCAGCCACGGCGCGGCGCAAGCAAGCCATGATGGAGCTAAACGGGCGCGTGGCGGCTTGGTACGTAGAGCAACTGCACAGCGAGGCCGGCGCCGCCGCGTTGGAATATGCACGCGGGCTGTTTGGCGACGATGAGCCCGAGCGTGCTACAATGGGTTACGCTCCCCGTTCAGGGGATGCCTTGTATAGATGGGCGCGTTCAACGGGTGAAAGTCTGGAACTACTGGAAGAGCTGCACCTCATAGCCCGTAACAAGGAGCAAGGGACGTTTTACGACTTCATGCGCGACCGCCTCGTATATCCAATTAGGGACGCCAGGCGTAATGTAATAGGCTTCACCGCCCGCGACCTCAGTGGCCAAAGCCCCGCTAAGTATGTGAATAGCGCCGAAAGTGAGGTATATCACAAGGCACGAAGCATTTACGGCTACGAGCCCTTTGTGAACGGAGAGGCCATGCGCAAGGAGCAATACATACTTGTGGAGGGTGCGGCCGACGCTGTGAAAATGCACTCGGTGGGCGTGCTCAATGTTGTAGCCCCTCTGGGCGGTTCCTGGACCGACGAGCAATTTGCCATGCTCCGAAAGCACGCCCCCGCGGTCTGCTTTATAAACGACGCCGATCCCGCCAAAGAGGGCGAAACCTTTGGCGCAGGCATTCAATATGTGATGGCCAACGGTCGCCGCGCCCTTGCCGCAGGCCTGAAGGTAAGCGTGCGCGAGTTGCCGCTGGGTGCAGGCGGTGAAAAGCAGGACCCCGGCTCCTACTTCACGAACAAGGGCCAGCTCTCGGTACTTGATGAACTGAGCTTTGTGCATTGGTACGCTCTGAAGGTATGGGATAAGGGAGCCAACATCAACCAGAAGGCCGACCTTATCCAGCAGATTAGTGAGGTAGCCTCCTACATTACCGACGAGAACCAACTCAGCCTGCTACTTGATGAACTGGTCAAGTTGCGCCGCGGCACTGAGTTTTGGCGTAATGCCATTAACCGCGAAAAGTGGAAACGCCTCGACGCCGCCACGGCACGTACGAAAGAAATAAGTCTGCGCACGTTTGGCTTCGTAGAGGAGCGCGGCTGCTATTACGGGCTTACCGACAAGGCCGACGTGCAGTGGTCGAATTTCACACTGAAGCCCCTATTCCACATCAAGGACGAGGAGCGCCCCGTGCGCCTCTTTGAGATAAAGGGCGTGGGCACGCCGAAGCCTGAACTGGTGGAAATGGACATGGACGAGTTAAACAGCGTGCAGAAGTTCAGAAGGAGGTTAGAAGGCCTTGGTAACTATATATGGACGGGCAACGAGAACGACATGCTAAAACTCAAGCGTTACCTCTATGAATGCACTGACAGCGCACGCAAACTCAATATGCTGGGCTGGGATGCCAAAGGCGGCTTCTACGCTTTCGCAAACGGCGTGTGGAGAGACGGCACTTTTTATAGCACAGACGCCAACGGTGTAGCCCGCGTTCCAAAGAGCGCCGGCGGTGCGGCCGAGGAATGCGTCTACCTCCCACAGGGCGGCACGGACGAGCAAGGCAATGAGGCGGCGCGTAATAAGATGCGCCACGACCACGTGCCCGTGCCTGCCATGCAGCAATACCTCCGCGACTTCGTGCAGGTGTTCGGCGATAACGGCCGCGTCGGCCTTTGCTACTGGCTTGCCTCGCTGTTTCGTGACGTGGTTACGGGGCGCACCCGCTCCTTTCCACTTCTTTGCCTCTTTGGCCCGAAGGGTAGCGGTAAGACAGAGTTAGGCACGGCCTTGATGGCCTTTGTGGTGACGGGCAATTTGCCGCCGTCGCTTGCCAACTCTACACAGGTAGCACTCAATGAGGCGGCCTCCTTCGCTACTGATGCCATGGTGCACTTCGACGAATATAAAAACGAAATACATAGCAGCCGAATAGAAATGCTTAAGGGCATGTACGACGGCGTAGGCCGTACCCGTATGGGCGGCGCTGATTACAAAACGCAGAAGATGACGAGCGTACGCAGCGGCGTTATCATAAGCGGCCAGGAAATGCCCACGCAGGATATAGCCCTATTCTCTCGTACTATCTTCTTATCCTTTCCACGCTGCGCCTACACCCCCGAAGAGTCCCGCCGCTTTGCCGCCCTGCAGGAAATACAGCGCCGCGGCGGTCTGACCGAATACACGTTGCAAGTGCTGCAACACCGCGGCCGTGTGCAGGGCGGTTTCGCCCGCGCCTACCAAGCAACTACCGACGACGTTGACGCCCTTCTGGGCGGCAAACTGATTGAAACACGTATCCGAGAGAGTTGGTGCAAGCTGCTTGCCGTGCTGAGCTGCCTGGACACATGCTTGCCGCTGCCTATGCGGTATAAGGATATGCTCCCACTGTGCTTTGACTTGATGACAAGGCAGAATGGTCTGAGCCGAGAGGGCAATGAATTAGGCCACTTCTGGAGCCAAGTTTCGTTCTTGTCGGTTAACGGTGACATACACGACGGTGCCGACTATCGGCTTAGGGTCGTCAGCGACATTAAAACGGACAAGTGCGCGCAAGAATACGCCAAGCCCCAAAAGGTGTTGTTTCTCAACCCTACAAGGATTTTCAACCTTTACCGAGAAGCCGCCCACCGCGCCGGCGAAACCGTTATCCCAGACGATGCACTCAGGCAGTACATGGAGAACATGCCAGCTTATTTAGGCAGGGTGGCCACGCGGTTTGCCGTGGCTGGCAAAAGCGGCGTGCTTACCAACGCACCGACACGAACCCAGCGGGCATTGGTTTTCAACGCTACCATGCTGTTAGAAGAGTACGGGTTCTCTCTCGACAACGAGGCCACACCCATAGGCGCTGATGAGCGGCAAGGGTTCGGTAATAATATGCCATTTTAGGAGTAACCACACACAATATATATATATAATGGAGCAAAGGAAGTTCATCACTGGCATTACGCGCAAACAAGCAGAGCGCCACGGAGACTACAACGCCTTTCTGGAACGCCACACCAAGAATACAGCAGGGAAGAATACGGACGAACTCTATACGCCGCCAGCGGTGTACGAGGCCGTGCTTGAATGGGTAAAGAAGAATTGCCCCAGCATTCATGGCAAGCGCATCATGCGCCCGTTCCGCCCAGGTGGTGACTACAAGGCAGAGAACTACACGGGCGCCGTGGTTATCGACAACCCGCCATTCTTCATTGAGCACTTCATTACGCGTTGGTATGTAGACAATGGCGTGCCCTTCTTTCTGTTTGCACCTGCTATTACTTTATTCCGCGGTAGCTCAATATTAGACAAGTTAACTTACGTGGCGGTTGACGCGGAGGTGGAGTATGTGCACGATGAACACGTACATGCCACGGTACATACTTCCTTCATAACCAATCTGGCCGACCTTACCTCCTACCAGATAATAGCCGCACCTGAACTGCGAGAAGCCATTATGCAGGCGCAGTGCAAGCAGGATCCCACTGCGAAGCCAGCAAAAACGGAATACCACCCGAACCTCGTAACACCGTACCGATTTAGCACACTGGCAGAGGTCGGCATTCCTATGCGAGTACGCAGGGAGGAAACATTGTGGTGGCGTAATAGACTTATGCAGCGAGGGCGTCTCAATATTTTCGGCGGTGCGTTCATTGTCAGCGACCGCGTAGCCGAAGCAGTAAAAGAAGCCATAGCCCGAAAGGAAAGGCCTATCAAGTATTACGAGCCCACGCCCGAGGCTATCTACAAGGTGAACCACGGCGAGGGCGGGACACGATAACAAGGTATGGACAATAGGACCTTCAACTTGCTATATAACATACTAATGTATCAATCTATGGAAAAGCAGACCTTAATAATAATCGACAACGGCCACGGCAAAGAAACCAAAGGCAAGTGCAGCCCCGGCGGCCAGTTGCAGGAGTGGGCGTGGACACGCAAATCCGCCCGTGTGCTTGCCGGCATTCTCAAGGCCAGCGGCTTTCGGTGTTCGTTGCTTGTGCCAGAAGATTACGACGTTTCGCTGAGTGAACGCTGCCAGCGTGCGAACAAGTTGCACGCCCAGAACGGCGGCCGTTCCGTGTTGCTAAGCCTGCACTGCAACGCTTCAGGAAATGGCGTGGGCTACAACTCGGCATCTGGCTTCTCGTGTTACGTGCACCCAGCAGCCAGCGTGGCGGCAAAGGGACTTGCCACGAAGATTTGGGATAAGGTGAGCGAAGAGGCGGCATTCAAAGGCAACCGCTGGCGCCCGTCGGCGGGCTACCTGCAAGCGAACTTCGCCATACTGCGCGGCACCGCCATGCCGGCGGTGTTGCTTGAGTGCCTGTACATGGACAATATGAACGACATAACCCTGCTACTTGAGCCTTCCTGGCAAAACAGGTTGATGCAGCAAGTGGCAGCGGCCGTGGATGAAGTGTGTAAATAAATCCCTATGGACTATATAACGGTGACATTACCAGTGCCGGCCTACGTGCAGCAATGGGCTGAGCATCATTTCGGCCGCCCCGTGCGTTTCCCGAATAGGAGTGCCGAAAACGCCACGCTGCACGACTTGCTGCGTTTGCGGCCGCCGGGGGCGCGCGACCCCGCAGCGGGTATGCAGGTGGCGGTGACGGCCAGTGCGCTCCGTTCGCCGCTTTACTACAACTGGCTACCGAAGCCCGCCCGCATAGAAGCCGCGCGCATGGTCGACCGTCTATTCCTGCGTGCCATGTGGTGCGACTTGCTGCCTGTTACCGCCTTGCCGCGGGGGCGTCTTAACGAAACGATAGATGCCTGGTGTGCTGAGCACGGCATCACCCTCGACAACCGCGAGGCCGTGCGCCAGCGCTTTTACAGGTTGCGGCGCGATTTCGCCGCGCACGGTGTTCCCTTAAAACCAATCAAAAAAATAAAATCATGAACTACTCAATCTCTATCAACCTTTCACGCCTCGCTGGCGCGGTGTTTACGAACCTTAAAGGCAAGACCGCTACGAAGCGCTGCCTTGTTATTCCCATTGATGACGCCGGCTTGTATGCCGGTGAGAAGGGCATCTACCTTAACCTTGTGGCCTATGAGCAACGCGATGCCAAGTACGGCAACACGCACTTGGTGAAGCGTTCACTCAGTAAGGCCGAAAGAGAAGCCATGACCGACGAGCAGCTCCGCGCCGAGCCCATTCTGGGTGACATGAAGGAAATGAAGCCAGCGGCCGTGCAGCCCACAATGGAAATGCAGGGCGCTCAATTTGTGAGCGACGACGGCACGGTCGACGACCTACCCTTTTGATTTTTGACTTGGTTAAGTTGTTGTTGCCGCGGGCGGCGTGCAATATTTTTTTGCCCCGCACGCACTTTTTTGAACAATCATAGGCCGCTTTTTATCCTTATATATCTATGCCTGAACAAGTCTACATGAACCGCATGCAGCGGGAGGTCTGCAGCATTGATGCGCATACGTCGGTGGTGGTTGCAGGCCGCGGCACGGGTAAGGGATTGCTGCATGCCTTTATCAACCTGCGCAACTTCCAACAAATGCCCAGAAGCACGACCGCGTTTGTGTGCCCCAACTCGGTGCGCGCCAAAACGAACACGCTGCCTTCCATGTTTCAGCACTGGGAGACGTGGGGCTTCCGCCGCGGTGTGCACTGGGATATAGGCCGCCGCCCGCCCGCGTCTTTGGGGTGGCCGTCGCCGTTGATAACTCCCGAACACTGGGAAAACATTATTTCCTTTTACAATGGTGCAATAGGGCAAATCATCTCCCAGGACCGTGTAGGAACTTCAAACAGTAAGAGCTTTGATTTCGTCGACATTGACGAAGCAAAGTTTATCGACTTTGAGCGCCTGAAGGACGAAACGCTGCCGGCCAACCGTGGCCAGCAAAAAGAGTTTGGCGACCTGCATTTCCATCATGGCCTCCTTATTACAAGCGACATGCCCGTGACCAAAGCGGGGTCGTGGTTTACACGATACGAAGGGCAAAGCAACAAGGACGTAATAGCAACCATTGAAGAACTGAGCGCCGCCATGTCCGCGGGGCTTATTCCAGACAACCACCGAGGCGAGGCCGCGCGGCTGCTTAACCACCTACGCAGGGACGCCACCCTTTACCGCCGCTATTCGTCGCTGACAAATATAGAAGTACTCGGCGAAGCGTGGGTTCGCCAGATGAAGCGCGACCTCCCGCCGCTGGTGTTCCGAACCTCTATCCTTTGCTTGCCTATTGGTGTTGCAAAGGACGGGTTCTACTCTGCACTCAGTAGCCGGCATTTTTATTCTGCTACCGAGTTCCACGCCTTGGATGCTCTCGGCTATGACTTCAACGGCCTGCGAGAAGCAGCGGCCACCTGTGAATTTGACGCAGACGTCGACGGCAAGGCGCCGCTGTGTATAGCCTTCGACTACAATGCCAAAATCAACTGGCTTGTAGTTGGTCAACCTAACGAGGACACGCGCCGCCTGAACGTGGTCAAATCTTTTTTTGTGAAGTACGACCGCCGCTTGCCCGAACTCGTCGACGACTTTGCAAAGTATTACGAAAAACACCCCTACAAGGAGGTGGTATTTTATTTCGATTCAACGGCGCTGGGTAGCAATTACGCCGTGAATAATCAAGACTTCAAGTGGGTAATATGCCACCAACTGCATTTGCACGGCTGGCGGGTGCGCCCCGTGTATATCGGTGCACCCATGAACCACTTGGAGAAGATGCTGCTTATCAACCGCGGCCTCGCTGGTCAAGCCCGTCTTTGCCCGTACTTCAATGAAGCCAACAACCAAGCGCTTATCATGTCGCTGCAAACGGCGGGCGTGCGCAACGGCAAAAAGGATAAGAGCGGCGAGAAACTGGCAGAAACAACCGACGACCCCTATGAATTCCGGACTGACGGATCCGATGCCTATGATACCCTCTACATAGGGTGCGAGCGCTTCCCGCAGGGGCGCGTGCTGCTTGCCACAACTGGTTCGCACTGACAACGAGGTAAAAGTAAGTTTAGCCTGTTACGGCGGCCGCCCTGCATATACCGCGGGGCGGCCGCCCCCTTTTTTACATGCTTCCGTAGGGCGCGGGGTGATGCAAAAAGTGAAAGGGGTGTGCGTTTTTCAAGTCTCGGACGGCTTGCGGCTGTTAATCAAGGTGTAGCCACGCAAATAGGTGCAAAACAGAGGTTTTCGTGTCTTTTACGGTGCATAGTTGAAACAATAAATTTGCCGTTGAAAAAAGCACACAAATAATATGGCAAAACGCACTTACGACATTGAGATAGACAGCTACATCGGCTACCCTATTTCCAAGACATACATACGTGAAGAGCTGGCGCGGTGTGGCAACCGCCCCGTAACGGTCCGCATCAATTCATACGGCGGCGACGTTTGCACGGCCCTTGACATACGCCAGCAGTTCCTTGACCACGGCGACGTCACCTGCTACGTGTTTGGCATGACGGCCAGCGCGGCAACGATACTCGCCACGGGGGCAAAGAAGCTCTACATGGGGCGGCACGCCTTCATGCTTCTTCACCAGTGCAGCATGCTTGTTGACAAGTGGGACTGGCTCAATGCCGACGAACTGGAAAGCACCATAGAGGAACTGAAAAAGACGTGCACCGACCTGCATAAGTTGGATATGTGCGCGGCTTCTCTCTATGCCAAGCGTGCAGGCTGCGACCCTGAAAAGATGCACGAGGTTATGGTGGACGCTCAGTGGTTGAATGCAGACGAATGCCTCGGTCTTGGTTTGGTGGACGCTATCGACGAGGAGGAGGATGAGCCCGTGCAGATGACGGCCGCCGTGCAGCGCCGCTTTGCCGCGTGTGGTTTGCCCGCCCTCCCAGCGGCCAAAGTTGAGGAGAAGCAGGAACCGACACCGAAGGCTTCGCTTTTGGATAGCCTTGCAAACATTGTCGCTACTATTAGCACGTGGTTGACCGCGGGCAAGCAGGAAGCACCCGCAGCCGAGGAGCAGCCCGAAGAACCCGCAGCACCCGCCGCCCCCGTCGACGACGAGGAGCAGCCAGAAGAACCTGAAGAACCCGCAGCACCCGCCGCCTCCGCTGACGACGAGGAGCAGCCAGAAGAACCCGAGGAACCCGAAGCACCCGCAGCACCTTCGCCTGAACCTTCGCCCGAAGATACCGCCGCCACCATCGTCTCCTTGCAGGAAGAACTTGCCACCGCACGGCAACGCATTGCCGAACTGGAAGCAATGGACGGCGCCGACACCACGCCCGCCATGCCCTGCACCGCCGCCGAACATGATACGGCCATGCAGCATTGCAGCGACTTTGTGCGCAGGTACAAGCACCTTATATAATTACCCCACAACCAACGAACCAAAACAAGTAAACAACATGCCTACTTTCAATCTTGCAGACTTGCAGAAGAGCGCTAAGCAGTACCAGCGTGAACTTCTGATTTTGCCCATCAAGGGCGCCGAAAAAACCTTGCAGCACATGCAGCCCTATGCCGGTCTTACGGGCGACGTTGGGCTGAGCAGCTTGGAGGGCGACGCCGAACTTGCCCCTTACAGCAGCAGCCGTAATGACAAGGGCAACTTTGCCATCAAGCCCCGCACGCTTGAGCTGAAGCTGGGCAACTGTGCGTACGACTTTGACCCTAACGAGTTGTTCGGCTCGATTTTCGGAAACGGTGACTTCAACGCCCAGGGCGAGGCCATGAAGAACGCCGACATCAACGCCGACGTGCTGCGCCTCGTGGCCGCCCGCCTGGGCCGCAAACTCAATGGCGCTATCTTTGGCGGTGTCCGCAAAGACGGCGGCACGACCACCAAGGACCTTTTCGACGGGTTCGACAAAATCACCGACAAGGAGATTGCCGCTACGACCATCAAGGCCGACCTCGGAAACTATGTGGCAGTGAAAGCCATCACCGCCAGCAACGCCATCGACGAGATGCAGCGCATCTACGACGCCATGGACGACGACCTGAAGGACCAGCCCACCAAGATTTTCTGCAGCCACGACGTGTACACGGCTTATTGCCGCAACTACCAGTTGCTGCACGGTGCGCTTCCCTACAACACCGAGTTCAAAAAGACGTACCTCGAAGGCAGCGACGGCCTTGCCGAGTTCGTTCCTCTGAGCAGCAAAAAGGGCTCGTCGTACATTCACATTGCCACGCAGAGCAACATGTGCTATGGTTTCGGTGCAGGCGTCAACCCCGCCGAGCGCATGGCCGTGGAGAAGTACAAGCCTTGGATGCTCACACTGGAGGCCGTTATGTCGTTCGGTGTGCAGTTCAGAAGCATTGCCAAGGAGCACCTGCTTGTCGCCAAGGTCGGCGCGCTGTCTTGAGTCTCTCACATGTATAATATATAATAAGGAATAGATATGGCAACCAATAGCAATTGCCCTGCCGGCGCTCCCTACGAGAGCCTGCGCTACTGCCAGGGCACGAAAATTATACCCGGCGTGCGTGACCACGTGTATGCCATCGCCAAGCGCGACATTGTCACCTGGCCGACCCTCCCTGACGTGGGCACCGAAAGCGTCGACCTTGCCAAACTGGCCACCTACACGGGCGCTTTCGTGCTGGCCAGTGATAAGAAGTGGCAGCGCATCGACTTGTCCCTGAACAAGGGCAACATAGAATGCGAAACGCAGGGCGACCGACCCTCCCGCACGTTCTTGAACAAAATCACCCTCTCGTACCCCGGCTGCACCGCGCAGGCCGTAGGCTTCTGCCGCATGGCGGTCGACGACGATATGGTGTTCCTCGTACCGCAGCGCGACGGTAAGTACCGTGTGCTGGGTAACGAAATGTTCCAGACGGACGTCAAGCCCAAAGTGACCACGGGCGAAGGCACGACCACCGCCGGCGGCACTGAGATTGCCGTTGAGGTAACCGACATTTGTCCCGCTCCCTTCTATGGCGGTGTAATTGAAACAGCCGACCGCGGCAACGTGAGCGGCGCTGATGACACCGTGCAGGCAGGCTAACCAAAGCACATAGGATTTCAGGTTTTTCATGATGTTGTTGAGAGCGGGGGGCCGCAGTGCAGTGCACCGCTAAGCCTCCCGCTTTTCATTCCTTAAAAATAACATGGCAGCGATTATCGACCCCGAATTTACCAAGCAGATGCAAGACTGGGTGCAGGCGCTCCCTGGCCAGCGCGACGTGAAGGCAGGCGCCGAGTTGCTGCTTCGCATCACACGCAACGAGTTCCTGTACCGTTCGGCCTGCGCGCGGCCTGAAAAGTACGACGCCATCATAGAGGCCGAACTTTCCAAGCACCTGCGCATACGCCTCGACGGCCTGACCCGCCAGCAGGTGGCCAGCATGGAGCGCACCGTCACCGCCGCCGCCTCTGAGAGTCTTGCCGCCGGCGAACCGCCAGCCGCCGCCACCGAGGAGCAACCCGAAGCGACCGCCGCCGCCCGCCGCATTCTCTCCCGCGGTCTGCGCCCCGACCACGACCAGTTGCCTAACACGGTGAAGGTGTTGGTGGAGGAGAACGGCCGGCTATTTTTCAAGATGAAGAGCGTGTTTGAGGCGCTTAAACGCATGGAGGACGCAACCCCCTGCGACCGCTACGAATTGCTCAAGCAACTGAAAGAACTCGACGACCGCTACCGTGCCAACTGGCGCGTGTATGACAATGCCCAGCCCGGCGCGGAGCATATCATTCCAGGCACGAAGCCCGCGCAAACCCTCGACCAGCAAATCACCGCCGCCTGCAAGTACCTTACTTATGGACGCAAACGGTTGCCAGAACTTGACGGCCGCCCAGACGACGCCCTCGCTATCCGTACCGAGATGCAGAAGCGCATTGATTTCCTTACCGAGGTCGGCCACCGCTTCTCCCGCGGCGTACTCGTTTCGTTGAAGTCCCTGGGATTTCGCACCCCTTAACCCCATAACCCCTCACCCATGCCCGCAGACACACCGCAAATCATTGAGGCAGCCAAGCACTACCTGCTTTCTCCCTTGAAGGAATTGGAGGAGGCCAAATTGCCCGCCCAGCAAACGGCGCGGTTAATGCGTCTGCGTGAAGCCTACGCGTGGTGGCTTCAGAACCCGCGGGCCGAGGACAAAGACGTCATCGAAATACTGAAGAACAAATACGGTATGTCGTACGTCATGGCATACCAAGACCTTCAATTGGTCAAGATATGTCTGGGCGAAATGAGCCGCCTGACGAAGGACTACGACCGCTACTTGTTTCGCCGCCGCTGTGAAGAAGGCTGGGCTATGGCCCGCGAGAAGAACGACGCCCGCGCCTTTGCCGCCGTCACCGCCGCCTATGGTAAGTACACGCAGTTGGACAAGGACGAAAACATAGGGCCCGACTACTCGCTTATCGTACCGCAAACCTTCGTTATCACCTCCGACCCCGCCGCAGCGGGTATCAAGGTAGCACCAGGACTGCTTGAGCGGGCACGAAAACTGGAACGCCAATACATACGAGAAGCAGAGGTCGACGAACTACCCGCCACCTACGAGGAGAGCGTGAAGGAGTCGGCCTCCACCAAGAATAAACCCACCCCCGAAGCATGAAGAGTTTTGTCAATCACCTATACCGCGTTCCCGCACGCCGTCTACGCCAAGCGGTGCTGCACCCCGAGCGCCCCATCGTGGCCGTGCCGAATGGGTTGCCCTGGGAACGCATACCCATTGTGCCCCATGCCAAATTAGAAGTAGACGACAAACTGAACAAGGGTGTGCACACTTACACAAGCAAACTCACTGCCACCATTGACGGCTGCACACCTCCCGCCGACACCACCGAGCCCCAAGCGTGGTTAGCCATCTGCACCGACGGCCGCCGCATGCTGTTAGGGTTGGATTACAGGCCTTACCCCGTGGCGTCGTGCGAACTATCCATGACCGCCCCCGGCGGCACTTCTGCCTACACCATCACCATACAATGGGCGTACTCCCTGCCCGCCTTGCAAGTAAAGAGCTTATGAACACACAAGAACTCATACAGGAAGCCGCGGTAATACGCGACGAGAGAAACCAATATGCCAACACCGCCGAGCGTGTGGGCACCGCCCTTGTGCACATGGCAGAGCAGATAGCTGCACAGGGCGCAGACGTGGACAAGATAGAGGCTGACGTGAAGGGGGCGCTCACACTTGCTCAACTTGACAACCCGCTGGGGTTTACTACGCCGGCGCAATGGGGGCTGGGGCTGCGCGGTAATCAGAGCTACACGTTCCGTTTGGTGGCCTCTTCTGGCCGTTGCATTGGTCACGTATGGTTGTTTAATGACGCCGACCACTATAACAACAGCAGCCAATCCGCTCGTGTCCTCGAAATGGTCATGTGCTGCGCAACGATTAACGCTGCAACGGGTGCGTTAACCTATGACGCCATCAATGGCAGCCCCCGCATCTATTATCGCAGCTATATCGCCGCCGCTACTGGTGGCGGTACACCCGACGGCGGCAACCCCGGCCTATTCAAGTGGAGCACCTGGCAAGAATACCGCGACTACGTTGCCAAACCCATTAAAGATGCCCTTGCCGCCTTGCAGCAGCAGCACGCCACCGACGTAGCCGCCTTGCAGCAGCAGCACGCCACCGACGTAGCCGGCTTGCAGTCAGGCATCGACGCCGCCGTGGCCGCAATCCCCACGGGCGTGCTTAACCTCGGTATGACTGCAGACGCCGACACAATACTATCCGAAGCCGCGAAGTACGCCGTGGTATCTGACCCCTTTAAGGCAGTCATTACGGGCCAGTACATGGTGGGCTCGGCCGTGCATAGCATCGTCATTCATCAGCAGGTGACGATGAGCAGCAACGGTTCAGGTGTGTGCATGCAGTATGTTTACAAGGACAAGGCGCGGTTTACACGCTACATCAACTTCAACGCCGCCTCGCAGGTCACCGCCGTACAAGGTTTGCAGCCCGACGGCGTGCGCAACCTCTACTACACCGACAAGGGCTTCATCGGTCAGCGTGACGCGTGGGGCACACAGGTAGGCAGCGGCTTCTTCCTACCCAACAAGAACGACCTGCGAGAGGGCACACCCACTGCCACCTCCGTGCCGCTTGTGCTCACAAAGTCAATCAAGGACACGGCAACCTGCGTTTTGCAGCCAGCCACTACGGCGAGGGCAGGGGTAATGACGGCCGCCCACGTACAAAAACTTGCTGACCTCGAAGCCCGCATAGCCGCACTCGAAGCAAAATAAGCCTTATATAACCATCTTAATTTTCTCATTATGGAATACGTAATTAGACCAAAGAGAGTACCCGCTACCAACAAGATTAGGTACTACATGCTGGTGGCGCCTGTCAAGCCCGTAGAACTGGGTGACATTGCCGCCCGCATTGAGCGCACCAGCACCGTGAGCAGTGCCGACATCAAGGCCGTTCTCGACGCGTTGCAGTATGAGGTGCGCGAACAAATCAAGGCAGGCCACAGCGTACGTCTGGGCGACCTCGGTTCGTTCCGCCCCACCATCGCCTGCAAGGGTATGGACAAGGCCGAAGACCTGACCGTTCGAAACATCAAGCGCGTGCGCGTGAAGTTCACGCCCAGCGCTACGCTTGAGAAAGAACTCTCCCCCGCTTTCGTAAGCTTCACGAAGTACAAGCACGTCAGCGACGTGGATTGTGAAGGAGCCCCTGACCTTGAGGCCTAAATTGTACAGTACTGTACATGTGCATGTACAGTAGTGTACATGTGCATGTACAGAAGTGTACATGTGCATGTACAGAACTGTACAATTTTGAGCGCAAAAGATGCAGTACGAAACTGTTAGCAAAACTTGCAGAAAGTGCATGCGGCAATTGCCCGCGGAGGCATTCTATAAGGACGGTAACCGCCCCGACGGCCTCTCCTTCTACTGCAAAGAATGCCATAACGAGGTGGCCGGACGTACACCGAACCCACGCCTGCGATCCGCTACCGACGAACAACTCCTTAATGAATGCCGCCGACGCGGCCTAATACCTTAAGCCTTATATGGACATCATTACACTCATCACAACTGCGAGTGCAGCCTTTGCCGCCGTGGGCGGTGTAGAGGCGGCCAAATTCTTCATAGGTCGCAAGGAGTACAGGCGTAAGGTAGATGCCGAAGCCGACGCAGCGGAGCTGGGCGTGTTGAAGGACACCACCGAATTTCTGCAACTGCAGCTGCGTGACAAAGAAGAGCGGTTTGCAGACCAGACGAAGGTGGTGCGTGAACTCAACGCACAGGTACTGGAATTGACCCGCCAAAAGGCACAAGTGGAGTTGGAGCTGCAACGTTACCGCTGCATACGGCCGCGCTGCGCACAACGTGAACCACAAAACGGCTATTAAGTATGGCGCACTACGATTTCGAACTTTGCCACAACGAGGAATGCCCCCGTAAGAGCAGTTGCCAACGGTATTTGGTTTACGCCCGTGGCGGGTGGGGGCGCGCTTTCGTCATGTGGGGCTGTAAGGATTTCCAACTATACAAAAAAGTATGATGCACCGCCTACTGCTACTCACCCTTTGCCTGCTTCTGGCCGCCGCATGCAGCCACCACCGCAGCACCGTGAAGGCCACGGCCGACACCACCCGCACCAGCGAATGTTTCGAAGCATTGCGCTCCATCAAGGCCGACACACTGGCCACGCGCGCCGCGCAGCACGACACCGCGCGCACCACCGTGCAGGGAATGATAGTGCACCGCGGGGCCGACACCGTGCTTTGGCAAATGACCACGCAGACAACCCGCGCCGCGCACCAATGGCAGCATGCCGCTACCACCGCCACCGAGGCAGCCACCACAACCCACCGCACCGACGAAAGCGTGCAGGCCACGGGCACGACCGTTACGGCCGAACACAAGCCCTCCCTGAAAAGCGCCGTACGGTGGGGCATTCTCATAGGTGTAATAGGCACAATGATAGTGGTGCTTATATTTTTCAAGATACGGAAAGAATAACCTTAACCCCTCAACCATGGCAGCACCTACAATTACCCTCCCCTCGCAGAGCATGTGCTGGCCTTCTGACCTGGCCACGCTGACCGTGCACGGCGACCGCTACAAAGAGGTACGCGTACGTCTGCAAGTCGTCGGTGCGTGGTCGTACGAGGCCACGCTCTACACCGACTACGACGGCAAGGCCATCATGACGCGTGTAGACCGCATGCTCATAGACTGCATGCACGACGGCACGCTACCTGCCGATTACATCATGCTTGACGTGCTTGTAGGCGCTGGCGGCGAGGGCACGGAGCTAACCCTGCAAGGCAGCAAACGTGTGCTCTTATTTGACGGCTACACACCGACGCCGTGCAGGGATTGGTGCAAACATTCCTTCCTGCTTCTGGGCAATGAGCGCACCGTGCCCGCCGACGTGGCGCTTGAACCCTGTGAGCTGCACTGGGCTTGTGGCGCCGGTGACGACTCCGAATACTGCGCACCCTACACCACCTACTACTTCGTAAACACCAAGACGGGCGAGAGCCGCCGCGTGGAGTTGGCGGACGACGCGACAATTGACATGGACGACGACCAAGGCTCCCACGTGTTCAACCCCGACGAGGGCATCGCCATTATGGTCGGTGGGTTGCAGGCCGAAGCAGCCGACTTGGTGCTTTCGGCCGTGCAGCACCGCCTCGGCCTGAGGGTGTACACCCTGCACGTGCAGCACGTGGGCGCTGCTAACCTCGACCCGCTGCGTGTGGAGTTCATTAACGCTTTCGGTTACGACGACACGCTCTATTTGTTCGGAGAGAGCGTCGTGGAGCATAAATACGACTACACCACCGCCACCGTAGGCGGCACGGTGCGCACGCTGCAGGTGAACGACGTGCCCACCATCAAGGCAGCCACGGGGCCTATGCAGTGGCGCAGCGCCGCCGCCGTGCAGGACCTTTGCCGAGCACACAAAATTTGGTTGGTCGGTAAGAACGGAGAGCGCACACCCATCTTCGTGTCCGCCGCCGAACACAAGGCACAAGCAGCACCAGGCGAACCCTTGGAGGCCACGCTGAGCCTGCAATACTGCCAGCCCTATCCGCTCATCGACGACGGCGACGGCTTGACCTACGACACCACCCCCGCCATTTTTGATAACTCTTTCGCTTAGTAATATATGACGCCACGCCCCATACACCTGAAAGATGCCTTTGCCCTCCTTGAGGACGGCAAGCACCACGACCTACGCTTATGGAAGTTGAGCACGGGGGACATCCTCTCATACCGCCAGTGCATTTGCACAAGCGGCTGGCACCGTGGCGGCACGCACCGCGTACGGCTGGCAGAAAGCGGACAAGTGCGAGAGTTCAGAGACGTTACTTTGTTTGAGATTGACGGCCACACGATTTATTGGTAAATCCATTATCTATATGAAGAACCAAGACATTAGCCTTTACGACCTCCCCGGCACGCCGTACCAAATGGCGGTGCAGGAAGTCGGAGACACCACCTCCGTAATGAGCGGGCCGAGCGGCCGCGTGCAAACGCGCCCCGTGCCTGGTTACGAAAAGGAGAACTACGTGCCGTTCGGCGCCGACAACCAATTGCCCTACCGGCTTATCGACCTTGTGGGCGCCGACGAGGTGACGGCGCAAAACAAGCTCTTTAATGTGTTGACTTGTTACGGAGCCGGCCCGCGCTTCACCACCCTTGCCGGCGCTCCCGTGGTTGACACCGCCGTGCTGGCATGGCTGCGCCGCCAGAATTTGCCCCTACTCCTTCTGGAGCAAATGACAGATATAAAATACTACTACTATGCCTGCGTTGTCTTGATATTAAGCCGCGACGGCCGCCACATTAACCGAATAATCCACAAGGACGCCTGCCACGTGCGCCTTCAGGAAGCCGACCGCCGCGGCCGTGTGCGTTACATTTATTATGCGAACTGGCAGGACAACATGGAACTGGTGAGCGGCGTGGAGCGCATTCCGCTACTTGACGAAACCGACCCCCTGGGAGACCTTTGCCGCCGCCTCGGACTGGACGCCGCCAGTATGCAGCCCGTGCAAGGAGCCCGCCCGACGCGTGACCGCAAATTTGCCATGCTTCTGCGTTTCCCTACCGCAGGAAGGCAATACTATCCCACTCCCTACTGGACGGCTATGCTGCGCGGAGGTTCGTACGACGAGAAACGCATGATTAGCGCCGGCAAGCGCGCCAAACTGCGTAACACGGTAACGGTGAAATACCACGTGGAAATTGAGCGCAACTACTGGGAGCGCATCTGCATGGAAGAGGGCATTACCGACCCCGTGAAAATGCAAGAACGCGTGGACGAGGAGAAGAAGCGCATACGAGATTTTGTTTGCGGCATTGAAAACGCAGGCAAGGCATGGATAAGCGGTTATTACGTCAACCCCGACGGCAACGAGGTGCACGACATACGCATTTCGGCCATTGCCAGCCCCGGCGGCAAGGAGGGAGGTGACTGGAACGAGGACGTACAGGCCGCCAGCAACACCATTTGCTACTCGGACAATATACACCCCAACCTCGTAGGCGCCGTGCCCGGAAAATCGCAATCGAACAATTCAGGCAGCGACAAGCGCGAATTGTTCGTAATGAAGCAAGCACTCGAAATCGCCTTCCACGACATACTGCTTGCCCCGTACCGCCTCGCCGCGCACTACAATGGAATGGACGTAGAGGTTTCGCTGCCTATGATACAATTAACAACCCTCGACCAACACAAGGACGCTAAAATCGTGAAGCCATGATAAGCATTGAACTTTTCAACGAGACCGTCGTAGCCCTCAGAGAGCCCACGGGCAAAGTCTACGAAAGTTGCCGCACCTACATTGAGGCCGCCCTCGATACGCTCAAGGGCTACATGGCAGAACCCGACGACGCCACCGAGGAACTGATGCTGCACGCCGCCCGCGCTGCATGTTGCAAAGGGGCGTACGACTGCGTGCCGCTGCTTGACCTCGTCGCCACGCCTAACGGTTTCGGTATTGTGAGCAACCAAAACATAGCGCCCGCAAGTCCGCACCGCGTGCAGGCACTCCGCCAGGAACTCCTACTTCAATACACCCTGCACCGCGACCGCCTTCTCTACTTCATGGCAGCGCAGGGCGTAAAGTTCGCCACGAACCACGCACCGCGCACCCTGTGCTGGGCGCCCTTCGTGCTCACCCAGCGCGGCATCAGCGTAACCACGGGCCGACCGCTCAACGTGGACGAGTACCGCAGCCTTCTGCCAGACATCGCCGAAGCCGAAATGCACGTGCGGGGTGTGTTAGGAGACGAACTTTATAGACTCCTTGTGCAGCGCATCACTGAACGCACCGACGACGAAGCCCCCGAGCGCCTTGCCGCCATCGACGCTATCCACGAGGCCGCTATGCAGCACATTACGGCCATCATAGCACACCGCCGCCGTGGCGACGCCCCGCAGCGCAAAGCCCTTGCACAGGCCGCCAAGCAATTGCAGGACGTCTTGAACCGCACCGCCGAACTGGTGCCCGAATACAAGGCCAGCAGCCAGTATGCAGCCTTTCACACCCCGCGCTATACGAACAAAAAGGACGACCCCTGCTTCTTCTCCTAATATATATATATAGCCGCCATGATACGCCGCCCCGCCACCACCTTAACCCTCCCCACCAGTTGGGAGGCCTGCACCCCCGCCGCCCGCATGCTGCTTTACTCGCTTATGGCGCGCAAAGACGTGCAGCCCGAGGACGCCGCCGCCCTGCTTGCCACCCATTACGCCCGCAAACAGCAAACCATGCAACTGACGCCCGACACGCTGGCCGCGGCTATACGCGTGCTTGACTGGGTGGGGGAAACGCCGCAGAACCCCGTGCCGCTCCCCACCGTCGACGACTCCGCCCCCTGCAACGAATACCTGCACGGCGTGCATTTCAGGGACTACCTTCAACTCGAGAACTACTACCAAGGCTACTTGATAAGCCGCGCCCCCGAAGCCCTGCACCTTGCCATCGGCGTGGTTTACGGCCGCACCACCGAATGGGTGCAGCGCTGGCCGTGGCTTGTGCCGGCGTTCATTGTGTGGTACGCCGGCCTCAAATCATGGCAGGCGCGTGAATACCCGCACCTGTTTCGACCATCGCAGGCAGGCGCAGAACCGCCCGACATGCGCGCCATCATGCAAGCGCAAATCCGCGCCCTCACCGCTGGCGACGTAACCAAGACCGACGCCGTGCTGGCAGCCATGACGAACGACGCCCTCGCAGAACTGGACGCCAAAGCCCACGACGCGCAGGAACTGGATAAACTCTATAAGAACAAATAGCCCTATGGAACGCTTTAACATCATCGCCTACCTGAAGCACCTCGTAGCGATTAACCGCCTGGCCACAGGGCGCGGCTTCACATTTAGCACATGCAGCGGAGTGCAAGCCCTCGAGGGCATGCTAAGTGATATGCGCGACGCTACACGCTTCGTTTGCGTGAGCGACGTCACCCAGGGCAACACTACCTACAACGGCCAATCGTGGAGCGCCCGCCGTGTGGCCACCGTGTTTATCCTCTCCCGCTACGAACTCGGCAACGCAGCCTCCTACGCCGCCGCAATCAACGAGTGCCGCGCCCTGATGAACCAGTTGCTCTCTGGCATGCTGCACGACGCCGAGCGCATAGCGAACGAAACCGAAGCAAGCCTACGCCTCGACGAAGTACGAAGCAACGAACTCGGCGGCACATTCCTCGACGGCTGCACAGGGCTTTACTTCATGATAAGCATTGACGAACCGCTGGACATATCCTATAATGCAGAAGATTGGATAACCGATAACGCATAATATATATATATGGAACCCATGAAGCACATAAGAATTGGTAAGGACATTCGCCTGAGATGGGCAATTACGACAGACGGCGCAGCCATACCCTTGGAAGGCCGCGACCTCACGCTCGAGCTCAAATCCCCCATCGGTAAAGTAATTAGCATTCCTTACAGCATAGAGGGCAATGTCCTAACCATGACCTATTACGGCTATGAGCAAACAGTGGTAGGCGAGTATTCACTCACATTATGGGAAAACAAGGGCAAGCCCGGCCAAAACGTTGTCGACGCTATCCGTGCCTTCAAACTTGTAAGAACTTCACCCGAAGAGGCTGACTTCACAGGCGGCGACTTGCAGGTGGAGAGTGTTGATTTGGGTACGGCGAACTTGGAAATCCTCTCAGGCGGTGGGGCTGCGACACCTGGTGAAAGTCCAGACCTGTCTGCGTTGGAAGGTAAGGTCGCTGCGAACACTACCAGCATATCCAAGATAAATGCAGAACTTGACCACGTAAAGGAGGTTCAGGACGGGCATGGCAATAGTATCGCTCAGATTAACACCACTATGCAGGAAATAAAGACCGAGCAGACTGAGCAGAATGATAGACTTGCTGACCACGAGGAGAGGCTTGTCTATACGGAGAGTGACTTATTGAAGGTTAGGGAAGAGTATAATAGTATCATCTCTGATTTGGTGAAATCAATAGGGCATACACAGAAGGCATTTGTTGTTGAGACGAATGATAGTGAGGGTGTTATATACATAGATAATGTCAAGAAGATTATACCTCCTAATAGCAGGAAAGGTTTCATTTTCCAACACCGT
>SFEP01000093.1 GCA_004557185.1 Bacteroidales bacterium
CAGAGAGATGTTGCCTTATTACTACAAGAAATCGCAAGGATAATCCCCTGCGATTTCTTTTTTCGGCCATGTCAAGCCGGCTTGTTTCGGATGGTTACGGCTGAAAGTCGGCCTCCATGCGGACCGGAGCTAATCCTTTCCCAATACGCCAACTTAAAACACGCTGAAACGATCGGCTGAACACCCCTCTATGAAGATAAAAGCTCGGCGGTGTAATCAGATAACGGTTGTCCGCTCCGCACCTACGCCCTCCTCTTTCGGGAACGCACATCGTGACGCCGAGATGCTTTCTCAAAAAAAATCCAAGCCGTGAAAATATTTTTCCAACGCTTGAAAATAATTTTTCAACGCTTGAAAAAATTTTTTCACGGCTTGGAAAAAAATTTTCAACGCTTGAAAATTTTCTGACACAGCGGGGAATATTTCTCACACGGCATCTATTTTCTACGCCCTCTATCCCCGTGAACGCAGGGTGGCAGGCCTTCATAAAAAGAAGGCAGGAAGAACGGATTTTTCATAGACATCATAACATTCTCACATTCGCAGGGAATTATAGAAAACATATTGCTACCTTTGCAGCCATACAACCAACACAACGAAGACTAAAAGTTATGGGATTGTTTATCAGGAAATCTTCAGAGAGCCTGCTGCGCGAGGCTGAGAATGAAGGCGGCACGGGCTTGAAGCGCGTGCTCGGCCCCGGCGCGCTCATTGCCATGGGCGTGGGTGTCATCATTGGCGCGGGCCTCTTCTCGGTTACGGGCATCGTAGCCGGCGAGCACACGGGTCCGGCCATCGTCATCAGTTTTGCCATTGCAGCCGTAGCCTGCGCATTTGCCGGTCTGTGTTACGCCGAGTTCGCCTCGATGCTGCCCATCTCGGGCAGTGCCTACACCTACTCCTACTTCACGATGGGCGAACTGGTGGCCTGGATCATTGGCTGGGACCTCGTGCTGGAATACGCCGTGGCGGCCGTGGCCGTGAGCGTGTCGTGGAGCCGCTACTTCTGCGTGATGATGGCCGACATAGGTTATGCCCTGCCCCAGGAACTGACGGCCTGCTATGCCGACGGCGGCCTCATCAACCTGCCCGCCATGGTGCTGGTCACGGTGCTCTCACTCATCCTGATGCGCGGCACGAAGGGGAGTTCGCTCTTCAACGACCTGATGGTGATACTGAAAGTGGCCGTGGTGCTGGCCTTCATTGTGATAGGCATGATGTATGTGCGCTCGGAGAACCTCACGCCTTTCATTCCTGAAAACACAGGCACATTCGGTGCGTATGGCTGGAGCGGCATTCTGCGCGGCGCGGCCATCGTGTTCTTTGCCTACATCGGCTTCGACGCTGTGAGTACGGCTGCTCAGGAAACGAAAAATCCGCGCCGCAACATGCCCATCGGCATCCTCGGCTCCCTCTTTGTGTGCACCGTGCTCTACATGCTCTTTGCCTTTGTCATGACGGGTGTGACGCACTACACCGACTACATTGGCGCCGACAGCATTGCGCCTGCCGCCACCGCTGTGGCCCACATGGGGCCTGTGGGGGCCGACGGCGTGGTGCACCCCGCCTACCCGTGGCTGAACCGCGGCATCATTGTGGCCATACTCCTGGGCTACGCCAGCGTGGTGCTGGTGATGCTCATGGCGCAGAGCCGCGTCTTCTTCAGCATGAGCCGCGACGGACTGCTGCCGCCCCTCTTCTCACACCTGCACAGCAAGTGGCGCACACCTGCCCGCAGCAACCTGCTCTTTATGGTGATGATCACGGCCCTCAGCGGCACGGTGCCACCGGGCATTGCGGGCGAAATGACGAGCATAGGCACCCTCTTTGCCTTTGCACTGGTGTGCCTCGGCGTGATTGTGGTGCGCCACACGCAGCCCAATGCACCCCGCAGTTTCCGTACGCCCCTTGTGCCCTTTGTGCCTGCGGCCGGTGTGCTCTGCTGCGTGGGCATGATGCTCTTCCTGCCAGCCGACACTTGGATACGCTTGGTGATGTGGATGCTGCTGGGCATCGACATTTACGCTCACTACGGCGTGGTGCACAGCAAAATAGGCGAAGGCACGGTGCGCCGCCACGGACAGACGGTGCTCAGCGGCATAGCTGTAGGACTGGGTTTCCTGTGCATCATGACGGGGCTCTGGCACCAGACGACGGCAGGCTGGGACGCCGACCTCACCATGCTGTGGATAGCCTCGCTGTTTGGCGCAGCACACATCTTCTACTATCTGGTGCGCAGCCTCACGCCGAAAACCAACAGCAGCACCCAGGCATAAGCCACAGGCATCTGCACACACAAAGCGGGCTGAAAGTCAAACCTTTGCTTGACCTTCAGCCCGCTTGGCTGTGATTTGTAGAGAAAGGGCGGCAGCCGCCTCACACGTCGAGCAGCACCTTCACAACGAGCTTGCGCAACGTGCCGCTTCCAATGATGGGCGCATGGGCATCCTCGGGATACATGATGTAGAACTCGCCCGGCCGCACGGTGAAGTAGGTGGCGGCGGGTTCGGAGTAGAGCGCGAAGTCGGATGCCTCGTTGAAGGGTTCATCAGGGTGCGTGGTGAGCGAATGCAGAGCCGTCCAACCCACCGTTTCCTCGCCGCTCAGGGGCACGTGGATGTCGACGTAACGGCGATGCACCTCGAGTTTCTGCTCCTGGCGGGAGCGCAGCGTGGCATCGTCCACGTTGATGAAGAGCTGCTCGGGAATGAGCGTGATGCGGCCCGCAGGGGCTTGTCGCAGGCTGTGGTTGAAAATGTATTCGAACGCCTGCCGAAAGAGGGGATGCAGGTGGTAGACGGTTGGGGCGTCGTGTAAACTGTTGAGTATCATATCCTGTTCTTTTAGTTCCTAATTTTCACAACCCTCCCTACTTGTCAGGCTGCAGCACAAGCAGGTCAATTTGCGGCCAAGCGCCGATGCGATAGGGCACGACCGCGCCAATGCCCGTGCTGACGAAGAGGCGCTGACGGTTCTGCGTGTAGAGGCCGCCCCACTCGGGTGAAATCCACTTGACGGGTGAGAAACTGCCCACGCGGAACTGCATGGCATGCGTGTGGCCTGAGAGGGTGAGCGCTACCTGCGTGTGGTGCACCACGCCGTGCCGCCAGTGCCAGGGGTCGTGCGTGAGGAGCAGCGTGCAGTCTGTGGCGGGAATGCCGCGCAAGGCATCGGCCAAACGGCCGTGCGAGGGATAGGGCGGATGGCTGACGTTCTGCACGCCGGCCACATAGAGCGTGTCGGTGCCGCGGGTGATGGCGCGGTGCTCACTGCATAGCACCGTCCAGCCCATGCTCTGCTGCAGGGCTATGAGTGCCTGCACCTGCTCGGCACGCTGGCGCAGGGTGAAGCGGTGTGAGTAGACCTGATAGTCGTGGTTTCCCAACACAGAGAGCACGCCGTCCTTGGCATGCAAACGGCTGAGGGTGGCGAGGAAGGGGCGGATTTCGTCGGTTTCATGGTTCACCATATCGCCCGTAAAGAGAATGAGGTCGGGCCGCAGGGCATTGACGCTGTCCACCACACGTTCCAGAAACTCGGGGTGCGCGGCGAATGTGCCCACATGCAGGTCGGAGAGGTGCACCACGCGATAGCCGCCGAAGGCTTGCGGCAGTCCGGCCACAGGTACGTCGTGCCGCACCGTCTGCAAGCGTTGCCAGCCCCACGTCAGGCCATACGTTTGCACCAGCGCCAGCGCTACGGCCAGCACGAGGGCTACCCGCGTTCCCCACTGCGCCACCACAGTCTGCCGGCAGGCCAGCCCCAAGAGCCAGCCCGCACCGTCGACCAGCAGGAAGGCCACCTTGGGCAACACCACCAGCAGCATGAGCGCAAACGAAAGGCGCAGCACCCAGGCTTCGTGCACACCGAGCAACTGCAGGAGCAGCAGCACGAGCAGCACAAGCGTGGGGACGCATAAAAGCAAAATGCGCCACAACTGGGGAGCGTGACGCAAGTGCGCAAGCCCGATGAGCACATCAGGCAAAAGGATGATCGGAAGAAGATAAATAAGCAATTTCCACATACGTGCGGGTTGCTGAT